>JABTBR010000021.1 GCA_013284265.1 Oxalobacteraceae bacterium | reverse complement strand
CGGCGGGTCAGACCCCAGGGTTGCGCCTTGGGTTTTTTGGGAACGCGCCGCAGGGAAAAATCAGTGATAAATCGCGGCCGGCTGCTCCGGATCGTGGCGCGGGGCCGTCAGCGGCAGGTCGAGGGTGAAGGTGGTGCCGTCCGGGCCGCTGGTTACGCTGATCTGGCCGCCCAGCAGCGAGGTGACGATGTTGTAGCTGATCGACAGGCCCAGGCCGCTGCCGCCCTGGCCCAGCTTGGTGGTGAAGAAGGGGTCGAAGATACGGTTCAAGTGCTCGCTGGCGATGCCGCCGCCGTTGTCGCGGAAGGCGATCACGACGCGCTCATCGGACCCTGCGCTGGCGCTGAGCCACATCTGGCCGCGCCCCTCTTGCTCGAAGGCGTGCAGCAGGGCGTTGTTGATGAAGTTGGTGATGACCTGGCCGAAGGGGCCGGGGTAGCTGTCCATCGTCAGCGTATCGGCCACCTCGTACTCGATGCTGTGGCCGGAGGCGCGCACGCGGTTCATCATGGTGGCGACGATTTCGTGGGTCACCTGCTGCAGATTGAAATGGCGGCGCTGCTCGGTGGTGCGGTCCACCGCCACCTGCTTGAAACTGTTGACCAGGTCGGCCGCGCTATGCAGGCCGCGCATCACCAGCGCCGAGGCGCGCTGGGCGTCGGCCACGTAGCTGGCCAGCTCGGAGCGGCGGATGCCGCCGCCGTTCATCTGCTTTTCCAGCTCCTCGGTCTTTTGCTGCAGGGTGCTGGCGATCAGCAGGCTGTTGCCGATCGGGGTATTGAGTTCGTGGGCCACGCCGGCCATCAGCGACCCGAGCGCGGCCAGCTTTTCCTGCGACACCAGCTGGCTCTGGGCATCCTTCAACTGGCGGTAAGCTTCGGCGTTGTCGAGGGCGATGGCGCCATAGGCGCACAGGGTGCGGAAGATCAGCCGTTCGCGCTCGCCGTAGGCGTTCGGTTGCAAGGACTGCACCGTCATCACGCCCAGCGGATGGTCGCCGATCAGCAGCGGCAGGAATAGCGCGCTTTCGCTGAGCGCGGTGCCGGGCATGGGGATGGCGAAGGCGGGCGCGTGGTCATGGCAGATTTCGTGGCGCTCCTTCAGGCAGCGCACCGATTGGGCGTTCGGGTGGTCGAAGGAGATGGTGGCGGTGGGCATGGGCTTGCCGCCTTCCACGCCGAAGGCGCGCTGCAGGCTGGTGCCGTTCGGGTCGCACAGGTAGATGGCGAAGGTGTGGGCGGGCAGCAGCGCGTGCACATGGCGGTCCAGCGCGGTGAAGACGGCGGCCGCGTCCAGGTGGGCGGTGATTTCCTGGCCGATGGCCGATAGGCGGTGCAGCATGTCGCTGGTCTGCTGCAGCACGGCGGCGCGGCGCGCTTCGGAGGCGGCCAGTTCGCGGTGGTGCTGGCCTTCGGCGCGCGCGTGTTCGGTCTGGTGGTGCACCTGCATGGCGACGGCGCGGTTGGTGGCTTCCTGGCTGCGGCTTTTTTCGCGCGCGGCGGCGGCGGCCAGCGCCGACTCATAGGCTTGCTGGTAGCTGCCGGCCTGGGCGTACTCGCGCGCCAGCGCTTCGAGCAGGTCGGCCGGCAGGGTGTAGCCGGCGATGGTGGAGGCCACCTCCAGCGCCTGGTGCAGATAGTGCAGGGTGGCGTTGAGCTCGGTCATGCCCTCGGGCGCGGGCAGCGGGTGGCGCGTGTGGATCAGCGACAGCACGCGCAGGGCGGCGATGTGGTTGTAGGCGTTCGACTGGTCCGCCGCCAGTTGCACCGCCAGCATGGCTTCGCGCAGCGCGGCCTGGGGCTGGTCGAGGAAGCACAGGGCATGGGCCTGGCCGCGCCGCGCGGTCGAGCGCAGGTCGGCCTGCTGGAGCGCGTCGGCGCGGCGTTCCAGGCGGCGGAACACGTCCAGCGCGCCGGCGTAGTCGGCCTTGTCGAGCGCCAGGTCGCCCTGGTATTGCAAGGCGATGGCGTAGCTGCGCGCGCCGGCCAGCGGCGCCAGGATTTGCAGCGCCTCGTGCAGCAATGCTTCGGCGGTGTCGATGCGGCCCAGGCGGCGCATGGTGTCGGCGGTGTGCATCAGGCAGGCGCCCAGGCTGCGCGGCCAGCCGGTGGGGCGGGCCAGGTCGAGGGCGCTTTGCATCCATTCCAGCGCCGAGTGCAGGTCGTTGAGGATGGTGAAGTCTTCGCCGATATTGGTGGCGGCGATGATGGCACAGCGCAGCTGGCCCGTTTCCAGCGCCGCTTCGTAGCAGCGGATGTAGTGGCCGGCGGCGACGCCGAAATCGCTGTCGAAGCTGGCCGACAGGCCCAGGAAATCGTAGACCCAGGCGGCCGCGCCGGGATTGAGGGTGGCGGCGGGAAGGTGGTCGACGCTGAAGCGTTCGCGCCAGCGCGCGCTGGCGCCGTGGCGGTCGGCCAGCACGGCCCAGCGGCCCATGGCCGCTTCGAAGATGATCAGGCGCTGCGGGTCGCCGGCGCGGCGCGCGGCGGCGGCGGCCAGTTCCAGCTGGCCGTCGCGCAACTGGTGGTCGCCCAGGTCGACGGCGATCCAGGCGCGCAGCCAGTGGGCGTCGGCGCAGCCGGCGTGGTCGTCACATGCGCCAAAGCCGGGCAGGGCGCCCAGGGCCAGGGTGTCGGCCGCTTCCAGTTCGCCTTGCAGCCAGAGCGCTTCGGCCCGCACCAGTTGCATGCGCGCCAGTGCCGGCAGGCGGGTGGCGTCGTCCAGGCCCATGCTGTCCAACTGATCGGTCACGTCGGCGGCCAGCGCCAGGGCACGCGCACTGTCGCGCTGGCGCAGATGCCAGGCCAGCGGCACTTGCACCAGCAAACGGGCGGCGCCGCACGGGGACAGCCGCAGGGGTACCAACTCCTGCTCCCACTTGGCTACGTCGTCGTCGACTGCAAACAGATCCATGGACATTCCTCGCCTGAAGCCCGCACTTATAGAACAGCTACTGGAAATTGCTCCCGAGAATTATATTCCGCAATTGCCCCAGTGCGCTCAAGTTTTACGCATATTTGCTTGTCAGTACAGGGTTTGCGCGGATTCGTGCAATAACTGCCCGTACAGGGTGTGGCGCATTTTGGAAATTTTACCTTCCTGCACTGCCGATAGTATCGCGCACTGGGGCTCGATCAGGTGGCGGCAGTTGTAAAATTTACACTGGCCGAGGTAGGGCTCGAAGTCGACAAAGGCGCGCTCCAGCATGCCTTCGCTCAAATGGTAGAGGCCGAACTCCTGGAAGCCGGGCGAGTCGATGATGGACGAGCCGGCGCCCAGTTCGGGCAGCTGGTACAGGCGGGTGAAGGTGGTGGTGTGCTTGCCGGTGTCGAGGGCGGCCGAGATTTCGCGCACGGCGATGTCGGCGTCCGGCACCAGCAGGTTGATCAGCGAGGACTTGCCCATGCCGGACTGGCCGATCAGGATGGACGACTGGCCGGCCAGCAGCGGCGCCAGCATGGCCACGGTTTCTTCCGGACGGCCCTTGGCCGATACCTCGTGCACCGGGTAGCCCAGCGAGGCGTAGGGTTGCAGGCGTTCGCGGGTGCGCGCCAGCGATTCGGTGACGTCGGTTTTATTCAGGATCAGGCGGGCCGTGATGCCGGCCGCCTCGGCCGCGACCAGCGAGCGCGAGACCAGGTCGTCGGCAAAGCCGGGCTCGGTGGCCACGACGATGAACAACTGGCTCAGATTGGCCGCCAGCAGCTTGGATTTATACTGGTCGGAGCGGTACAGCAGGGTCTTGCGTTCGGTGATGGTGTCGATCACGCCCTGGTCGGCCGACGTCAGGGTGACCTTGACGACGTCGCCCACGGCGACATTGGTCTTCTTGCCGCGGGTGACGCATTGCAGGCGCAGGCCGTCGGCGTCGGCCAGGTAGTGGCGGCCGTGGGCGGCGATGATGGTGGCGGTGAGTTGGCTCATGCGCTGGCCGCCGCGCTGGCGTACAGCAGGCTGGCCTTGGCGGCGCAGATGAAATCGTTTTCCGAGAGACCACCCTGGCCGTCATTGACGGAGTGGGTGTCATAGCGGACGAGGCAGTTTTTATACGTCACGGTCAGTTCCGGGTGATGGTCTTCATTGTGGCTCTGGAAGGCCAGGGCGTTGACGAAGGCCATGGTGTGGTGATAGTTTTTAAAGCCGAAGTTGCGGCACAATTTGCCGTTTTCCAGCGCCCAGCCGGGCACGAAGGCTAGCAGGCGCTTGGCCTCGCCGGGCGAGACGGCTTCAGTGCTGTTGATGCTGTGGGCCTGCAACAGGCCGGCGGTGCTGGCGATCATGGCGGACTCCTTCATTGGGCGGCCAGGTTCAATTGGCGGATGCGCACGCTGGCCGGCGGGTGCGAATCGTAGAAGGCCGAGTGCAGCGGATCGGGTGTCAGCGTCGAGGCATTGTCTTCGTACATCTTGACCAGGGCCGAGACCAGATCGCGCGAATCGGTGTGCCTGGCGGCGAAGGCGTCGGCTTCGAATTCGTGCTTGCGCGAGCTGATCGAGGTCAGCGGGCCAAACAGGAAGGTGAACACCGGCAGCACCAGCATGAACAGCAGCAGGGCCATGGCGTCGTTGCTCTGGCCGGGCAGGATCAGCGGGTCGACGCCCAGGCCGGTGTAGAACCAGACCTGGTTTTTCAGGTAGCCGAGCAGGGCCAGGAAGCCCAGCGAGATGGCGAACATCATGACGATGCGCTTGATGATGTGCTTGAGCTTGAAGTGGCCCAGCTCATGCGCCAGCACCGCCTCGATTTCCTGCGGCGCCAGGCGCGACAGCAGGGTATCGAAGAACACGATGCGCTTGTTGGCGCCGAAGCCGGAGAAATAGGCATTGCCGTGGGCGCTGCGCTTGGAGCCGTCCATCACGAACAGGCCCTTGGAGGCGAAGCCGACGCGGGTCATCAAGCCTTCGATGCGGGCTTTCAGGGAGTCGTCGGCCAGCGGCGTGAATTTATTGAACAGCGGGGCGATCACGGTGGGGAACAGCACCATCATCAAGAGCTGGAAGCCGCTCCACACCAGCCAGGCGTAGAACCACCACAGGCCGCCGGACTTGTCCATCAGGGTCAGCACCACCCATACCAGCGGCAGGCCGATGGCTGCGCCCAGCGCCGCGCCCTTGAGCATGTCGGCGAAGAACAGGGCGCGGCTCATCTTGTTAAAACCGAAACGCTGTTCCATGCCGAACTGGCGGTAGTAATCGAAGGGCAGGTCGATCAGGCCCGACAGGATGGCGAAGCCGGCCAGCAGGCCCAGCTGGTAGACCATGCCGGGGCCGCTCAGCTGGAACACCTGCGCCGACAGCCATTGCAGGCCGCCCAGCAGGGTAAAGCCGATCAGCACGGCACTATTGATCAGCAGGGCCATCAAGCCGAACTTGGTCTTGGCCACGGTGTAGTCGGCGGCCTTCTGGTGGGCCGCCAGCGGGATCTTTTCGGCAAATTCGGCGGGCACGGTGGCGCGATGGCCCAGCACATGGCGGATATGCCGCGATGCTAGCCAGAAACGCACGATCAGCGTCAAAATGAGGAAAGAAACAAACAAAATCGAAAACGCGAGTGAATACATTCTATGCCTGTGAGAAAATGGCGGATTGATTAGGCCAAGAGAGAATTATGTCACAAGCTACCGACATCGCAGCGGGTTCGACGAACCCAGCTACCACCCCTACCGCCCAGGCACGTCCGAATGAGCTGAACCTGATCTGGGTCGACATGGAAATGACGGGCCTGGAGCCGGATACCGACCGCATCATCGAAGTGGCCGTGGTGGTCACCGATATGCACCTGAACGTGCTGGCCGAAGGCCCGGTCTTCGCGATCCACCAGAGCGACGAGACGCTGGGCAAGATGGACGCCTGGAATACCGGCACCCATGGCCGTTCCGGCCTGACCGAGCGGGTCAAGGCCTCGACCGTGACCGAAGCCCAGGCCGAAGCCGAGCTGATCGCCTTCCTGAAACAGTGGGTGCCGAAGGGTAAATCGCCGATGTGCGGCAATACCATCGGCCAGGACCGTCGCTTCATGGTGCGCTACATGCCGGCACTGGAAGCGTTCTTCCACTACCGCAATGTGGACGTGTCCACCCTGAAAGAGCTGTGCAAGCGCTGGAAGCCGGAAATCGTCAGCGGCTTCAAGAAGCACCAGAAGCATACCGCGATGGCCGACATCGTCGAGTCGATCGAGGAATTGAAGTATTATCGGGAACACTTCATCAAATTGTAAGCACGCCCGGGCACACGCCCAGGGAAGGGCCAGTCGCGATTGCTGTGGTGATCGGGGCTGGCCCTTTTTGCTTTCCAGGGACAGGAGCGACTATGCACGCTGAGAATTTTGTATTGCAGGATTATCTGGACCGGATCGGTTTCCAGGGCGAGGCCAAGGCCGACCTGGCCACCTTGCAGGCCATGATGCGGGCCCAGTTGTTTACGGTGCCGTTCGAGAACCTGGACGTCCAGGCCGGGAAAATCATCTCGCTGGTGCCGGAACAGATCGTCGACAAGATCGTCAAGCGCCGCCGCGGCGGCTATTGCTATGAGGTCAATGGCACCTTTGCCATGGCCCTGCAGGCGCTCGGCATCCCCTACCAGTTCGCGGCGGCGCGGCCGATGTTCTATCCGGTGCTGCGGCCCAAGACCCATATGGTGATCGTCGCCACGCTCGCTGGCGTGCAGTGGTTGTGCGACCTGGGCTTCGGCAGCTACGGCATCCGCGCGCCGATGCGGCTGGACCTGCTCGACACCGAGGTGGCGCAGGACGCTGATACTTATATGCTGAGCATGAGCAGCCCTATCGACTATGTGCTCAAGGCCAAGGTGGACGGCGAATGGGCCAGCCAGTTCGGTTTTAACCTGTCGCCGCAGGAGTGGATCGACTTCGCGCCGGCCAACTATATGAATTCCACCCATCCGGATGCGATTTTCGTGCAAAAGCTGCTGGTGGTGCTGTTCAATCCGCAGGGCCGCACCATCCTGATGGGCGAGGCGCTGAAAACCGTGGTCGATGGCAAATCGCGCACGCGCCGGGTGGCGGCGCAAGAACGCGCCACTTTGCTGCGGGAGTTGTTCGGTCTCGAAACCGGGGGCGATTAAGTGGTATTGGAGCATGAATACCAATAAATCTTTGCTTCCTGTAATCAATTGGGCGATTTTTTGGCCTACACTTGTGTAGGACAATTCTTCTCACGGCTTTCATGAAGCATAGTCACCGTATCTATCTGGGTTTGGCGCTGAGCCTGCCTGTGATCGTGGTGCTGGTAGTTTGCGCGCCGCTGAAGGTGCTCAACGCCATGTCGTCCGGCGCCGGATCGGAGTGCAGCGCCGGGCTGGCTTACGGCGACGGGCCGCGCCAGCTGCTCGATGTGTACCGCCCGCTCAATGGCGACGGCAAGGCGCCGGTGGTGGTGTTTTTCTACGGCGGCAACTGGGTCAGCGGCGAGCGCGCCGACTATGCCTTCGTGGGCCGGGCGCTGGCCGCGCGCGGCATCGTGGCCGTGGTGGCCGACTATCGCCTGTATCCACAAGTACGCTATCCCGAATTCCTGGTCGACTCGGCGCGCGCGGTGGCCTGGGTCAGCCAACATATTGGCCGCTATGGCGGCGACCCGCACAAACTGTTCCTGATGGGGCATAGCGCCGGCGCCTACAACGCCGCCATGCTGGCGCTCGATGGCAAACTGCTGGCGCAGCAGGGGATGGACGCGGCGGCGCTGCGCGGCTGGATCGGCCTGGCCGGTCCCTACGATTTTATCCCGATCCAGAACGAGACCACGCGGCCGGTGTTTTATTACCCGCAGACGCCGGCCGACTCCCAGCCGGTCAACCATGTCACGCGCACGGCACCGCCGGCGCTGCTGATCGCGGCGCGCAAGGATAGCCTGGTCAATCCGCAGCGCAATACCGGCGGCTTGGCGTACCGGCTGCGCGGCAAGGGGGTGAGGGTGACGGAGGCGTATCTGGAGGGCGTCAATCATATGACGCTGGTGGTGTCGCTGGCCGCACCGGCGAGGTGGCTGGCACCTACGCTGGATGATGTGGAGCGCTTTGTCAAGACGGATGGGGGGCGCTTGCCGGATAAGTAGCGCGGGACTGGCCTTGGGCTGGCCGCGGCGCGTATAAAACCCACGGCAAAGAGCCGGGGTCTGACCCGCCGGGTCAGACCCCAGGGTTACGCCGTGGGTTTTAAAAAAGCCGCCGGCTCTTTGCCGTGGGTTTTAAAAAAGTTGCCGGCTCTTTGCCGTGGGTTTTAAAAAAGTTGCCAGCTCGTTGGCTTGGGCTTCTTAAAAAACAGCTTACTCGGCGGCCGAATCGGCGCCGTGGCACTTCTTGTACTTCTTGCCGCTGCCGCAAGGGCAGTCGTCATTGCGGCCGACCTTCGGCTCTTCGCGCTTGATGGTGGTGACGGCGGCTTTGCGGCGCGGTACCCAGAACTTGTGGATGGCCGGCAGATTGGCTTCCAGTTCCTGGCCCAGCTTGTGCGCCTTGACCGGATCTTCCACCAGCGGCAGTTCCTCTTCTTCGATCTCGTCGGCGCCCAGCAGGTAGATAGGCTGCATCAGCGGACCGACTTCCGATTCCCAGATCTCGTCCCAGGAACCCTCGCGCAGCTCCATGCCTTCCCAGAAGCCCCAGCACCAGCCTTCGGCGTCGATCAGGTTCTGGCCTTCGACTTCGTGCTCGACGAACAGGGGCTCGAATTCCTTCGGCGCCACTTCAAAGGTGACCAGTACTTCGTTCATGAAGCGCATGATCAGATTGACGATGCGTTCTTCTTCCTTGCTGTTTTTGAACTTGGGGACGTCTTTTTCGTCCTGGCCCCAGATCTGCGGCAGCCATTCGGCTGGCATGATGGTTTCCGGGCCGATCGCGATCGCGGTCAGGTAGCCGTGCAGGATGTCCATCGTCATCGCGTCCTCGGGACTGCGGTCGGACAACAGGAAACTGTCTAATTCGTCGAATTCTTTTTCGCTCAAAGGCTGGTCGAGTTGCATGGCTTGCTCTTTTTCTTAGGTGGAAGCCGACAGTATACGCTGCGCGGCCCGCGCGCGCCCAGATGTTTGCGCGCAAGGCCGCGCCGCGCCGTACAATGACAACATGAACCCAGACCCGACCGTGCCCGCCATCGCCCATCCTTTTTCCGAATTGAGCCCCGATTGCGTGCTCGACGCCCTTGACAGCGTCGGTCTGCGCGGCGATGGCCGCCTGCTGGCACTGAACAGCTATGAGAACCGGGTCTACCAGGTCGGCATCGAAGATAGCAAGCCGCTGGTGGCCAAGTTCTACCGCCCGGCGCGCTGGAGCGACGCCGCCATCCTGGAAGAGCACGCTTTTGTGGCCGAACTGGTCGAGCGCGAGATTCCGGTGGTGCCAGCCATGGCGCTGGAGGGCCGCACCCTGCATACCTTCAAGGGTTTCCGCTTCGCCGTGTTCGAACGCCATGGCGGGCGGGCGCCCGAGCTGGGCGATCCGGCCACGCTGGAGTGGATAGGGCGTTTCATCGGCCGTATCCATGCGGTGGGCGCACTGAGCAGCTTTACCGAGCGGCCCGCGCTCAATATAGCCACCTTCGGCCAGGAACCGCGCGACTACCTGCTGGCGGGCGATCTGATCCCGATGGAGCTGCGCGCCGCCTATAGCAGCGTGCTCGACCAGGCCCTCGGCGGTGTGCGGCGCTGCTACGACCGGGCCGGCGAGGTGGCGCTGCTGCGCCTGCACGGCGATTGCCATGGCGGCAATGTGCTGTGGACCGATGCGGGCCCCCATTTCGTCGACTTCGACGACAGCCGCATGGGGCCGGCGATCCAGGATCTGTGGATGATGCTGTCGGGCGAGCGTTCCGAGCAGGTACGCCAGCTGGCCGATATTCTGGCCGGCTACGAGGATTTCTGCGATTTCGAGCCGCGCCAGCTGTATCTGGTCGAAGCCCTGCGCACCCTGCGCCTGATTCACTACGCGGCCTGGCTGGCGCGGCGCTGGGACGATCCTGCCTTCCCGGCCGCCTTCCCCTGGTTTAACACCCAGCGCTACTGGCAAGACCGCATCCTGGAGCTGCGCGAACAGGTCGCACTAATGGATGAACAACCCCTGTGGCCGGTCTAAGCGGCGAGAAATAAGGCGGTTTTAGCCCTCTGCTTGTGGTTCTGCCGACGTAAGAAGCATTCAATAATGGTGACTCAGAAATCCCGGTCTGGCCGGGAGTCACCTATAGCGAGAATTCTCATGCAAGCACAACTGGCACAGCGCGAAGGCGCCACCCTCACAGTCGCATTTTCGGCCGACGCACCGGAACCGCAGCTGGAGCAGCAAGCGGATACCGCCGTGCCAGCAGCGCCTGGCCGTGCGGCCATGGAAATGAAAGCCATCCACGAGGCCATCGCCCGGGTCGAAGCCGAAGCCAAGGCCGCCTGCGCGGCCGAGAGCCGGGCCCACGCCGAGGCGCGTGCCCGCGCACTGGCCGAGGACCGCGCCGCCTCCGATGCCGCCGCCGCCGCGGTGGCCCTGCAAAATGCCCAGGCCTCGGAAGAGGCCATCGTGGCCAACCACGACCGGCTCGAATCGCTGCGCGCCGCCGCCCAGGCCAGCGTGGCCCGCCTCGAAGCGGTCAGAATGGAAACGGCCGAACTGCGCGCCCGCGTGGAAACCGATACCCAGGTACGCATCGCCGCCGAGCAGCGCGCGCGCTTGGAAGAGGAAAACCGCAAGCGCGCCACCGAACAGATGGCGTCCGAGGCGGAACTGGCCGAGCAGGCCGCGCGCGTGGCCGCCGAGCTGCAGGCGCAAACCGAACAGACCCGCCAGCAGGCGGTCGAGCGGGTGGCTGCCGTGCAGGCCGCCAAGGATGAAATGGTGGGAATCGCCACTGCCGATGCGCGCGTGGCCACCATGGCGCGCGAACGCGAGCGCCATGCCTATGCCGCGCGCCAGACCGCGCAGATGCTCGAAGTCGCCGAAACCGAAGCGCTGGAACTGACCGTGCAGCGCGAACGCGCCGACCAGATCGCGCTGGAGTCGGCTTTCAACCGCGCCGCCGCCGAGGTGCGTGCGATCGAAGAGGCGCGCGCGCTGGCCCATCTGGAGCAGGAACGCGAGCAGATCGCACTGGCGCAGGCCGAGTCCGAGCGCAGCGCCGCGCAGTCGCTGCATCTGCGTCTGCAAACCGAAAAAGAAATCCGCGACACGGCGATTCACCGCGAGCGCCTGGAAATGGTGGCCGCCGCCAGCGCCCAGGCGCGCCGCGATGCCGACGCACGCATTCTGGCCGCCACCGAAGCCCGTATCGAAGTCGACCGCCAGTTGCGTGCCGTCGCCCTGGCCCGGGTGGAAGCGGAGCAGGACGCCGAGCTGCAAACCCACGTCAAAGTCGAAGCCGAAACGCTGGCGCTGGAACAGAGCAAATTGCGCCAGCAGGCCGATGCCGCCGCCGCCGAAGCGGCCCGTGCCGATCATATCGAACAGCAGCTGGCCGCCAAGCTGGCCGCCGAACGCGCCGAACTGTCGCGCGCCGCCGCCGCGCTGGCCGCCAGCCAGAACGAAGCCGAGCAGCGCGAAGTGGCGATCCTGGCGCAGAAGGTCGATGCGCTGCGCGATGCCGACGACTGGGCCCGCCAGCAAGCCAAGCAGGCCCAGGCCGTACTGGAAGCCGAGCAGGCCCGCGGCGCCGCCGAGCAGGCCGCGCTGGCGGCACTGAAAGAGAAATTGAGCGTGGAGCAGACCGCCGCCGCCGCCGCCCAGGCCCGTGTCGCCTCCGAGCTGGCCCAGGTGGAAGCGCTGCGCCAGCAGGCCGAGGCCGAGCAGCGCCTGAGCGCCGCGAATGAACAGGAAGCGGCCGCCGTGGCGCAGATGGCGCAGCAGGCCGCGCTGGAAGCGCAGCAGAAGGAAAGCGCCGCGCTGGCCATGGCGGCGCAGGCGAAGCTGGCGATCGAACTGGGCGAGGTACAGGCCGAGCGCAGCCGCGTCGAGGAAGAGAAAGCCGCCAGTGCGCAGGCGCTGCTGGAGGCCGAGCGCGAATATGTGGAGACGGAACGCCAGTCGCTGGCGCTGATCGACCAGAAGCTGACGCAGCAGCGTCAGAACACCGCCTCGGAAGTGCGCGCATCGAAAGCCATCGCCAACCGTCTGGAAGCGGAAAAGCAGCTGGCCGCCGCCGCGCGCGCCCGTGCCGACGCCGAGCAGGAGCAGGCCGATGTGATGGCCAGGCGCGTGCTGGAAGAGCAGGCCGCGCAGCAGGCCAGCGCGGACAAGCTGGCCGAACAAAAATCGCTGTTGGATGTGGCGCAAGCCCATGCGGCGATGCAGCGCAAGCTGGTGGAAACGACCGCCGCTATGACGGCCGCCAAGCACAAGCTGCTGGCGCTGGAAACCCGCCGCCAGCAGGCGGCCCAGCATGCGCTGTCCGCCCTGCAAGCCAAGGTGGCGGCCGAGGAAACCGCCTGCAAGCAGGCCGAGCAGGGCGCCCGCGTCAGCGCGCAGGCGGCGGCCAAGGCCAAGGCCGAGCGTGAGCAGCAATCGGAAACCATCGCCCGCGATGTCATCGACCGCCTGACCCAGACCACCGACGCTACCGGCGCGGTGTGGCGCGCGCGCTAAGGCGCCGCTACGCGCATAAAATTTCGCGCCTTGCAAATCTCAGTAACTGGCGCCTACACCCACCATCAGCAAGTCGGCATCGCGGTGGTAGTCGGTGAGCACGCGCTGCCAGGCGATTTCGCCGACGATGCGCTTGTTGAAGTGGTAGCGGGTGGCGATCGAGACCAGGCCGGCCATGACCGAACTGCGCTCGGGCACGTCGTGCTTTTCGAAGTTGAGATAGGGGCCGGCGCCCATGCCCAGCTCCACATGCTGGTTCAGCGAACGGATCAGCCATAGCTGCGCCGCCACGCCGCTGCGCCGGGTCTTGCTGGTGGTGCCTTCGTTGACCCAGCTGGTGGTCCAGTCCACATAGCGGCCCGCCGCGCGCCGGTACTCCAGGCTGTAGGCGCGCGAACGCTCCGACCCGAAACTGTTGACGATGCTCTGGCCGGCAAGTACGGTGATCGTGTCGTCGGTCGACGGCCCATCCAGATGCAGCTTGTCGCCGCGCACGCCGTCGAAGCGGTAGCCGGCGCCGATCAGCAGCGAGGTGGTGGCGTCTTTGCCGCGCGGGAAGATGCGGTTCAGCTGTACCTGGGTGTACCAGCGGTTCTGGTGGTGCCAGCTCATTTGCGCGCTAAAGATAGGCGCCCAGCCGTGGTCATTGGTATAGCCGTCAAGGCCGACGCGCGCCGTGTCGAAGTAATAGTAGTGGCCAGCCCCGACGCCATACGACATGCCCTGTTCGGTGATACGCGAGCGCAGCCACAATTGGCCGGCTACGCCGTCGCGGTGATGCTCGACTGGATGGCCTTCATTGAGATAGGACAGGCTCAGCGCCAGATAGTCGCCCACCGGATGCGCATAGTTGAGCGAGGCGGAGAAGGTGTTTTCATGTTTGTCGTTGACGCGCAGCAGGCCGCCTTGCAGGGCAACGTCCTGGGCGCAGGCAGGGCCAAGGAGGAAAATGGTGCTGAGTAATGCTGCCTTGGCGGCTGCCGGCAAAGGGCGCATGGTGTGTTCCCGAGAAGGTGAGGGCGCCACCGGCAGGACCGGTGGTGGGCAGGCTTTGCGATACTGCTGAGCTTACCTCAATCCGCTGCGGCAAAGCGCCCCTTTGGCTTGCGGGCCGGTAGGGGGACAGCGCGCCGTCTGTGCCGCGGCCGCGTGCTGGCGCCGCAGCTTGTCCCGGCTATTCCCCGCTTACTGGCTGACCGCGACCTTGGTGATGAAGTACTCGGTCTCGCCGAAACAGGCGCTGGGCACGCCCTTGTGCTGGTCGTAGCTGAGCACCACGCGCTTGCCGGTGGCGGCCATCAGCTGGCGGGCGACCTCGTCGTCGCGCACGCTGAATTCAAACTTTTCGGGGATCGCCCCCGGCATCGAGGTCAGCAGGATCTCGCCCTCCCAGGTTTTGCAGACCCAGCCGCGCTTGGAGAACTTCTGCAGATAGCCGGCCCGCTCGCCTTCGGAATAGGACAAATGCAGTGTCACCCAGCTGTAGGCGGCCAGCAGCAGGACGGCGCCACCCAGCAGGGCGGTCAGGGACAGGACGATGCGTTTCGATGTGGTCATAAAGGCCTGGTATGGGATGGAAGTGGCAATGCTGTCAATCTTATCACTGGATCGCGTGACGGCGGTGGCGGACCGATGACCATATCGAAATAGCAATAAAGATCACGCCGGACAGGCCGGTGAACCATTCAGGGATGTGATAGCGCACGCTGGCGAACATGATCAGGGCCAGGATGCCGATCGCGTAATGGGCGCCGTGCTCGAGGTAGACGAATTCTTCCAGCGTGCCCTTGTGTACCAGGAACACCGTCATCGAGCGCACGAACATGGCGCCGATGGCCAGGCCCAGCATGATGATGACCACGTCGCTGGTGATGGCGAAGGCGCCGATCACGCCGTCAAAGCTGAAGGAGGCGTCCAGCACTTCCAGGTACATGAAGCCGCCGAAGCTGCCGCGCGCCACAGTGGAGACCAGCGCGCCGTTGCCCGATTTGCCAGCGGGTTTGCCGGCATCGTTGGCGGCGTCGGCTTCCTCGTCCTCTTCCAGCAGTTCGCTGAGCCAGCCCACCGCCACGTAGACGGCCACGCCGATCACGCCGGCCGCCAGTACGCTGTATTTCTTGGCCTCGCCGACCAGCGCCACGCAGGCGAACACGGCCAGCAAGCTCAGCAGAACAGCCAGGCTCTCGGTGCCATGCTGGTTGACCTTGCGCTCCATCCAGCCCAGCCAGTGCAGTTTCTTGCTTTCGTCAAACAGGAAGTTCAGGAACACCAGCAGCAGGAAGGCGCCGCCGAAGGCCGCCACCTCGGCATGCACGCCGGTCAGGTATTCGGAGTATTTGTCCGGGGTGGCGATGGCCATCGACCAGACATCGACCAGCCCCAGCCCGGTGGCGAAGGAGACGATCAGCAGGGGGAACAGCAGGCGCATGCCGAACACGGCCACGACGATACCGACAGTCAGGAACAGCTTTTGCCAGAAATCATCCCAGTGGCGCAGCACCGAGGCATTGACCACGGCGTTGTCGAACGATAGCGAGACTTCCAGCACGCCCAGCACGGCGGAGATCCAGACCGCCTGCAGCAGGCCGCTGACGCCGCCCTGGCTGTAGCCCCACCAGCCGGCGGCGAGCATCAGCCCGATGGAGACGATGATGGAGATGCGAAAGTGTTTCATAAATCTTCCCTAATGGATATATACGCAGACGGCGCTGATTTTACATGAGCAACACCCCCGGCCACGGGCCATCTGCGATAATTGCGCCTGTTTTGCTTCCCGCAACATATAAATAGAAGAAATAGTCAGACTTTAAAGGACATTCACATGGATATCGCCTACCTCGTCACGCCCCTGATCACCTGGATCACGGTCGGTCCGATCAAATTCCTGATCAATAGCGCCAAGGCGCGCAAATGGGCCTTCAATCTGGTGGGCAATGGCGGCTTCCCCAGCAACCATAGCGCCGTGGTGTCCAGCATGGCCACCCTGATCGCGCTGCGCGAGGGCATAGGTCACCCGGCCTTTGGCGTGGCGGTGACCTTGTGCTTTATCGTTATCATCGACGCCAACAGCCTGCGCCAGCACGTGGGCAAGCAGGCCGCCGCGATCAACCGCCTGGCCAAGGGCGACGGCGCGCACAGCTGGCTGCGCGAGCGCATGGGGCATACCATTGTGGAAATTTGCGGCGGCCTGGCTACCGGTATCGCGCTGGGGCATCTGGTGCATGCGGTGTTCGGGCGCGGCTAAGAAGTTTTCAATTAAGTAAGCTGGCGGGCCGGCGGCTCATCCCAAAACCCACGGCAAAGAGCCGGGGTCTGACCTGAGGGTCCGGAGAGGGGCTGCGCCCCGCCTGTCCCAACGGGGCAGGCCCCCAGATTTGCGCCCTGGGTTTCAGTCGAGCGCACGCGGCCCGCCCGCCGCCCGCAGCCCGCCCGCAGCCCCCCAATCATCTCCCGACTTTCTCTCCGAAAGTCACACTCCCCGCCGTCTATCCCCGTTTTCAGCACTCCATCCTGTGAAACCTGCACTCCAGCCATTGAGCGATTGACGACCGTCAGGCGCTCGGCGATACTCTGCCGCTTGTAGTATTGGTAAATTAATAAAATTCCAACAGCATCACAGTCCTCACCCAGTCCCTTATTTCGGAGAACGTTTATGTTGCGCAAACCCTTACTTGCTCTCGCCGTCGCTACAGCCTTGGTTGCATGCAGCAAGCCTTCCCCGGAGTCCGACAAGGGCGCCGCCAGCGCATCGGCCCAGGCCGCCGCCGGGAAGGATGGCAAGGATAAAAATGCTAAAGATGCCGCGCCGGTCAAACTGACGATCGCGCCGGAAGACTTGCTCACCGTCCAGTCCAACGCCCTCGCGTCCGGCCCGGTGATCACCGGTTCGGTCCAGCCCGAGCGCAAGGCCGATCTGCGCGCCGAAGTCGGCGCCGTGGTGCTGCAGGTCATGAAAGAAAACGGCGAAGCCGTAAAAAAAGGCGATGTGCTGGTGCGCCTGGACGAGACGTCGATCCGCGATGCCGTCAATTCGGCCGAGGAAGCCACCCGCGCCGCGAACCAGTCGCTGGAGCAGGCCGACCGCATGCTGCAGCGCCAGAAAACCCTGCGCGCTTCCGGCATGGCCTCGACCCAGGCGCTGGAAGATGCCGAGATCCGCCGCAACAATGCCCAGAGCGAACTGGCCGGCGCCCGCGCCCGTTCCGTGTCGGCCCGCCAGCAGCTGAGCCGTACCAGCGTGCGCGCGCCGTTCGACGGCATCGTCAGCGAACGCAAGGTCTCGAATGGCGACACCGCCCAGGTCGGCAAGGAGTTGATCAAGGTGATCGATCCGGCCAGCATGCGTTTCGAGGGCCTGGTGTCGGCCGACAAGATCGGCGTCGTCAAGGTCGGCCAGCCGGTGCGCTTCCGCATCAATGGCTATGCCGGCCAGGACTTCATGGGCAAGGTCAAGCGCGTCGATCCATCGGCCAACGCGGTCACCCGCCAGGTGGAAGTGCTCGTCGAGTTCGCCGACAAGGGCTTGCCGCGCGTGGCGGGCCTGTATGCCGAAGGCCGGGTCGAAGCGGAAACCGCCGAGGCGCTGATGATCCCCGATTCGGCGCTGGTGCAGAACGGCGACCAGTCCTATACCTGGCGCGTGAACGGCAAGGCGCTGAGGAAAGTCATCCTGGCCATCGGTGCGCGCGATGCCCGCACCGGCCAGTGGGAAGTGCGCAGCGGCCTGGCCGCCGGCGACAGCGTGATGCGCGTGCCGAACTCGTCCTTCAAGGATGGCCAGACCATCGAACTGAGCACCGCCAAGGTGGTCGCCTCGGCATCGACGCCGGCGGCCACCGCCAACAGCGCCACGAGCCCAGCGCCGAAAGGGAACTGATCCATGTTCTTATCCGATTTCAGTATCAAGCGCCCCATCGCGACGATCGTGCTGATCGTGGCGATGATGTGCCTGGGCCTGCTGGCCCTGAAGAAGCTGCGGGTCAACCAGAACCCGGACATCGAAGTGCCCTTCATCATCGTCAACGTGCCGTATCCGGGCGCCTCGCCCGACACGGTCGAGCGCGAAGTGATCAACCGCCTGGAAAAGCCGCTGCAAGCCATTTCCGGCGTGACCCGCCTGGACAGTACGGCGCATGAGGGTTCGGCCGAAGTCTTCATCGAGTTCAGCTTCAAGAAGAATATGATCGAAGCCTCCGACGAGATCCGCAACGCGATCGCCTCGGTACGCTACAAGCTGCCCACCGAGATGCGCGAGCCCATCCTGCAGCGCATCGACCCGGCGGCCCAGCCGGTGATGCAGCTGGCGCTGTCGTCGACCTCGCAAAGCCATGCGGAAATTTCGCGCCTGGCCGAAGATGTGCTGTCGGATAAATTCCGCGTCATCGACGGCGTGGCCCAGGTCAATGTCAGCGGCTCACTGAAGCGCGAACTGTCGGTGCTGCTGCGCGCCGAAAAACTGCGCGAATACAATGTCGCGGTGGGCGAGGTGGTCACCGCGCTGCGCAACCAGAACACCAATGCGCCGGTGGGCAAGGTGCGCGGCAGCATGGACGAGAAGGGCATACGCCTGGTCGGCCGGATCGAGTCTCCCGCCGAGTTCGAACAGGTGGTGGTCAAGCGCCGCGGCGAGGAAATCGTGCGTCTGGCCCAGGTGGCCACGATCGCCGACGGCTTCGCCGAAGTCAACAGCGTCAGCATCCGCAGCGGCAAGCCCAACGTGGGCATCTCGATCGGCCGCTCGCGCGACGCCAGCACCGTCAGCGTGGCGGCCAAGGTGCGCGACATGCTCAAGGAGATCAATGCCGAGCTGCCCAAGGGCACCAGCCTGGAAATCACCCGCGATGGCGGCGATGAATCCCAGCGCAGCCTGAACAATGTGATCGAATCGCTGGTGCTGGGCGCCGTGCTGACCATCTTTGTGGTGTACGCCTTCCTCAATTCCTGGCGCTCGACGCTGATTACGGCGCTGAGCCTGCCAACGTCCGTCATCGCCGCCTTCATCGCGGTGTGGCTGTGCGGCTTCACCCTGAACTTCATGACCCTGCTGGGCCTGTCGCTGGCCATCGGCGTGCTGATCGACGATGCCATCGTGGTGCGCGAAAATATCGTGCGCCATATGCAGATGGGCTCGGACCGCCGCACGGCCGCGCTCAACGGTACCGCCGAGATCGGCCTGGCCGTGGCCGCGACCACCTTCTCCATCATCGCCGTGTTCATTCCGGTGGCCTTCATGCCCGGCATTTCGGGCGAATGGTTCCGCCCGTTCGCGCTGACGGTGACCTGCTCGGTGCTGGTCAGCCTGGGGATTTCCTTTACGCTCGATCCGATGCTGTCGGCCTTCTGGGGCGACCCGGCCGACCACCATACGGCCAAGAAGGGCTGGCTGGGCACCAAGCTGGACCGCTTTAACGCCTGGTTCGACCACCAGTCCGACCGCTACAGCCGCCTGATCGCCTGGGCCCTGCATCACCGCCGCTGGATGGCCATGATCGCCCTGGGCACCTTCGTCGGCGCGCTGCTGGTGCAGGCCAAGTTCGGCGGCACCAGCTTCCTGCCGGCGGCCGACCGCAGCACCATCGCCGTCGATGTGCGCACGCCGTCGTCGAGCAGCATCGAGTACGCCCGCCTGAAGATGGAGAAAGTGGCGGAACTGGCGCGCTCCATTCCCGAGGTCAAGGATACCAACTCGGGCATCAGCTCCGGCGGCGGCCGCGTGTATGTCGATATCGGCAAGCGCGCCACCCGCAAGCGCACCGCCTTCGAGATCGGCGCCGAGCTGCGCGAGAAGCTCAGCCACATGGTCGGCGCCGAGTACTCGGTGGTCGACGACCTGGGCAACCAGGGCAAGCAGGTGCAGATTGAATTCACCGGCACCGACTCGCGCCGCCTGATGGAAATCACCAATGCCTATATGGCCAAGCTGCGCCTGGTGCCGGGTGCGGTGGACGTGGGCCTGTCGCAACAGGACCCGAAGAACGAGCTGCAGATCGAACTGAACCGTGGACTGGCCAACTCGATGGGCATTTCCGTCAACGATGCGGCGCAGTCGCTGCGGGTGGCCTTCGCCGGCGTCGAAGTGGGCGACTGGGTCGATCCTAGCGGCGAATCGCGCGATGTCGCGGTGCGCCTGCATCCGGACGACCGCGTCAGCGCCGAGAACATCGAGCGCCTGCCGATTGCCGTCACCGGCAGCAACCAGATGGTGCCGCTCGATCAGATCGCCGCTATCACCATGGGCAAGGGCCCGTCCACCATCGAGCACAAGGATGGCAAGCGCGTGGTGACGGTCTCGGCCAATGCCCAGGGCCGCTCGCCCGGCGAAGTGACCGAGGATGCGATGAAGCTGGCCAAGTCCATCGACTTCCCGCCCGGCTATGGCCTGGCGCTGGGCGGCGACGGCAAGAATCAGGCCGAGCTGTTTACCGAGATGGCGATCGCGCTGGTCATGGGGATCGGCCTGATGTATCTGATCCTGGTGATGCAGTTCGGTTCCTTCACGGCGCCGGTGGCGGTGATGCTGTCGCTGCCGCTGTCCCTGATCGGCGTGGTGCTGGCGCTGTTGATCACCAAGAGCACCTTGAACCTGATGAGCTTTATCGGCATCATCATGCTGATGGGTCTGGTCGCCAAGAACGCCATCCTGCTGCTGGACGCGGCGCGCAAGCGCGAGGAAGAGGGTTATGACCGCGAGGAAGCGCTGATGTATGCGGGCCGCATGCGTCTGCGTCCCATCCTGATGACCACTTTCGCGCTGATCGCCGGCATGTTCCCGGTCGCGCTGGGTCTGGGCGAGGGCGGCGAGTTCTACCGTCCGCTGGCGATCGCCATCATCGGCGGCACCATCACCTCGACCATCCTGACCTTGCTGGTGGTGCCGACCTTCTACGACAGCATCGAAATCGCCCGCGACCACGCGCTGGCCAAGTTCCAGCGCCGCGCCGAACGCTGGCATGTGCTGGTGGCCTTCGTGATGACGGCGGTCGAGGCCTTGCTGGCGCTGACCTTGCTGCGCCTGATCTACCGCTCGCTGAAGTGGGTGGCGCTCAAGCTGATGGGGCGGGGCGGCAAGGGCGTGGCACCAGCCGTTGCGCTGGAGCGTCACTAGGCATCGCTGCCGGGCGGCTCAAGCCCGGCACAGAGCGTAATCAAGCTAAAAAAACCGGCTCAGGCGTCCAGTCTGAGCCGGTTTTTTCACGCCGGTGGCGCTGAAATCGCCCTGTTTGAATAGTTTCTGTTTAGAATTGCGCCTCTAGTTGGATTGTTTATAAATGGAGTATGCTGCTGCCCATCCAGTACCACGCGGACCATGCGGGGCCGGGTAGTGCTGGGAACCAGAAAAATCCAGGGCGTGCACGCCCGTCACAACAAAGTGAGACTCAAAAGTGAAACAAAAACACCTGCCCCTGATCATCGCCGCCGCACTGAGCGCCCTGTCCGCCAATGCACTGGCATCCGGCTACCGCTTCGGTTCGCAAAGCGTTGCAGCCCAAGGTTCGGCTGACGCCAACGCCGCCGAGGCAGCCGATGCCTCGACCGTGTTCTACAACCCGGCCGGTCTGTCCCGTCTCGATGGCCTGCAAGTCATCGGCGGCGCCACCATCGTTGTCCCGCACTCGACCTACAACGATACCGGCTCGACCCGCTTCACCAAGACCTCGTCCGGCGGTACCGCCGTGTCCGGCTACGCGCCCGACGCCGTCGTCGCGCCGGCGCTCTACCTGAGCAAGAAGATCAATGATCAATGGGCCGCCGGCGTGGGCCTGTTCGTGCCTTACGGCGCCAAGCTCGACTACGGCAGCAGCTGGACCGGCCGTTACGCGCTGTCCAAGATCGAACTCGAAGCCATCACCATCAACCCATCGGTATCGTTCAAGCTGAACGAACACCACGCCTTCGGTTTCGGCATCAGCGCCGAACACATGAGCGCCAAGCTGAGCCAGGCAGTCGATGTGCCGGGTTCGATCGCCGCGCTGCAAGGCCGTCCCGAGTCCGCCACGCTGGTGAAAACCATCGTCGCACTGGGCGGCAACCCGGCCGTGCTGGCCTCGGCCAAGGATGGGGCTGCCCGCAACGACGGCAAGGACTGGGGCTTCGGTTTCAACCTGGGCTATCTGTACTCGCTGGACAAGGACACCCGTTTCGGCATCGCTTACCGTTCGTCGGTGGCGCATTCGCTCAAGGGCGACACCGTCTGGGACTTCTCCGGCGTCACCAGCGACCAGATCGTCAACAAGGTGCTGGCCGCCAGCGCGCACCGTGTGAACTCGGCCGCCCTGGTCAAGCTGCGCACGCCGGAAACCCTGTCGGTCAACGGTTTCCACCAGATCAACGACAAGTTCGCCGCGATGGCCGACGTGACCTGGACCCGTACCTCGCGCATGCAGGAAATGCACATCGAGTTCCCGGGCACTGCGGCTGGCGACGAAGTGATCCGCCAGTACTGGAAGAACACCACCCGCGTGTCGGTGGGCGGCAACTACAAGCACAACAGCGCGCTGACCCTGCGTGCCGGTGTGGCCTACGACCAGTCGCCAGTGCGTAGCGATGAGCTGCGTCACCCGGCGCTGCCCGACAGCGACCGCATGCAGTACTCGATCGGCGCGAACTACCAGTTCAACAAGAACTCGTCGGTGGACCTGGCCTGGAGCTATCTGGCCTTCAAGGATGCGCGTACCGCTTACACCAACGATTGCAATCCGCTGCTGACGGTGTGCACCGGTAACGGCGAAACCACCCGCGGCGTATACCAGACCCATCTGCAACTGCTGGGCATTGCCTACAACTACAAGTTCTGATTGATTCAGAACGGTTGAAATGAAAAGACCTGCGCGATGAACTGACCCCAATTAGTTGGACGGTTTAGTTTGCTAGGTTGCTAAGGGCTGAGTTCTGTATTGCACAGGGCTCAGCCCTTTTAATTTCATCTTGATGCGGTCGTGATTGTAATAGCGAATGTACTTCTTGAGACCGGTTTGTAGTTCGTCGACACTGCTGAATTTGTTCAGGTAAAAGAACTCCGATTTCAGTACGGCGAAGAAGCTCTCCATCGCAGCATTATCCAAGCAGTTTCCTTTGCGCGACATGCTTTGCACGACGTGCTTGTCTCGCAAGGCGCGCTGATATGCGGGCATTCGGTACTGCCATCCCTGGTCCGAATGCAATATGGGCTGCTCACCAGTTTTGAGCGTCGCCAGGGCCTTCTTAAGCATGGCGCCAACCAGTTCGAACGCTGGCCTCTTGGCGGTCTCAAACGCGATGATCTCCCCGTTATACAAGTCCATGACTGGAGATAGGTATAGCTTCTCGCCGGCGACATTGAATTCAGTCACGTCTGTCACCCATTTCTGATTAGTGCAGCTCGCGTCAAATTTCCGGTTCAGAACGTGAGGGGCCACATGGCCAATTTCGCCTTTGTACGAGCGGTATTTCTTTGGTCGCACCAACGACTTGAGGCCGAGCTTACCCATCAAGCTTTGAACGGTCTTGTGGTTGACATTCTTACCTGAATTCCTAATCGTCGCAGTGACCCGTCGATAGCCATATCGCCCTTTATGGCGGGCAAAGATAGCGCCAATTTGTTTTTTCAGGGCCTGATATTTGTCACCTGCCCGCGCTGCCTTTTGCTGGTAGTAAAAGGTGCTGCGAGCCAAGCCGGCCAGCTTAAGCAAACCGGCCAAGGGAAATTGCTGCCTTAGTTCAATGACTATTTTCGCTTTTTGCGCGCTATCGTCCGCTGTTGTTGCTGCGCCTGAACTAAGGCTTGTAACTTTTTTAGATAGGCCACCTCCATGCGCAATTGGTTCACCTCGACAATCAACTCGTCGTGGGTGCATCCTGAAGGATCTGGGAGAGATCCGGGCTTTGTATCTGGAGGAATTGGCATATTCTTGGGTCTGCCACGCTTGCGCGGAGCTAGGGCATCTAAACCGCCGCTATGATAGCAGCGCTCCCACTGACCGACGGCGCCCGGATTGCGAATATCGAATTGGGCGGAAACTTGGCCGAATGATAATTCCTTCAACCACATGTGCTGCAGTACCGACAACTTGAATTCGGCACTGTAGTGGCTGAATTTCTTCGCCAGACCAGCCTTGCCATGAATTCGATATCTAGTTACCCAGCGTTTCACCGCCTTGTCGTCAACCCCCAACGGCTTACCGATTGTCTTGTAGCCTGCAGTGCCCTGCAAGTATTGCTCGACAACCTTCAACTTGAACTGCTCGCTGTACTTCGTCATGAAAAAACCCCAAAAGTTGGTGTCCAACTTTTGGGGTTCAGTTCAGCGAGCAGGTCTTTTTTTTGGGGGAAGAAGTTGGCGGGCCGGCGGCAACGTTAAAACCCACGGCGTACCCCTGGGGTCAGACCCGACGGGTCTGACCCCGGCTCTTTGCCGCGGGTTTTAAACAAGTCTCCGGCCCCTTACCGGGGTTGACAGCGTCGCGGCACGCTGAAGCTGGCAAGGATCAGGCGGCCCGGCTTTCCTGCTCGGGCGTGAACTCGGCATCGCTGTTGAACACGGCCATATCGGTCTCGCCCAGCAGCTTGCTGGTGATGGTGCCGGCGGTGATCGAGCCGCTGACGTTGAGCGCGGTGCGGCCCATGTCGATCAGCGGTTCGATCGAAATCAGCAGGCCGGCCAGCGCCACCGGCAAATCCAGCGCCGACAGCACGATCAGCGCGGCGAAGGTGGCGCCGCCGCCGACGCCGGCCACGCCGACCGAGCCGATCGCGATGATCGCCAGCAGCGGGGCGATGAAGGCCAGCGTATAGGGATCGACGCCGACGGTGGGGGCGATCATCACCGCCAGCATGGCCGGGTAAATGCCGGCGCAGCCGTTCTGGCCGATGGTGGCGCCGAAGGAGGCGGCGAAGTTGGCGATGCCTTCCTGGGTGCCCAGGCGGCCGGTCTGGGTCTGCACGCTCATTGGAATCGCGCCGGCGCTGCTGCGCGAGGTGAAGGCGAAGGCCAGCACCGGAAAGATCTTCTTGGCATAGCGCAGCGGCGACAGGCCGACGGCGCCGATCAGCGCCAGGTGCACGCAGAACATCAAGATCAGCGCACTGTACGAGGCCAGCGCAAAGCTGATCAGGTTGACGATGTCGCTATAGCTGGAGCTGGCCACGACCTGGGCCATCAGCGCGAACACGCCATATGGCGTCAGGCGCAGCACCAGCGTGACGATGCGCATCACGATCACATGGGCCACATGGACGAACTGCTCGAAGGAGGCGAAGGCGGCCGCTTGTGTGCGCTGCACACCGGTGGCGGCGATGCCGATGAAGACGGCGAAGATCACCACCGCGATGGTGGAAGTCTTGCGCGCGCCGGTCAGGTCGAGGAAGGGGTTGGCCGGGATGAAGCTGAGCAGCATGCTGGGCAGGGAGATCGCCTTGGCGGTGCCCACCGAGCCTTGCAGGTACTGGCCGCGCGCCACTTCGGCCGCGTTCGAGGCCAGCGTGCCGGCGTTCAGGCCGAAGGCCCAGGCCATGGCGATGCCGATGCTGGCGGCGACGATGGTGGTGGCGATCAGCGTGCCGATGGTCAGCGCGCTGATCTTGCCCAGTTCGGCGGTGTTCTTGAGCTTGAGGATGGCCGAGACGATGGACACCAGGATCAGCGGCATGACGATCATCTGCAGCAGCTTGACGTAGCCGCTGCCGACGATGTCCAGGTAGTCGGCGGTGCTCTGGAGTGCCGGCGCGCTGGCGCCGTAGATGGCCTGCAGCGCGGCGCCGAAGGCGACTCCGGCGCCGAGCGCGCTGAACACGCGCACGGTAAAGCTGGCCTGGCGGGCTTGCTGGCGGTACAGCAGGCCCAGCAGTACCACAGTGACAAGCAGATTGATAATTACGTGGTTAGTCATGTACACCCTTTTGGAATGTGTGAAAAGGTGGTGGCCGGACGGGTGTGGCCGGCGCCTCCGATAGGCATCTCTATTACGCTTGATAGTCACGCACTGTCACAGACGGCGCGAAAATGGTCATTTTAGCGGGTTTTGCGCGCTGCCGGGATGGCTCCGGGCGACGCCGAAAAGCCGCCAGTGTAGACCAGCGCGGCGTGCTCTACGCCCCTGCGGCGGAGAATATTTCGGCATAAGGATAGTTGCGCCGCGCATGGCCGCGCTCAGCCCGATTGCAACTTGATATTGGCGCCGGAAATTTTCTCAAGTCCGCCAAAAGCGTTGACGTACAATTTATCCATACACACTTCCAGCCGGCGCTCGCCGGCTGAACTCGCGGTTTCGCATTGTTCGGGAGCGATCACATGGCTATGCAGAATATGAAGGTGGGCACCCGGCTTGGGCTGGGTTTCGGACTGGTACTGCTGCTGATGCTGGGCATATCGGCGCTGGGCGTGTTCAATATGCACGAGATTAATGCCAAGCTGGAGCGCATTGTCGACAACAACGTGGCCAAGACCGCGCTGGTGCAGGAAATGTCGGAGTCTGTGCATATCCTCGCGCGCGTGACGCGCACCATCGTGCTGTTGTCGGAGCCGGCCGCGATCGCCAAGGAAATGGAAAAATTGCAGGCAGCGCGCGCCAGCTACAACAAGGCCATCGAGGAACTCGGCGCCATGCCCAGCAAAGCGGCCGGCATCGCGATCCGCAACCGCATCGGCGAGGCGGCCAAGGAGGCCCTGCCGCTGAACGACAAGGTGCTGGCGCTGGCGCTGGCCGGCGAGGATGTCGAGGCGACCAGCTTGCTGACCCAGCAGGCCGCCCCGGCCACCCAGAAATGGCAGGACACGATGGACGAGTTCGTGGTGCAGCAGAAGAAGAACAATCATGACGACAGCGCGGCCGCCGCCGCCGCCTACCAGAGCGCCCGCACCATCATGCTGATCCTCAGCGGCCTGGCGTTGCTGGTCGGCGTGGGCGCCGCGACCTGGATCGCGCGCACCCTGCTGCGCCAGCTTGGTGGCGAGCCCGACTACGCCGCGATGATCGCCGGCAGTATCGCCAGCGGCGACCTGACCCAGGAAGTGAGCACCCGCAGCGGTGACGCGTCGAGCATGCTGCACGCGATGAAGCTGATGCGCGACAGCCTGGTCAGCATCGTTGGTGAAGTCCGGCGCGGCACCGAAACGATCGCCTCCGCATCGAGCCAGATCGCCAGCGGCAATCAGGACCTGTCGGCGCGCACCGAGCAGCAGGCCAGTTCGCTGGAGGAAACGGCCTCGTCGATGGAGGAACTGACCAGCGCGGTGCGGCACAATAATGACAATGCGCGCCAGGCCAATACCCTGGCCGCCTCGGCGTCGGCGGTGGCCGAGCAGGGCGGCTCGGTGGTGTCGCAGGTGGTCGATACGATGGCCTCGATCAATGCCTCCTCGAACAAGATCGTCGACATCATCGGCGTCATCGACGGCATCGCCTTCCAGACCAATATCCTGGCGCTCAATGCGGCGGTGGAGGCGGCGCGCGCGGGAGAACAAGGCCGTGGCTTTGCCGTGGTCGCTTCCGAGGTGCGCAACCTGGCCCAGCGCAGCGCGGCCGCCGCCAAGGAAATCAAGATCCTGATCGGCGATTCGGTCGAGCAGGTGGAGGCCGGCGGCAAGCTGGTGGCGCAGGCCGGCGCGACGATGCAGGAGATCGTGTCCAGTGTGCGGCGCATGACCGATGTGATGCAGAGCATCGCCTCGGCCGGCGACGAGCAGAGCGCCGGCATCGAGCAGATCAATCAGGCCGTCAGCGAAATGGATACCGTGACCCAGCAGAACGCGGCGCTGGTGGAGGAAGCGGCGGCCGCGGCCGAATCGATGCAGCAGCAGGCCGCCGTGCTGGAACAGGTGGTCAGCGTCTTCAAGCTTGACGGCACGCAGCAGGCGCTGGCGCCGCGCGCGCCGGTGCGGGCGATCCGCCCGCCGAAGGCGCCGGTCAAGGCGCTGGCGGCGCCGGTGCGGCCGGCCAGGGGCGGCGCGCCGGTGCAGCGCTTTGCCAGTGCGGCCGGTGACAAGGGGGCTGGCAATGATGGGTGGAGCGAGTTTTAAGCGGTCTGCCAATGTACAAAAGGGCGCGCCAAACAGATGGCGCGCCCTTTTGTATGCCTGCCGGCGCCGTCCTTAAAACCTATGGCAAAGAGCCGGGGTTTGACCCGCCGGGTCAGACCCCAGGGTTACTCCGTGGGTTTTAAAATGCTGCCGGCGGCCCGCCAAGTAAGCATTTCCTTTGTGGCGATTACTGCCGGCGGCGCAGCATCAATCCGCTCAGTCCCAGCCCCAGCAGCAGCATGCCCGCTTCAGCCGGTTCAGGTACGGCCGAGACCGACAAACCAGCCAGCACGGCCATGCCGTCCGGCGCGCCGCGGTTGCTGGAGTCGAAATCAATGCTGGTCAGTACCTGCGACTGGAAGGCAGCCGGCAACAGGATGGTCTGCATGTCGAGGTGGGCGTTGCCGACACTGTTGATGCCCCACACCGCCTGCGTGACGCTGGCCGAGCTGGTGCCGTTTTCGAAGCCGCCGAAATAGTGGTCGCGCACATTGTCGCCTTCGACAAACTGCACGGTGTAGCTCGCGCCCAGGCTGCCGTGGAAGGTGATCGAGCCGGCGTTGGAACCATACGTGCCCCAGGCGCTGTTGACCAGGGTGTAGACGGTGCTGGCGTTGGCGATATTGGTGTAAATGGTGGTGGCGATGCCGCTGATGGCGGCGTTGCCGTTGCCATCGGTGCTGAACGAGAAATCGACGCCGCCCAGGTTGGTGACGCCGTCGTACAACGGGGCGTAGGCGCCGCCGTCGGACCAGCTCAGCAGATTGGTGTTGGTGCCGGTCAGCGCGACGGTGGTGACGGCATGGCTGACCGGGCTGGCCAGGGCCGCCGCCAGCGCGGCGGCGCCCAGCAGTGCTTTGACGTGAGTCTGCAACATAGTAAATCCCCTTGTTTTTGTTGGTCGAGCGCGGAGCGCAAGCAGCCTCAGGCGGGCTGGAAAATTCAGTGTAGCAGCAAATTAATGCTGGTAAGTAGAACAACATTGTTTCCATATTCGCACGATGGATTTACGCAACAGGATGGTTCCAGCTACGGCCTGGGGGATACAAGTTGACGCATTGAAACCCTTGGCCGATACTGGAAACCTGCCGGGAACGCTCCGCCCAGACCACTTGCGCCTTGCGGCCCTGCCGCGGAATGTTGCCATGAAGCGAATTTTTTTATCGGTGCTGTTCAGCCTGTGGGCAGCGTCCGCCGCCGCCGAGTCGGTGCTGATCGGCGCCGAAGACGACTGGGCGCCGTATTCCGCCATCGTCGACGGCGAGGCGCGCGGCTTTGCCGTCGACGTGGTGCGCGAAGCCTTTGCCGCCGTGGGCGTGCAGGCCCACTTCGAGGTGCTGCCCTATGTGCGCTGCATGGCCATGGCCAAGGCCGGGCAGTTGATCGGCTGCTTCGACGCGGTGCCGAACCACCTGATCGACGGGCATTACCTCTGGCATGCGCAGCCGCTGTTCCGGGCGCGCATGAACGTGTATGCGCTGGCCTCCTCGCGCGAACATGGCCTGAGCGCCCAGGACTTCGAGGGCAAGACCGTGGGCGTTACCCGTGACTATGAGTATGGCGACGAGTTCGACCTGAACACGCGCATCCGGCGCGAAGTCGCGGCGCGCAACGAGCAGGGCTTCCGCAAGCTGCTGGCGGGACGGATGCAGTATATGGCGGCCGAGGAGAGGATCGCCAAGGCGCTGTTTGCACGCTATCCCGCGTTTGCCGGCAAATTCCGCGAGGTGGGCACGGTGGCCACGCCGGGCCTGTATGTGGCGTTTACCAAGAGCGTGCCGCAAGGCGCCCGCTATCTGAACAAGTTCAATGAAGGCTATGCCATCATCGTGCGCAACGGCCGCTACAAGGCGCTGGAGAACAAGTGGTTCTGAATGGCGTTACCGGGCCTGCGCGGCGCGGCCATCCGCGCTGGCGCACGCTTGCGCTGGGCGCCGCGCTGGGCCTGGCGCTGCTGCGGCCAGCCGCGCCGCTGGCCGCGGCCGACACGGCCGACGTGACGATATTTACCGATGACGCCTATCCGCCGTATTCCTACGCGGTGGATGGCCAGGCGCGCGGCGTCTATCCCGCCATCCTGCGCGCCGGCTTTGCGCGCATGCCGGGCTACCGGGTGCAGATGCAGCCGGTGCCCTGGAAGCGCGGCCTCAAGGCGCTGGAGCAGGGCGAGACGCTGGCGCTGGTGCCGCCCTATTTCCGTCCGGACGAGCGGCCCTATATGGCCTATTCCCAGCCGATCCTGGCCGAAAGCGTGGTGCTGTTCTGCACCGACAGCGCGATGCCGCGCGGCCGCAGCCGGCGCTGGCCGGAGGATTTTTTTGGACTGCGGATCGGCATGAACAGCGGTTTTCTGGCCGGTGGCCCGGAGTTCGAGAAGGCGCTCAAGCTGGGCCGTCTGACCTTGGCCGAGGCGCGCGGCACCACCGAGAACGTCAAGAAACTGCTGCTGGGCCGGATCGACTGCTACGCCAACGACCGCTTTTCCATCCTGCAGGCGCTGGCGCAGGTGCGCAGCGAATCGGCCTTCCGCCACGGCGAGAATGTGTCCGAAGCGGCCGTGATTAGCCAGGAGAATGGCTTCCTGGGCTACACCCGCAGCGACAAGGGACGCTTCCCGTTCAAGGACGACTTTATCCAGCAGTTCAACGCGGCGCTGGCCGAGTTGAAGCGCAGCGGCGAAATCGAGCAGATCGTCAACCGCGAACTGGGGCGCTGAAGCGCGCCCCTTGCCGGCGGCTCAGGCCTTGGCCGGGATCGGATTGCGGAAGCTCACATTGAGCATATTCCCGGCATTGATGACGCTGCACAAGGGCAACTAGTGTGCGGTGCGCAGATACTCCACCAGATTGGCCACCTGCTGGGCGTCGCCGATGCCCCAGAAGCGCATTTTGGTGCCCGGTACCACGTCGCCTGGCGCCTTGATGAAGGCGGCCAGGTTTTTCTCGGTCCAGACGATGCGCGAATTGATCATCGCCGGCGAGTACTTGAAGTCGGCGGTGGCGGCGGCGGGACGGCCAACGATGCCGTTCAGTTGCGGCCCGAAGGCGGCGCGCGCCGAGGGGCCGATCTGGTGGCAGGAGGCGCAGCGCGCAAAGGCTTTGCGGCCTGCCTCGGCGTCGGCCGCGGCGCTGGCGCCGGCATGCGGCAGGCCGGCCAGCGCCAGGGCCAGCGCCAGGGCTGGCATCGCGGGAAAGCCGGGCCGCATGGCGCTTGTCACTCGTCCTGCGAACGGCGCTTGGGCCGCGGCAGCACGGGCGCGAGCACGAAGGCACAACTCATCAGCTGATCGCGGCCGGGGGCGCGCGGCTGGCTGGTCAAGGCGCACAGGCGTTCGAGCAGGATATTGACTTCCACCAGGTCGGAGCTGGACAGCCAGGACTTGTTGCGCGCGGCCCAAAGCTGGCGTTGCGGGCCGCTGACGGTGACGCTGGGCAGTTCCAGCGCCTGATCCACGTCCTGTTCGGCCACTTGCAGCAGGCCGTGCACGAATTTGCGCACGGCCGGGGCGTTGCCGCCGAAGCCGAGCTGGTAGGCCAGCCGCAGTGGCGCGGCGCCTTTGCCGGCCAGGCGATAGCGCTGTTCCTCGCCTTCCTTGCCGATCACTTGCAGCAGGCCCGCGGCGCAGAGTTTTTTCAGGTGGTAGTACAGGCCGTCGGCATGGCGTCCCAGTTGTTCCGCCAGCGCCGCCGCCGTGGCTTCGCCGCCCATGGCGGCCAGCGTGTCGGCCAGTTCCTGGCGCACCGGCGAGGCCAGTAATTCGATGAGGGCGGGTTCGCTGATGGCGCGGTAATTGGTAACCATGATTGTCTCTTCGTTGAAATTATCGTGCATTATTTCAACAAAATCCTTTTGGCGCAATCACTTTCTACGTTACTGTGAGAATCGGTCAACATAAGATGATAACCGAATAGTGGCTGGGAAGCTTTAGCTGGTGGACGGTTCCGGGCGATTGATGACAGCCTCGATCCGGTGTCCGTCCGGGTCGATCAGGAAGGCGGCGCAATAATGGTCGCCGTAGTCCTCGCGCAATCCGGGCGCGCCGTTGTCGCTGCCGCCGACGCTGAGCGCCGCCGCGTGGAAGGCATGGACCGCCGCGTGCGATGGCGCGGCAAACGCCAGGTGGAAGCCCGGGCCGGGCGCGCTGGCGTCGTCGCGCAGCTTCAGGCACAGGAGGTCTTTATCGTCCTCCACGCCGTAACCGATAGCGGTGTCGTCTTCGAATACTCTGCGGTATCCGAGTGCCCCGAGCGCCGCATCATAAAAAGCGCCGGACAAGGCCAGGTCGCGCACGCCAATGGAAATGTGATGTAGCACCGGTGTTCCTTCAGGACGAAAGTCAAGATACTACAGGCCGCGTGCCGATAAAGCTACGGCCGCCCGGGATCGGGCCGGGCGGCTATTCCGCGTCCTCCGCGTCCTCCTCCTTTAGCCAGGCGATGCGGCCGTGGCCTGCTTCGCTGAGGGCGGCGATGAAGGCGGTAGCCGCATTGTCGGCCAGGCTGAAGGCGAACGTCACCAGCTCGCCGTGCTCGACTTGCCGCAGGCTGGCGCCGGCCAGTTCGATTTCACGGCGTACCAGGCCTTCCAGCGCATACGGCGCGCTGCAACGCAGGTGGCGCAACTTGACGATGGCGACTTTCTGCGATGTCAGCAGGGCCTGGGCGATGCTGTCGGTGTAAGCCCTTACCAGGCCGCCCGCGCCCAGCTTGACGCCACCGAAGTAGCGCACCACGGTGGCCAGCACGCCTTCCAGATCCTGGTGGCGCAGCACGTCGAGCATCGGCCGGCCGGCGGTGCCGCTTGGTTCGCCGTCGTCCACGGCGGCCGACTGTCCGCCCGCCAGCAGCGCCCAGCAGACGTGGGCCGCGCCGGGATGCTGCTCCCATAGCTCGGCCACCACCTTTTGCGCGGCGGCGCGGTCGGTCATGGGCTGGACGCAGCCGATAAAGCGGCTCTTCTTGATCAGCAGTTCGCTGTGCGCCGCTTCGGAGATGGTGTGGGACATGGGTGGTTCAGGGTTTTACGGAGCTGATCTTGTTCAGATAAAAAGTGCCGTCGATGCGCATCTGCCAGGCCGTTTGCGGCGTGGGCAGGGCGTACAGGCCGTCGGGCAGGTAGTTTTCCAGCGCGGCCTGGACCGAGTAGTCGGTCTTGAACCGGACCGGCAGGTCGCGCCAGTTGGTGAAATTATAGGGCCCCGGCTGCTGTTCCAGCAGGTTCTCGATGGTTTTGAAGGGAAAACGCACGACCGGCGTGTTCTGGTCGTTGAAGAAATTGTAGAACACGCCCTGGTTGCCGGTGAAGTGCACCACATAGGCTTTCTGCCCGAAGCGCCGGGCAATCACGCTGCCCAGATTGCCGCCGACGGGCAGGCCGCTGCGGTTCAAGTGCACGAAATTGCCCCAGACGATGATCTTCTTGCCGGGATAGCGGTGGGTGATCAAGGCATCCAGATTATCGCCCATGACCTGGCTGCGCTGCTCGTGGCGCAAGCCCCAGTAGCGCCGGGCCTGATCGTCGACGCTGACCAGGATGCGCTGCCAGAAGTAGTTCTTGCTGGCGGGCAGGGCGGCTTGCAATTGGCCGATGAAGGCGAAGTAGCGGTCCTGGGTGGCCGCATCCGGCAGGGCGCGTTGCATCGCAAAGACGGCCGTGGTCAGCTCGGCGAACTGGGGCCAGAACGCCTGCTCGTGCAGGCGGCTGCCGGCTTGCCGCAGCTGTCCGGCCAGATCGCCGAGCAGGTGGGTGCTGGCGTATTGGCCCGTATGCTGGCCATCCATGCCGCTCAGTTCCAAAGGCCGGCTGCCGCCGCGCTGCTGCTGGAGATAGTCGAACAAGCCTTGCATGGCGGGGCTGTTGGCATACAGGTAGAACAGATTGCCCGGGGCCTGCTTGCGGATGGTGTTGTCGCCGTCGGCGCTGCGCCAGATGCGGTCCGCATCGTACAGACCACTTTCAAGCGCCAGCACATCGAATCCATGGCGCTCGTGCAGAAACCGCACCAGCCGTGCCTTGAGCGCGAACACATTCTCCTCGCCATGGCTCTGCTCATCGAGCAATACCACTTGCGCATCCTTGATAGCTGCGCCGAAGGGCGCCAGATTGGTGTAGTCGTCGCCGGTGTCTTGATCGCTTACTGCGCTGGTGTGGGCCGATAGCCAGGATGGCCAGTCGGCCGGGGTGGCGCTTGCCGCAGGCGCATTCGCGCAGAGGGTCATGAGCAGCGCCACTGCGATTGAATCGTGCCACCGCAAGGTCATGCTTCGCGGCCTTGCGGTCTTTGCGCTTGCGGCTATGCTGGTGGCTATTGATACGGGACTTTTTTGGGGCTGCTTGTGCATATCCGGGGCGGTGGCGAGTGGGGTTGCAAATGATATAGTCTTTTACTGCCTTGTTGCCGGAATCGCGGCGCCGCTCACACGATATAATCGGCTTCGACCCAACTTCCGCACCACTCCATGACCAAGCCAACTCCCGCGTCCCTCACCGCCACCTCGGACATCGACCAGGGAGAAGATGACCATCTCGTCCGCCAGTTGGGACTCGATGCCAAGGGCATCTTCCTGACCAAGCTGGAGGGCCGGGTGTATCTGCGCTTTACCGGCACCGTGAAGGCGGACGGGCTGCGGGTTCCCTACGATCTGGTGCCGGCCCAGGGCGTGCTGGCCAAGCCATCCAAATGGCGCAAGATGGACCAGGACACGCGCGCCCAGCTGCTGCGCGAGCGTACCAGCGACGCCGCCATCGCCGAGCTGCATGGCCATGTGGCCGAATTTGTCCGCGAGCTGGCCGGCACCTGCGAGGATCTGGAACAGGATCCGATGGTCTATCTGCACGCGCTGGCGGACACGCCCACGTCCGAGCCGGCCGGTACGGTGTTCGACCGCATCCGCCAGCGGCTGGAGCACGCGGCCGAGCGCGAACAGGAGGAGCAGCATGCCGAGCGCACCAAGCAGAGTATTAATCTGGCCGAGTATCCCGCATCCTTCGACGTGGCGCGGCGCATACCACGGCGCTTTATCGCGCTGCTGGGACCGACCAATTCCGGCAAGACCCACCGCGCCATCGAGGCGCTGGCCGCCGCCGACAGCGGCATCTATCTGGCGCCGCTGCGCCTGCTGGCGCTGGAGAACTACGAACGCCTGCAGACCATGGAAAAGCGCGGCAAGCCGCTGGCCGTGAGCCTGGTCACCGGCGAGGAACGCCGTCTGGTGGAGGGCGCGACCCACGTGGCCAGCACGGTGGAGATGCTGGACACGCGTACCCCGGTCGAGGTGGCGGTGATTGACGAAATCCAGATGCTGGCCGACCGCGACCGTGGCGCCGCCTGGACCGCCGCCGTCTGCGGCGCGCCCGCGCACACCGTGTATCTGGTGGGCGCGCCGGAAGCGCGCCGCGCCATCGAGGCGCTGGCCGAGCGGCTGGAGTGTCCGCTGGAAGTGCATGTCCTCAAACGCAAGGCGCCGCTGTCGATGGAGGCCAGCGCGGTGCGCAAGCTGCGCGGCCTGCGCCGGGGCGATGCGGTGATCGCGTTCTCGCGCCGCGAAGTGCTGATGTGGCGCGACATGGTGACCGAGATGGGCTTGTCCGTCGCCGTCGTCTACGGCAATCTGTCGCCGGAGGTGCGGCGCGCGCAGGCACAGCGCTTCCGCGATGGCTCGGCCGACGTGGTGGTGGGCACCGACGCGATTGCGATGGGCCTGAACATGCCGATCGCGCGCATCGTGATGACCACCTCGGTCAAGTATAACGGGGTCGAGGAAGAGGAAATCTCGGCCGCGCTGGCGCGCCAGATCGCCGGGCGCGCGGGCCGCTTCGGCGTGCACGAGGAGGGCCTGGTGGCCGGCTACGACGACGAGACCCACAATGTGATGCGCTCGCTGCTGAAGGAAAAGCTGGCGCCGCTAAGCGCCACCGGCTTCTCGGTCGCGCCCACGCTGGAGCATCTGCACCGGATTTCGTCGGTGACGGGCGAGACTTCGCTGGCCCGCCTGCTCAAGCGCTTCGTGCACAACATCGATGTGCCCGATGGTTTCTTCTTCCCGCGCATTACCGAAGACCAGTTCGAGCGCGCGGCCTGGCTCGATATGCTGGAACTGACGGTGGCGGAAAAGTTCGCCCTGTCGCTGGTGCCGATTTCGTCGAAGGTGATGTCGCTGCAGCACGCATGGGAGAACTGGGCCAAGGCGCTGTCGCACAAGAAGATCACGCACCTGAGCCGGGGCCAAAATATGCTGGGCCACAAGAATTTGCAGGAGGTGGAAGATTCCTGCCGGCTGTACTCGGCCTATGCCTGGCTGGCCTACCGCCTGCCCGACTACTTCCCGGACACGGTGCTGGCCCAGCAGTTGTCGCGCGAGGCCTCGGAGCGGGTCGATGCAATCTTGCAGGATCAGAACGCCGCAGCGCGCAAGCAGCAGCCGAAGAAGTTCCGGCGCTGATTCGTTTTCGGGCTAAGTCATTGAAAGCACTGGTAAAAAAGCGCAGAACATTTCCGTAGGTCAAACTGAATGCTATAATTGATAATTATTTTTGTATTAATTCTAGTTGAAGGTTGATTGCTATGGTATTGACTCGGATGGCTGCGGCGTGCGCGCTGGCCTGCACGCTGGCGGCTTGTGGCGGTGGTAGTGGTGGTGGAAATGGCAACAATGGCAATGTTAACGAACCAGTCGCTGCGCCTTCGCGCACACTGGATGGCGTGGCGTCCAAGGGGCTGATCCGGGACGGCATCGTCAACGTCTACTCTTACGCGGCCGACGGCAGCCGTTCCGCCGCACCGGTGTTCTCGACCCGTACCTCGAAAGTTGACGGCAGTTATTCCATCAATCTGGGCGCCCGGACCGGCCTGTTTACCGTTGAAGTCAGTGCCGATTCGAGCACGACGATGGACGACGAATACAGCGGCACGGTGGCCATGCCTGTCGGCATGACCATGCGCAGCCTGGTGCAGCTCGATGCCAATACCGACACGGAGGTCAAAGGCTATGTCACCCCGTTTACCGATATGCTGGTCAAGGCGGCTGTCAGCGCCAGCGGCAATGGCAGCCTGACCGCGGCCAATGCGGCCAATGCCCAGGCCGAAGTGAGCAAGCTGCTCGGCTTCAATCCGCTGACCACCAAGCCGCTGAATGCGAATACCGCAGCCGCCGCGGATAGCACCGATGCATCTGAAAAACTGCAAGCCATCGCCTTGGCCGCGATTTCACAGATCGCCTTTACGGGCGGCATGGGATGCGAAGGCAGCGCCAGTGAAAAGATCAAATGCGCGGTGAACGCGACCACGGGTTCTGCCTCTATGAGTGAGGGTAGCGTCAAGATTTCGTCGTCCGCCAAGGATGCCTTGCTGATCGCGCTGGCGGCAACGGCGAAAGACACGACCGTTAACAAGACGACGTTGCGCACGCTCGACGGACAGCGACTGTTCGTCAACGCGCAAACCACCGCAGTGGCGCCATCGCCATCACCGACGCCATCGCCATCGCCAACGCCATCACCGACGCCAGCACCGACACCATCACCGACACCATCACCGACGCCAGCACCAGCACCAGCACCAGCACCAGCACCAGCACCAGCACCAGCACCATCGCCTGCACCAGTACCAGAAAAACCGGTCGCTCAAGCCAAGGCAGTTTTCGCCAGCCTGCGCACGAATATGCAGGCATGGACCGATGTCGAGAAGGGTGGGGGATTGAGCAGCCGTGCCGCCGCCATCAAGGCGGATTTCCAAGCGGCGACCGCTCCTGTCGACCAGGACCTGGCGAACTGGATCGTCGTGTCGGCGCACGGCATTAAACTGTTCAACGATTTTGCCTCCGGCAAGTCGACCCGTGTCACGATCGATCACGGTACCAACGTCGGCGAATATGCCTTCTGCACGCTGTACAAGGATGCCTCCGCAAGCGTGGCGATGGCGCCGGCGGACACGGGTGTCCGGCCCGGAAGTGTGTTCTGCTATGTCGGCAAAAAAGCGCTCGGCTATACGGAAAAGGCGACCGCGATCGCCGGCCAGTACACCCGCAGCCAGGTCAGCAAGACCATATTGCTGAAGGCGGGTGCGGGCACGAGTTTCAGCTACGAAGCGCGTACGCTGATGGGAAGCGAACAATATTCGAAGGATGACGCGGGCCAGGAATCTGATTTCCTGATGCTGGCGAACCCATCGACCATCGGCCAGGTCGCCACCGGCAATATCTCCTATGTGATGGGTGCCAATATGGTGTCGTCGGCTACGATCGCAGGCAATATGCCGGCACGGGTCGATTTCTGGGGCACACCGTACACCGACCATGAATCGTGGAACATCAACCTTGCAGTGACCGAAGAGGCCGGCGACGTGCAGAAATACGCCTTGTCGGGCCAGATCAGTGCCTTCAAGGGCAGCGACGCGCTGGGGGCGGTCACGCTGCGTCCAGGGACGTTTGTCAAGCTGAGCAAGGCCAGCGGCAAGCAACTGGTCAGCGAAGTCAAACTGATGTTGACCGTGGCCAGCCCGGACAGCTCGGTCGATGGCACCCTGTCGCTGCGCAATTTCAGCACCGACAAGACTGGTGGCCGTTACATTCCCGCCAAGGTCCAGTTTATCGGTGTGTTCACCAATCCGGACGCCGAGTATTTCAACGGCACGTTCACGACGGAAGTGTTTGACTACGCCAAATACAATAGCGGCGCCGCTCTCTCGGCAGCGAATTTCCTGGCCGGAAGCGCGTCCTTCACGGGCACGCTCAAGCTGTCGAAACGACCGACTTTGACGCTATCCTTGTCGGTGCGCGAAACCGGCTTCAAGAAAACCGAGTTCAACGGTAGCTATACCGACGGCAGCAATGTCATCTCCATCGATGGGAACAATGCGCGCCGTGCGACGGTGAACATCCACAGCAGCGCGGGTATTTCGCTCCGGCTGGTTGATGGCCTGGGGACGGCGAATGTGATGAGAAATAGTAGCAAGGTGGCGGTCTTGAATATGCTGAGCGGAATGATCGACTATGTCGACGGCAGTTTCGAGTCTGTGAAGTAAATTTGGTACTGCGGAACCTGAGCCTGACGGTGCGCCGTCAGGCTTTTTTATCGATGGGTGATTTGTGCGGAAAATAATATTCATCGGCCTGATTCTGTCAGGCCAGGCAGCGGCGCAGCAGTCCGTTGGCGACAAGGAAATTGCCTTGCGCCGGCCCGACGCGCTGTGGCGCCCCTACGTGCAGATGCAATCGTGGGCGGCTTACGACGCCATGCCGCTGCGTGATTTTTCTGGAAAATGGGAGAACAATTATTCGCCCAAGCCCGGCATCAACCATTTCTTGCAGCGCCATCGCGCGGGCTTTGGCGTGGAGAAGGATGGCTGGACGGTCGGGGTCGAATATCGTCTCGAAGCCTCCCTTGCGGCCGACCGCGACACCCTGGATCTATACCGCATGTACAAGCAAAAAGTGCGGCCGGCACTGGCGCGCGATTTCAATGTCGATGCGCGCCTGAAAGCCTGGTCGGCTGGCGGCATGCGCGTCGGCCGCACCTTCGCGCTGGGCGATAGCGCCGTCAAGGGACCATTGCTGATGCTGTCCGGCGCCTTGTATGGCACGCTGCGCAATCGCGAACTGGACGCTGGCGGCACAGTGCGTTACACGCCGGACGATGCCTACGGCTTCGATGCCCGCTACCAGGACACGAATACCCGCTACCGCTATATGTTTATGGAGGAGCAGCCCCAGCATTCGTCCGGCACCAGCGTTTCCATGGCCCTCCAGTGGCCGCTATCGGAGCAGTTGACGGCCAATCTGGCGCTCAACGATATATGGAGCCGCTTGCGCTGGTCGAATCTGCCGTCGGTCTACAAGTCCATCAATTCGCAGGTGAGCAGTACCGATCAGGACGGCTACGTCAACTATCAGCCCCTGTTGTCGGGCAAAAATAGTCTGATCGATCAGCGTGCTTCGATCGGCAGCTCGGCCGCGCTCAGCCTGAGCTATCAGTTGGCGCAATGGGACCTGCGGATGCGGCTGGACCGGATTGAGGGCGTCACCATTCCCGCCGCATCGGCCGGCTACCGGACTGCGTGGGGGATATTTGCGGGCAGTTACGAAACCCGCTTCAATACCGTTGGCCTGGCATATACCAAGGGGCCGTTCCGGCTGCAACTGCGCTCGAACCGCTGGCCGCTCAGCGAAGCGAGCGCCGCGGCGCTGGATGTCGGTTTGCAACTGGGTTTCTGACACCTTATTGATGGCGTATTGAGGGGTTTCCGATCCGGGCGGCGGATATCGGCTTGACTTTCTTTCACCTGTCAGGTAATCTTTACACGTGAAATCAAAAAATCCATACCGTGATGGCGATCAGCTGCTGGCGATGCTGGCGGCCCTGGCCAATCCGCACCGGCTGCGCATCATCGCGGCGCTCGCTTCGGGCGGACGCAACTATGTCAGCCAGCTGGCGCGCGAGATCGGCATCAGCCGGCCGCTGCTGCATCTGCACCTGCGCAAGCTGGAGGAGGCGGGCCTGGTCAACAGCCAGATGGAGCTGTCGCACGATGGCAAGGCACTCAATTATTTTGAAGTACACCATTTCGCCGTAGAGCTGACCCCGGCTGCCATTGCCGAAGCGGCGAAATCGCTCACATCCCACTCCGACTCGTAGAGGTTCCCATGTCCGAACATGTCTATCTGATTTCGATCAGCCTGCCTTTGATGACGCTGCTGCTGATTTTCGGCATGCGCTATTACGCCATGATCCAGCAGGCCAAGGCGCGCCTGGCCAACGACGATGCCTACCGCCAGCTGGCCGCCAAGGCGGTGGCGGCGCAGGGCGACACGGCGCTGGCGCTGGCCGCCATCACGACGTCGCTGGAACATCTGAAGGCGCGGGTGGCGGCGGTGGAAAAAGTGTTGAAGGAAGTGGAGTAAACGACAGGCCGGCCGCCATCCGCCAGCCGCGGCAATAACAACCTTGGATCACCAGGAGAAATCGTATGAACGAAGTTTCGCTGTTCCGCCTGTATGTACTGCGAGCGATGTATTTGCTGATAGTCGTTGGCCTGGGCATCGTTTTATGGCCCGGCATCATCCATCCATCGCACCCCTGGGCCTTGAAGGAGGGCGTGGTCATTTGCATGCTGGGGGCGTTTTCGGCCCTGTGCGTGCTGGGCCTGCGCTACCCCTTGCAAATGCTGCCCGTGCTGATGTGGGAGTTGCTGTGGAAGGGAATGTGGCTGAGTCTGGTTGCTCTGCCCTTGTGGCGCGCCGACCAGCTGGACGGGGCGACGATGACGACGGCAATCGACTGTCTGGTGGTCGTGATCGTGCCCTTCGTCATCCCCTGGGGCTATGTAGCGAAGCACTATTTCAAGAAGCCTGGCGAGCGCTGGCGCGCGCAGGATGCGGGACACGACGGTGTTGCCGCCAAGGCAGGCTAAAGTCCAGCAAGGCTGGATGCCTGCCTTTTCAGGAGTATGATGGGCCTCTGCTCCGTGCACGCTGAGTAGGGGAGCTGGGCCTTGTCAGGAAACTGGCAGGGCCCGGTGTTACTTGCAAGGAAATCTTGCCCGGTGCTGAAAATGTGGATCAAGTCACGTTGCCATGTATCGCTACTGATATTGCTCATCGCCATCTGTCTGGCGGCCTGTGCCCCGGCCGCTGCGCAGGCAAAGATTGTCCACCTGGCGCGCACCGACAATGAACCCATGATCGATGCGGCGTTTCTGATTATGCGGGAAGCCTACCGCCGCCTGGGCATAGAAGCGGTGGAAGATAAATTACCCGGCGAAAGGGCCATCGCGGTATTGAATGCCGGCGAGGTCTTTGGCGACGTCATGCACTTCGCCGGCCTGGAAAAAAACTACGACAATGTGTTGCGCATCCCCGTGCCGCTGATTTACTTCGACGCGGTAGTGTTTACCGATGGCAGGGCGATGTCCGTACCGGACTGGGCCAGTGCGGCACGCCACCGGGTCTGCATCCGGCGCGGTATCAAATCCATTGAAGATGCGGCGCGCGGAATCAAGGATCTTCAGCTGGTGAACCAGTACGACAATATTTTTTCGATGCTGAAGGCCGGCCGCTGCGATATCGCCATCTTGCCCGCCCATGCCTGGCTGGAGATGCGCCGCCTGCGCATTACCGAGGTGCGCTCGCTTATGCCGCCGCTGCAGAGCTGGCCCTTGTATCATCATATCCACAAATCCCATGCCCATCTCGCGCCCGCGCTGGAGGCGACCTTGCTGCAAATGCAGAAAAGCGGCCTGATGGCGAAGACGCAGGCGGATTTCCTGCAGCGCGTGGAACAGGCGAAATCGGACGACAGCCGGTAAATATGGCGCGTGCTCCCCGTGGATGCCAGGCTGAAACTGCGCTATAGTTGGCTGATGGCACTATCTAGAGGGATCAGGGATGGCGATCGGAAAGCGGGAACGTGTTTTTATTGTGGACGACAATGCGCTGACGCGCACCTTGCTGCGCATGATGATACAAGGCGATCGCTACGAAGTGGTCGGCGATGCGGCCAGTGCGGAAAAGACCATGGAACGGTTGCCGGCGCTGCGCCCGGACATCGTTTGCCTGGATGTGATGCTGCCCGATTCGGATGGCCTGGCCTTGCTCAGACGAATATGCACGGCCCTTCCCGCCTGCGCGGTGCTGATGGTCACCGCGCGCAATGACCGCAACACTGTCGAGACGGCCATGCGCGATGGCGCCAAGGGTTTTATCATCAAGCCATTTAATCCGGGAACCGTGCTCGATGCCCTGGACCAGGTGGTCGCCAATCTGGCCAGCCGCTAGATTCTTGTTGTCGCCGGCCTGAAATGTGGCCTGCACGCTCTTGTTATCCCCTTGGGAAACTCAGACATGTATCGACGCTGGCGGGCCATTTTGACGAATCGCAATGTGTTGCGCGGTATCTTTGGCGGCTTCCTGCTGCTGATCGCGATTGCCGCCACGGTCTTCGCCGTCGGCTTGCGCGAGGGCCAGCACAATCTGAACCAGATTGAGCAAAGGCTGAACGCCAGGGGAACGGCCAGCGCCAATATTCTGCTACGCGAGGTCGAACATTGGCGCCATGACGTGACGTTTCTGGCCAGTGTGCCGCCTACCTCGGGCCTGGTGCGCGCCGCCATCGGCGGCGGCCATGACGCGGCGGAAAATACACCGATGGCACTGTGGGAGCGGCGGCTCAAGGCCATTTTCAGCGCCTATGCGCTGGCCAATCCGGATATTTTCCAGGTCCGCCTGATCGGCATGGCCAATCGCGGACGGGAATTGATACGGGTGGACCGGGTGGCGGGAAAGATCGCCGTGCTCGCCGACGATAGTCTGCAGGAAAAAGGCGACCGGGACTACGTCCGGATCGCCGCCGGCCTGCCGGCCGGACAAGTCTATATTTCCGATATTAATCTCAATCGTGAACATGGCCGGATCCAAACGCCGCATGTGGCGACCATCCGCGCAGCCATGCCGATTTACGAGCCCGGCGGCAAGGTGTTCGGGGTGCTGGTCATCAATTACGACGTGGCTGGGGTGATGGCCCAGTTAAGCAGCAATATGCCGGCCGATTTTCGGGTCTATCTGAGCAATGGCCAGGGGGATTTTCTGTTGCACCCGGACCCGGCGCGTCTCTATGGATTCGATCTGGGGCGGCGCTGGCGCTGGCAGGATGAGTTTCAGCGGGTCAGTACGGGGGATGATTTTTCGACCGCCTTGCACCGTTACACCTCCAGTGGCGGTCTGATGTATGCGACCGAGAAAAAAATCGCCCTGGACCCGCTGCGGCGCGAGCGCGATCTGGTGTTGGCCCTGGCGATTCCCGACACGCCGGTGCTGGAGGGAATGCGGGCGATTCGGCTCCAGGTGCTGATGGCCATGCTGGCTGGTGCGACGGTGATGGGCGGCTCGGGTTTCCTTTACCTCAGGCAGCGCCGCCGCGTGAGCGAGTATCAGGCCAGGATGTCGGCCATCGTGGAAAATTCCCATGACGCGATCATCGGCAAGACCCTGGACGGCACCGTCACGAGCTGGAATCGTGGCGCCGAACGGATGTTCGGCTATGGTGTGGACGAGGCGCTGGGCAGGGCTTTGGTGGACTTGATCGTGCCGGCCGGCGCGGAGGCGGAGGAGGCCGACATCCTGCGCCGTATCGAGCGGGGCGAGGGCGTCGACGATTTTGAAACCCGGCGCCGGCGCAAGGATGGCAGCGTGTTCGACGTCTCCGTCACCTCCTCGCCGATCCGGGCCGAAGGCGGTCAAATCGTCGGGGCCGCCAAGACGGTGCGCGACGTCAGCGCGCAGAAGGAAATCAATCGCCAGATCCATGAATTGAACGCCACGCTGGAAGCCCAGGTGCGCCTGCGGACGGCCCAGATCGAATCGGTGACGATCCTGCAGCGGGCCATCCTGGCCCATGCCTCGTATGCGATCATCGCCACCGATACGCAAGGGATCATCCGCCTGTTCAATCCCGCCGCCGAGCGCATGCTGGGCTATGCGGCGGCCGAGCTGGTCGGTCACTACACCCCCGCCATCCTGCATGACGGCGCCGAGGTCGCGGCACGCGCCGTCCTGCTGTCCCAGGAGCTGGGCAGGGAGATCGCCGTGGGCTTCGACGTGTTCGTCGCCAAGGCCAGGCTGGACATGGGCGACGAAAGTGCCTGGACCTATCTGCGCAAAGATGGGTCGCGTTTTCCGGTGCTGCTCTCGGTCAGCGCCTTGCGGGGCGAAGATGGCGGCATCAACGGCTATCTGGGCATCGCCTCCGATATCTCCGTGCGCGCGCAGGACCAGCGCACGCTGGTGGCGGCGCGCGATCAGCTGCTCAACGCCGCGGAGGTGGCTGAACTGGGTATCTGGAGCTGGTCGCTGGCGGAGGACGTGATCGAATGGAATGAACGCATGTACGTTTTCTACGACGTGCCTCTATCGAGGCGCGGTGAGGGATTGCGTTACGAGGATTGGCGCTCCCGTGTGCATCCCGAGGATGTCGGCGGCGCCGAAGCGAAGCTGCGGGCCGCTATCGATGGCAGCGGCAAGTACGATCCCGTGTTCCGTATCCTGCGCGCGGATGGGCAGCTGCGCTATATACAGGCCGCCGCATCGGTCGAACGCGATGCGCAGGGAAAGGCGGTGCGCGTGCTCGGCATCAATCGCGATATCACCTCGCAGTACGAGGCGGAAGAAGTGCTGCGGGTCGCGAAACTGGAAGCCGATGTGGCGAACCGCGCCAAGTCCGAGTTCCTGGCCAATATGAGCCATGAAATCCGGTCGCCGATGAACGCAGTGCTGGGCATGCTGACCCTGCTCAAGCAGACCGAGCTAGCCCCCAAGCAGTTTGACTATGCCGACAAGGCAGAAGTGGCGGGACGTACCCTGCTGGGCATCCTCAACGACATCCTCGATTTTTCCCGGGTCGAGGCGGGCAAGCTGGCGCTCGACCTGCACCCCTTCAGCATGGACCAGATGCTGCGCGAGACGGGGGTGATCCTGTCGGCCAATGTGGGGGAGAGGGACATCGATATCCGCTACGAACTCGCCGCCGATTTGCCGGAGTGGGTGACGGGCGACTCGATGCGCCTGCAGCAGGTGCTGATCAACCTGGCCGGCAACGCCGTCAAATTCACCCAGCAAGGCGAGGTGGTGATCAAGGTCGGTTTGCTGGCGACGGACGGCGCTAGCGGGCCCGAGGCGGACCCGCTAGCGCTGCGCCTGGGCTTTTCCATCCGCGATACCGGCATCGGAATCTCGGCCGAGCAATGCCAGCGCATTTTCGACGGCTTTTCGCAGGCGGAGGCGTCGACCGCGCGGCGCTATGGCGGTTCCGGCCTCGGCCTGGCGATCTGCCAGCGCCTGGTGTCCCTGATGGATGGCTTGCTGACGGTCGAGAGCACGGTTGGGCAGGGCAGCACCTTCAGTTTCAGCATCAGTTGCCGGCGCGCTGCTGCCGCGGCGGCGCCACAGCGTGACCTGAGCACCTTGCGCGGTCTGAGTTGCCTGGTGATCGATGATCACCAGTCGGCACGGGAGTCGATGATCGCCATGCTGGGGAAATTCGGCTGGAACGTCGATGCGGTCGACAGCGGCGAGCAGGCGCTGGCGGCGCTTCAGGGCCAGGACGGTAACAACTACGATGTCATTTTCGTCGATTGGCATATGCATGGCATCGATGGCTGGGAGACCTGCCTGCGGATCCGCAAAGTGCTACCGGCCGATCGTCCGACCCCCATCATCATGGTGACCGCCCATGGCCACAATGTGCAAATGATGCAGCAGGACGGCGCGCAAGGCGTGCTCGATGGCGTGGTGATCAAGCCGGTCACCGGCTCCATGCTGTTCGATGCCGTGGCCGATGCAGGCGCGGCCTTGCACCTGTTCGGCATCACCGCGCACGGCGTGAAAGTAGGGCAGCGGCGATTGATCGGTTTGCGCCTGCTGGTGGTCGAGGATAATCCGACCAACCAGCAGGTGGCGTTTGAATTGCTCAGCAACGATGGCGCCAGCGTCGAGGTGGCCGGCGATGGCCGTGCCGCGATCGAGGCCGTGCGCCACGCCAGTCCCGCCTTCGACTGCGTGCTGATGGATATACAGATGCCGGAGATGGATGGTTATACGGCGGCGCGGGCGATCCGCGGCGAGCTGGCGATGCGCGATTTGCCGATCATCGCCATGACGGCCAATGCCCTGGACAGCGACCGCAAGGATGCGCTCGACGCGGGCATGAACGACCACGTGGGAAAACCGTTCGACCTGACGCATCTGGTTGCGACCATTCTGCGGCATACGGGCCGGCCGCCGGCCGCCATCGACGCTGTCGATAAGGTCGATAAGGTCGATAAGGTCGAGCCTTCGTCCGCCGTCCATTTGCAGCGGCCCGGTATCAACGGGGAGCGGGCGCTGGCGCGCTTCGGCGGTAATGCGCTGTTTTACCGGCGCGCCTTACGCCATTTTGTCGCGGAAATTGCCGAGGTGATCGCCCAGCTGCCGGCCGTCTTGCCCGAGGAGCGGCAGCGCCCGGCCGCCGCCGCCCTGCATAGCTTAAAGGGCGTGGCAGGCACGGTGGGGGCCGATGCGCTGGCCGACGTGGCCGACCGGATGGAGCGCTCGCTGCACGGGGAATTCTCGGCCGCGTCTTGGGCGCTGGCGCACGCGCAGCTGGTCGTGGCGGCCGAGCAGGCGGGGCAGGATGGGCGGGACCTGGCGCAACAGCTGGAGGGGGACACGCCGTCCGGCTCAGGCGACGGCGTGGATATGGCAGGGCTGCCGGCGGCCCTGGTCACGCTGCGCCAGTTGCTCGACAATTCCAGCCTCGATGCCCTGTCCCTGTTTGAGCAGCTTCAGCGCGATTTCGGTGAGCGGATGCGGGCCGAGTTTGCTCCGCTCAACAGCGCGATCGAACAATTCGAATTTGCAATTGCGGTACAGCAATGTGATACGATTTTGAAACAGCTTTCAAGCGAACCTTCGTGAATGGAACTTCCCATGACTCTTCCTTTTCAGGCGGATGGACGGCACGGGCGTATTCTGGTGGTCGACGACCAGCCGGTCAACATCCACGCCCTGCATCAGATCCTGGCGAAGGAATACGAGGTACTGGTCGCCACCAGTGGCGAGCAGGCGCTGGAGCTGTGCAGGAAGGCCATGCCCGACCTGGTTTTGCTCGATGTCATGATGCCAGGCATGGATGGCCTGGAAGTGTGCCGGCAGCTCAAGCAACATCCCGATACCAATGGCATTTCCGTTATTTTTGTGACGGCCGGCTCACTCCCCGATGAGGAGAACGCCTGCTGGATAGCGGGCGGCAACGATTTCGTTAACAAGCCCGTCAATCCGCTGACCTTGCGCAACCGCGTGCAAGCCCATTTGCAGTTCAAATTCCAGGTCGATGCGTTGCGCGCGATGGCTTTCGCCGATGGCTTGACCGGCATTGCCAACCGCCGCTATCTGAACGAGCAGCTCGACATCGAGCTGCGGCGCTGCGGCCGCAGCCGTTTTCCGCTGGGCTTGCTGATGATCGATGTGGATTTCTTCAAGAAGTACAACGACCGCTACGGCCATCAGGCCGGCGACGACTGCCTGAAACGGGTGGCGTCGGCGATGGCGGCCGAAATGAACCGGCCCTCCGACCTGGCCGCCCGCTACGGGGGTGAAGAGTTTGTTTGCCTGTTGCCCGAGACCGATTCCGAGGGAGCGCTGTTGATCGCCAAACGGATCGAGGCCGCCGTGCGCGCGCTGCGCATCGAGCATCTCGATTCCGCAGTCGACTCGGTTGTCACCATCAGCGTCGGCGTCGCCTCGATACAGCCGGAGCGCGATAGCAGCGCGGAGGCGCTGATTCAGCGGGCCGATACCGCCCTGTACCGTGCCAAGCAAATGGGTCGCGGGCGGGCTTGTCTGGCGGAAGAGGGCGTCTGACCCGGCGTAGCAAGCTTAAAAAAAAGCGTATGATTTCACCACAGGTAAAACATGCGATGAAAGGAGACGGCATGAGTTCCAAGGTCGATGACTATATCAATGAGTCCAAGAAATGGCAGCTGGAACTGGCGAAATTGCGCGAGCTTATTCTCGATTGCGACCTGGAGGAAGGCTTGAAGTGGGGCGTTCCCTGCTACACCTTTGAAGACAGCAATATCGTCCTGATCCATGTCTTCAAGGAGTATTGCGCGATCCTGTTTTTCAAGGGCGCCTTGCTGAAGGATACGAAAGGCGTGCTGATCCAGCAAACCGAAAATACCCAGGCTACACGCCAGATCCGCTTCACCAGTCCGCAGCAAGTGGACGAGATAGCATCGGTCATCAAAGCCTATATCCGTGAAGCCATCAAGGTGGAAAAATCTGGCTTGAAAGTGGATTTCAAGAAGACCGAGGAATTCGCGGTGCCCGAGGAATTCCAGCACAAGCTGGATGAAATCCCTGCCCTGAAAGCGGCGTTCGAGGCGCTGACGCCGGGCCGCCAGCGCGCCTATCTGCTGCATTTCGCCGCCGCCAAACAATCCAAAACCCGAGAAGCCAGGGTGGAAAAATGCATGCCGAAAATTTTCGACGGCGTGGGCTTGAACGACCTGGCTTGAATTGTCTTGGGCTGGAAATTCGGGCTTCATTTGTTGCATGCTATGATTTCCACACCATGAGACCTTACCTGTCAGCATCGATGTTGGCCTTTTCATGCACGGCGGCCGGGCTGTGCCAGGCGGAAGTGATCACGGTCTATACCAGCGCCAATTTTGCGCCGCTGGTCATCGATGAGCAGCGCGGGCTATATTCCGACCTGATTAATTACCTGAATCGTCAGAAACTGGGCAACTTCACCTTCCAGCTGGAATACGTGCCGCGCAAGCGCCTGCAGGTCAAGCTGGAAGAGGGCAGCATCCACGGCATCATCATCGGCATGATGCCGCAGTGGTTTGATGATGTCGCCCAGACCAAGTATCTATGGACTCAGCCTTTCGCCGTTGATAATTTCATTCTCGTTTCCAATATCAAAAAGCCCGTCCATCCTGAATCGCCGGCGACGCTGCCGGGGACGACGGTCGGGCTCACCTTGGGCTATGTCTACCCTGGCACCGATCAGTGGATCGTCCAGCATGGATTGCTGCGCAACGACGCCCTGAGCGAGGAAAAGAATATTTCCAAGTTGTTGTTGAGCCGGGTCGATTGCATTATCGTGTCCGAGACGGTGATCAATTACTACGTCAAGGCCAATCGCTTGCAGGGCAAGTTCCAGTACGCGCATGTGCCGGGCCAGCCTACCGAGCGGCGCTTCCTGGTTCCACATGCCTATCGCCACGTGCACGAGAAGCTGGCACCGGTCATCAAGAAGCTCGATGGCGATCCGGTGTGGCAGAAGATTGTGGATAAATACTGAGGCAAATCATCGGCAGTCTGCCCCTGGACGGTCCTGGATAATATTTTATATTTCCGATAAGATTTCCGTTATCTTACTTAGTAATGGAAGTTCTTTGAAATATTCACTCCCGGCGTTAGCGCTATTTGTTTCTGTGAACGTGTGCGCGGAAGCGTGGCAACCGTCGTCCGGGCACGCGCAATTGCCGATCTGGCCTGGTGCGGTACCCAATGCACAAGCGAGCACTGGCCCCGAAGAGGAAATGAGGCTGCGTGACGATGCGCTCGTCGCAGGCAAGCCCTGGCTTGAGGTAGCGAACGTCCTGCGTCCCACGATGACCATTTATTCGCCGACGGGCAAGAACACTGGCGCGGCGGTCGTCGTTTTTCCTGGCGGGGGCTATCGGATACTGGCCATCGATCTGGAGGGCACGGAGGTGTGCGACTGGCTGACGTCGATCGGTGTGACCTGCGTGCTGTTGAAGTATCGCGTGCCTGGTTCGGGGCCGCATTGGGACCCGGTGCGCAACAAGCGCGTCATTCCCAAAGTACACACGGCCTTGCAAGACGCGCAAAGAACCGTGGGTCTGCTGCGTCACCACGCTGCCGAATGGAGAATTGATCCGAACAAGATTGGTGTTCTGGGATTTTCGGCGGGTGGTCATCTGGTCGCGGCAATCAGCACCCATCCCAAGCGCATCTACAAGCCAGTCGATGCGGCTGACAATGAAAGTTGTCGTCCTGATTTTGCGGTGTCGCTCTATCCCGGGCATATGTCGGCAAACTATGAGCATGACCTGTCGAGGCTGAATCCAAGCATTGTCGTTAACAGTCAGACGCCGCCGACATTGCTGCTGCATGCGCAAGACGACCCGGTGGACCCGGTGGAGTTTTCTCTTCTTTATTACGCGGCGCTGAAGAAGGCGAAGGTGCCCGTTGAAATGCACTTGTTCGCTGGTGGCAAACATGCGTTCGGACTTCGTCCTACCGCGCTTCCGATCACGCAGTGGCCTTCGCTGCTTGAAACGTGGCTGGGGACGATCGGGGTTGTCGCGAAAGAACCGTGATGCAAAAAAGGCTTACCCGCAGCAGCGGGTAAGCCTGATCTGTACTGCTGTATTCGTGGTAGGCCGTGCGGGATTCGAACCTGCGACCAACGGATTAAAAGTCCGCTGCTCTACCAGCTGAGCTAACGACCCGAAGGGCCGCGATTATACTGGCCTCGACCCTGTCTAGCAAGGCCAATTAACCTTATTGCGCTTTCAGATAGTCGAGCAGATCGGGGCGGTCTTCTTTGCTCAGTGGCGGCACGGTTTTACCGTCTTTGACGATGGCGGCGGTGCCGTACTCGTGGCCGGCGTTGCTGTTGCCTGGCAAGCGGGTGTTATAGGTGAAGCCGGCGTAGTACTCGCTCCGCATTCCCACCTTGACGGGATCGAACTCGCGCGATCCGATCTGGAAGGTGGCTGGCCGGCACTCGGCCTTCTTGTCGTCGGGCGGGCACGCGGCCGGCAACAGCAGGTCGTACAAGGTTGGCACCGAGCCGTTGTGCAGATAGGGCGCCGTGACCCAGATACCGTTCAGCGCGCGCCCCTTGTAGGCGTGCAAGGAGGTATAGGGGGCGATGGTGGTGTCGATGGTATAGCTGCCGTGCCTGCTTGATGTCAATTTCTTGATCGTACTAATCGAAGCACGCGTTGCAAATGTTTGGTTCGCAAGAGGTGGAGTGAATGCGGCTTGTTGAGACCATCAGCAGGCGCGTTGGATGCCGCACAGATGAGTAGCGTCGCTACGAACGGAATTTATCTGCTGGTTTCCGGCAGTGGCTTGCCCAGCAGTCTGAACCGTCTGAAAAACTTGAGCGGCCTACTTACCCCTCGTGGATCTGAAATGAACGGCAGGGAAAACTCCGCCTCGGGAAGCAGGATCAGCCGCCAAGTAATGCCACCGATGAATGTGAAGGTGAGCGTATTTGGCTCGATCAGGTTGAGGTCGCGGAATACGCCGGTTGAATACATCGCACCGAGAACGGCGGAATCAATTACTTGATGGTTCGCATTGAACATATAGATCCTCAGCATATCCTCGTGAATGATATCGTCGGTCAAAAATGCAACGGTGTAGTCGCACCATTCAAGCGCGGCCTCCAATACCTGTCCCGTCAAAATAATGCCGGTAGGGGTGTCATCGAACAGAATCTCAGACGTAGCCAAATTCTTGCTGGTATAGGGTTGCGATAGGCGGATGGAAAACTCTGAGGGCGAAAGGAGACGCATGATTTTCCTTACCAAATATACCCTGCACCGAAGGCAGCAACTGCACCTCCGACAAAGGATCCCACTGTCACGCAAACCGGTGCTGCCGGACCGCAGGCCAGGCCAGCCAATGCTCCGGCGGCAATACTGCCGCCAATTCCGGCGCCAATGGTTGTCAGTTCTCGCTTGGTAGCTTTGACTTTGTTTTTCGCTGTAACAATATGGTAAGTGGATAGCGCGACTGAGATGAAAATTAGACCTCTTCCGACGAACGAAAGACGAGTCAGGCTGGCGGAAACCTTTGGATTTGCTTTGCCAGCCGACGTGACGATGGCTGCAAATATTTTATTCTGCTGCAGACTGCTGAGTTTTTCAAATATGGCGTGGCTACCGAACAGCTGCAGTGTTTTGCCAGCAATGAGCTCGTTAAAAGTATAACCGGTCAATTTCAATTTTTGCGCTAGCGCTCGTCCAATCGGCGTGCTACGGGACCTTATTATTTCCATGACCGCATTGCGAGTCATTTGCGCTTCTTTTGCCGCCTGAGCCCAACTCAGACGCCCATTGGCGACATCTGACCGCAGCTTAGCTGACATGGTAGCCACTTCGCGGGCATACGTTCGGCGGGCGGCGGAGTCAACTTCCAAGTGCACGCCTAGGCTTGCGGTCGTTGCTTCTAGTGATTTGATCGCGTTTTCGAATGCGAGTTCGTTGTCTGGGGTGGTACGCATGGCCGGCTCCGTTGGGAATGGTGTCCGACGAGAGTATGCTGGAGCGGAGCATGTGGACTTGAAGCAACTCAATGACCTCGCGCTTTACGTTGTAGGTTCGGATGAGATCGTGTCCGAATGCCAGACCAGACCAGACCCTGGCCGCGCTGGCCGCGGTCTAAAGTCAATTTCCACTGGAAACGGCATAGAGCCCCATATAGAACAAAGCCTCGACAGAGCGGCAGTCGGTTTTATTCCCGCTCCCTATATCCCCCAGAGAACGACGTACACCAATAGCAAGGGCGTGGTGTGACAATCTGTGAGTATTTCGAATTGGCAAGAGTGCTATCCTCAGAAAGGGCGGTGCCAATATCGGTGGGCCGCTCTCCATTGTCATTAATGATCGAACTCTCTCACTAATTGACTGAAATGAGTAAATTGGCTGTCGAATTTGAAGCTTTAGGAGATGAGCTTCACTTGATTTATCGCCCGAGAGATGATGACTCTTGGGTTCATACTAAGTTCAGCCAAGGTGAGGAGCTCTTTATTAAGGGCACGTATCATTTGACGCAGGCCAATTTTGCGCAAGTTTATCAGGATGAGCTTGATGCAAGATCCGAGGCTGACGACGGTGATCTGCCTTGGATGGATGATCGTGTTATGCGATTTAAAGTCGCTACCGCAGTCGATAACTATTTCGTATTTGATCCAATGATCTTGCGCGTTGGAATGCCTGTGTTGATTGCACGGGATGCTAGCCCGACTTGGAAATGGTTTAGTACAGAAGCGAAGACTTCGATTCTAGGTGTGGCTGCAAAGCTGATGCCCAGTCGCATTGTAATCGGTGGTAACGCCCCTGATTCCATTCCTCTTATTGAGTATGAGCGGCTCGTCCAGCAGTTTCCTACCGGCTACGAGCTTAAGCGGTATGTTATCGCTAGAGTTGGCGCGATTCTTCGTCAATATACTGATGCACAAGTTGACGGTGAAGCATTACTTCGTCAATACGTGGCGAAGCGTGTCAAAGCTCGGTCGGTGAGTTACATTCAACGATTTCGCGAGGCGGAAATTGCGAAGTTTGAGTTCTTGTCATCTCAGTTGGAAGATATGCTTCGTTCTGAAGACGGCTATACCGAGCCCGTTTGGCAAGAGAAAATTTTGGAGATAGTCAGGTTATTAAACTCCAAGTACATCGCAGCATTTAAATCGGTTCCGCTCAAGGACGTTGGAAACAATACAGATAAGCAAATTGACATTATGCTCGTAGATGCTGCGGGGAATGTGGATGTCATTGAAATCAAGCAGCCGTTTCGCAAATGCGTGATGACTGAATCACTTTATAGGGGAAATCACATTCCACTACGAGAACTTTCAGGTTCGATAATGCAGGTTGAGAAATATATCTTCCATCTAGGACGATGGGGAAGCGTTGGGGAAACCTATCTAACCAAGAAGTATATAGATCGATTACCGCCAGGGCTGCAAATAAAGATTACCAATCCGTGCGGTATTGTTATTATGGGGCGTGACCATGAAATGACTGATGCCCAGCGGCGAGATTTTGAAGTTTATCGCCGACAAAATAAGAATATCGTTGATGTCGTAACATATGATGATCTATTGCGACGATTGAAGAATGTAATTCAACAGTTTAAAGCTGGTTTTTAGTTTAATTATTTAAATATTTCACACAGGGCTATAATATGTCAAATGCCATTGCTGCGCAGCAATCCAATTCCTTAACTACTGCGGATACCACGCGCTTCGAAGAGTATCTGTCATATCTAGGTCTACCAACCGAAAACATCATTGCTTCTCTACCTGAGCGCCAGAAGATTGAAGCCAACCTTCCCGCCTTCGTTCAATCGCTTGATCCCAAGACACGACAAGATGCCCGCTACCTTTCGAAGTTTGTCGCTGGCGCAGCTATCGGATTATTCGACGCTTCACTTAATTATATTTGGAATGAAGTTGTACTAACCTTAAGGAAAAAAGCGGTAGTATATGGTCTAGATATGTTTTTTGATGCGGCTACTGGAGGTTCTCGCCGAGATTTGTATCAAACCGAAGAGGATTTGGCGGGGCTAAAGGACAATACTCTTATTAACACTTGCCGAAAACTGGAGTTGATTTCCGATATTGTCTACACAAAATTGATGCACATTCTGACGATGCGAAATGATATTGGCGCATCGCACCCAAATTCTTATTCAATTAATGCGTTTGAGCTCTTAGGTTGGTTGCAAACCTGCGTATCTGACGTATTGAATGATCAACCATCTGAGTCCGCAATTCAGATTCGTGCATTCATTGATAATCTCAAGAAATCTGCAATAGTGCTTGATCCAGCTGCTGTCAAGAGCATGGAGAAGCCACTTGCTGAACTCTCGTTGCAAAACACAGATAATCTACTTAATAGTATATTTGGTGTTTATGTATCCGATAAGACGGATGCAATCGTAAGAAAAAATATCTCGCTTGTTTCGCCACATATCTGGAACAAGGCAAGTGAGGATGTCAAGTATAAGCTAGGCGTGGCAATTGATGGTTATAAGAACAATCTTTACCATGATAAGTATCAGCTAGGTAGTGAGTTCTTTGATTTTTGCGGAGGGAATAAATATAAGTCGCTGGAGTCGAGAATTATCGAATTGGATGGCCATGCTGATAATTTATTAGATGCACGTTACAGTTGGGATAACTATTACAATGAATCACCGCACATGCGGCATATCCTATCGTATATCGCCAGTGAGAAAGATATACCTCTAGAGCGTGCCCAAAAAATCATAAAGACGGTTTTGATTTGCAGGGTCGGTAAAGGGATTCCATATTGCGAGGGAGTATCTCCAGCAGGTAAGCCATTGTATGATAAATTCTTCTCAATGCTTGGTGATCAAAACGTTATCTTGCTGCTCTTAGCCATGCATTCCAATGAGGTGCGGGGAATGCTTGACAATAAGATTTGTCAAAACAACATGGTGAATACTATTCATATAGTCGAGAAAAATGTGATAAGCGACAGGATTAAAGAAATCCTCAAATACTTGAAGACTAATTCAAATATACTGCATAAGATTCACATTGATTCCAATTATAAGGAGCTCACAAAGAATCATATTAATTGGAGTTAATGCTGAGTGTTATTGGGTTATTTGGTGGGGCGAAAGAAAATAAAAGAAGTCAATAAATTGGGGGCTATCATGTCTGAGGTAAGGAAATTATTGGTTATATTCTTTTCTTTGCTAATGGTGGGTTGCGCGGGGATTTTCAAGCCTAGTGAAGATGCGGTGATGGTTACGGGAATTCGTGCCAGTTTACCCATCACAGTTTCGCCCGAGCCCACAACAGAGGATCGCCTTTACCCTGTTTTGTTTGGTACCACTCGCAAGGCAACTGGAAGCAACTATTCATCTCAGCGTGATTCACAAGTTAATTATGGTCGAGTCTGGGTTCGGATTCCCAAAGGACATATAACCGGATCGACAGGAGAAAGCCCCTTTTGGCCATGGCAAAACGATACGCGACTTAATGTGAATAGAGTTGAAGCAATGTCAGGTTCTGTTCAGTTTGTGAAGGTTATGCGCAGCGGAATTAAAGCGGAACGACATCCACAGGATGATTTTGTCGTTGTTTTTATCCATGGGTTCAATAATTCATTTGATGACGCCGCCATTCGCGCCGCCCAAATTGGTGCTGACTTGGAAATACCACAAAATAGTATGATGCTCTTTTCGTGGGCTGCTCGTAATTCCATTAAAGAGTATACCGTCGATGAGGCAACAGTGGACGCTAGCGAAGTCTACTTACGTGCTTTTCTCAGTTCCGTGATGGAGGGCGCGGGACCGCGAAAAGTTCATGTCATTGTCCATAGCATGGGAAATCGCGCTTTCCTCCGTACGGTCGCAGCTAGTCTTGTTAGCGTATCGGATCAGCAACGTATGAAGTTTGGACAGGTCATTTTGGCAGCGGCGGACGTTGATCGTGACCTATTCGCACAGCTGGCACCAAGTTACCTTAAAGTAGCTAGCAATACTACCGTTTACCTTTCTCCGTATGACTATGCCGTGCATGCATCGGATATCGTCCATCAATATCCCCGTGTTGGATGCGGCGATTCGCCACAGGTAATTATCCCTGGGATCGATAATGTTGTATCGCTTGTCCCCGATGATATTCCGGCTCATGCTTATTTCGCGGAGGCGCTTCCCGTCTTGATCGATATCAAGAGTCTGCTGTATCTCAATGTACCCCGTAGACCTGCTCCGCTCTGGAAGTATGAAAATGGATTTTGGACAGTTGGGAGGCCTCAAGCTGGTGCACTACCAGATCGTCTGAGGTGCGAAACCAAGAATCCGATCAAGGTTGCGGTGCAGTAATTACGCGGACAATAAGGAGCGGTCAGTACCGTCTGCTTCGCGCAGGTGGGCGTGTCGCTGGTTTCATTTCGCCTCCTTGTATCCCCCAGATGGTAATCTACACCGGCCACATGCGAAGAGATAGGAGAGGAGGGACCAGAAATGGACCAGAGAACAAAAAAGCCCACGAACCGAAATTCGTGGGCTTTTCTGAGAATTCTTGGTAGGCCGTGCGGGATTCGAACCTGCGACCAACGGATTAAAAGTCCGCTGCTCTACCAGCTGAGCTAACGACCCAAGGACTGCTTTACTGCAAAAAGAACCACAACAACGTAAGTCCTTCTTTTTACTGCTTCTATTCGGTGGTAGGCCGTGCGGGATTCGAACCTGCGACCAACGGATTAAAAGTCCGCTGCTCTACCAGCTGAGCTAACGACCCCCGAAAGAAGCGAGATTATAGGGGGAACTGGCTGGACTGTCAAATGCTCTACGGACATTGTTTGTGCGGCGGGCGGGTTTTAAACCTGCAAATCGGCAAACCCAAGGCGCAAAACCAAGCATAAACCCAGGGCGAAGGGCTGGGGTCAGACCCGCAGGGTCTGACCCCGTTGTGAAGCCGCAGGTGACTTGTTGTGAAGCTGCGGGCGAACCCTTGCTCGGTGTTGCGGGCTGACGGGGGCGTGACGTCCCCGCCAGGGGGCTTATTTGGCGCCCAGGCGCTCTTTGGCGGTCGCGGCGGCGGTGGAGTCGGGGTATTGCTTGATCAGGTCCTGCAGCGTCTTCTTGGCGGCTTTGTCCTTCAGCTCGGTCTGGCAGCTGGCGATGTTGAGCATGGCGTCGGCCGCTTTCGGGCTGTCCGGGTAGGATTTCAGGACCACCAGCTGGGCTGCGATGGCGCTCTTGCAGTCGCGCTGGGCGTAGTAGGCGTTGCCCAGCCAGTATTGGGCGTTGGCGGCGTAGCCGGACTCGGGGTGCATGCGCACGAAGTCTTGCAGCGCGGTGGCGGCGGCCTTGTAGTCGCCGGACTTGAACACGGCCAGCGCGGCGTCATACGATTTCTGCTCGGAAGGGTCGACCGAGGCGGCCTTGCCGTCGATGTTGACTTCGCGCGGTTCGAGCTTGCGCAGGCGGTTGTCGAGGTCGACGTAAAAATCTTTCTGGCGCTTCTGGGCATTCGACAATTCATTGGCCAGTACTTCGACCTGGCCGCGCAGCTTGTTGATTTCCTGCATGGTCAGTTCGTTCTGGTTGACCAGGTCGAGCGTGCTGGACTTGTCGGCCTTGACGTCGATGCGGTTTTGCAGGTCCAGGCGGATCGATTCGACCTTGGCGCGCAGGTCGAGGATGGCTTTGCGCGCTTCGTCGTCGTCAAACAGGGCGGCGGAGGCGTGCAGCGGCAGCAGGGCGCTCGCGGCCAGCAGGGCGGCAGCCAGGCGGGAAGGGGAGAATAGTGTCATGTCGGGCGCTTTCAATTCGGATCGTGCTGTCGGATCGGGCAAACGGATCGTACAAAAATATCGGCAAAAAAAACGGGGCAGGGCGCGGATTGATCCGCGCGCCGCCCCGTATTATGCCTGTGACCCGGCACTTGGGAAGTGCAAATTACTTGTAGACGATGTCTGCACGACGGTTTTGCGCCCATGCTTCTTCGTTGCTGCCGGTGGCTTTTGGTTTTTCTTTACCCAGCGATACGGCTTCGATCTGCGACTCTGGCACGCCCAGGGTGGTCATCGCTTTACGCACGGCTTCCGCACGCTTCTGGCCCAGTGCCAGGTTGTACTCGGCGCCGCCGCGTTCATCGGTGTTACCTTGGATCAGGATCGAGCGGTTTTTGTTTTTAGTCAGGTAGCCGGAGTGGTTTTCCACCACCGATTTGCCGTCGTCACGCACAACATAGCTGTTGAAGTCGAAGTAGACGCTGCGCGCTGCCAGTACGCCTTTTGGATCGTCCAGTGGATCGATCGATTTGGTTTCGACCGGGGCGACGGTGCGGGTGTCGGCCACGGCGGCTGGCTTGCCCACTGGTTTTTCAACCACAGGAGCTGGTTCGGCCAGTTTCACTGGGGTGCTGCAAGCAGACAGAATGGCTGCGGTGGTAATGACAAAAGCTAAGCTGCTCAGTTTACGCATGTTGACTCTCCTGGTTGTGGACTGTGAATTTTACTGCTTTTTTACTGCATGAAAGGACCCCAGGTGGGCTCCTTGATATTGCCCGCCTGAGTAGTCAGGCGTTGTTTGATGCGGCCGTCCACCGAGACGATGGCCAGCGACTTGCGGCGGCCCGATTCGGTGGCGTACATGATGTATTTGCCGTTCGGCGAGAAACTTGGCGACTCGTCGCTGGTGGTGTCGGACAGGCGCACTTCCTGGCCGCTGGCCAGGTCCAGCGCATACAGCTGGAAGTTGCCGTCGCGGCGGGAAATGAAGGCCAGGGTCTTGCCGTCGGAGGCGATGCGCGGGCTGATGTTGTAGGCGCCGCCGAAGGTGACGCGCTTGGCTTCGCCGCCGCCGCTACCCATGCGGTAGATCTGCGGGCCGCCGCTGCGGTCGCTGGTGAAGTAGATGCTCTGGCCGTCGGCCGAGAATTGCGGCTCGGTGTCGATGCCGGCGCTGTTGGAGACGCGGCGCAGGCTGGAGCCGTCGGCGTTGACGGTGTAGACCTGGGTGTGGCCATCCTTGGACAGGGCCACGGCCAGCTTGCTGCCGTCCGGCGACCACGAAGGTGCCGAATTGCTGCCTTTTTCATTGGCCACCACGGTGCGCGCGCGCGTCACCAGGTTCTGCACATAGACCACGGGTTTTTTCTGCTCGAAGGAGACGTAGGCGACCTTGGTGCCGTCCGGCGACCACGATGGCGAGATGATCGGTTCGTTCGAGCGCAGCGCGACCTGCACGCCTTCGCCGTCGGCGTCGGCCACTTCCAGGCGGTAGTTGCGGCCTTCCTGGGTCACGTAGGCGATGCGGGTGGCGAAGGCGCCACGGGTGCCGGTCAGCTTCAGGTAGACGTCGTCGGCGATCTTGTGGGCCGACAGGCGGGTGAACTGGGGCGCCAGCGCCTGGTCGAGCTGGGACAGCTTGCTGCTCTTGACGGTGTCGAGCAGCTTGTAGCGCACGTCGAAGCGGCCGTCGGCCAGCTGCGCGACGGTGCCCACGACCAGTGCGTCGGCGCCGCGCGCCTTCCAGGCGCTGTAGTCGATGTTGTTGACGTCGCTGATGGTGCCGGCGTCGATGATCTTGAAGGCGCCGCTGCGCTCCAGGTCGGCCTTGATGATGGCGGAAATCTGCTGGGGGGCGACGGATTCATCGGCGAAGGCGGCCACGGCCACCGGAATCTGGTTGCTGCCGACGCCGGAAATCTCGATCCGCATCTGGGCCTGGGCGGCGCCGGCGCTCAGCGCCAGGGTGGCGTAGAAGACGATCTGGTTCAGTTTTTTCATATCAGTGCAAATCTTTCATATTGAAATCAGCAACAAATTCCCGCTCCACCGTACCGTCTTTTTTCTTCGGCAAGGGCGAGGACTTCGAGATCGCATTCTCCACTGCGCTGTCATATGCTGCCGCACCGCTGCTTTTGGTCTTGCGTACGCCGATAATTTCCCCCGTCGGCAACTGGGTAATCTTGAAGGTGGCGCTGAGCGTGTCGTCGGTGCCGCTCCAGACCAGATTGCTCTTGATCTTGGCGCGGATCGCCGCCTCATAGCTGGCGTCCGAGCGCGGGGCGGTGGACTTGGCGGCGGTGCCGCTGCTGCCATTGCCTACCGCGCCGGTGATGCGGCTCATTTCGGCGGCGCGCGCTTTCTCGGCGGCGGCTTTTTCCTTGGCCTTGGCCAGTTTTTCCGCTTGCAGCTTCTTGTCGGCCAGATCCTTCTTGTCTTTTTCCGTCTGTTCTTTCTCGGCCTTCTCGTCCTTCAGTTTTTGCTCGGCGAGTTTCTTCGCGTCCAGCTTGGCCTGTTTCTCGTCGGCCAGTTTCTTCAGGCGCTCTTCCTTCTGCGCTTCCTGCTTTTCCTTCTCGGCCTTGAGCTTGGCTTTCAGGCGTTCCAGCTTGATGTCCGGCTCCTTCGGCGTCGGCGGCGCTTCCACCGGCGGCGCGACCGGTGGCGGCGGCTTCACGGCGGGCGTCGGTTCCGGCTCCGGCGTGGGTTCCGGGGCAGGGGCGGGCGGCGGCGCGGCGCTTTGCACCTTCATGTCCCAGACTTCGGCTTCCACCGCGACCGGGTCGTTGTTCTGCCAGCTCACGCCTATCCACAGGAACAGCAGCAAGCCGGCGTGCATGGCCCCGGCCAGCGCGAGCGAGCGCCAGCCATCGTTTGCGCGCGGTACCTTGTAGGGGCCGCCTGCGTTTGCCGGATTCATGGTGTGCACTATGTCGCTTTACTTGGTGGCCAGGCCAACCCGGTTGATGCCCATCTTCTTCGATTCGGAGATCAGCTGGATCACGTCGTCGTACTTGCTTTCCTTGTCGCCGGCGATCAGCACCGGATAGTCCGGGTTGTCGCTGTGCAGCACGCGCAGCTTTTTCAGCAGGGCGTCGCGGTTAGGCGCGGTTTCCGGCGCTTCCTGGTTCTTGCCCTGGATGCCGATCGACAGCGCGCCATTCGGTTTGAGCACGATCTGGATGTAGTCGTCGGGCGGACGGGTGGTTTTTTCCGCGTTCGGCAGGTCGACCACGCTAGGGTTGTTGGACGAGGGCATGACCATGAAGATGATCAGCAGTACCAGCATCACGTCGATGTAAGGCACGACGTTGATCTCGGACTTGAACTTGCGGCCCCGGCCGCCGCGCATGCTGCTGTTAAAGGACGATCCCATGATCTCGCTCCCCAAATTAACGCGACTGCCGTTGCAGGATGTTCGAGAATTCTTCCACAAAGCTCTCGAAGCGGATGGCCAGGCGGTCGATGTCGTGCGAAAAACGGTTGTAGGCGACCACGGCTGGAATGGCGGCGAACAGGCCGATGGCGGTGGCGATCAGCGCTTCGGCGATGCCGGGTGCGACCGCGGCCAGGGTTGCCTGCTGCACATTGGCCAGGCCACGGAAGGCGTTCATGATGCCCCAGACGGTGCCCAGCAGACCAATGTAAGGGGAGACCGAGCCGACCGAGGCCAGGAAGGCCAGGTGCGATTCAAGTACATCCATCTCGCGCTGGAAGGCGGCGCGCATGGCGCGGCGGGCGCCGTCGAGTACGGCGCCGACGTCGAGGGCGTCGCGGCTGCCGTAGGAGGCCTTACCTTTGATGAACTCGCCCATGCCGGCTTCGAAGATGCGCGCCAGTGCGCCATTTTCAGCGCGGTTGCTGCCGGCGTTCTGGTGCAGGGCGTGCAGGCTGCCGCCGGCCCAGAAGGTTTTTTCGAAGGCGATGGTCTGCTTGCGCGCGCTGCGTACGGCGAACATCTTGCTGAAGATATAGCTCCAGCTGGTCAGCGAGATGCCGAGCAGCAGCGCCATGATCAGTTGCACGATCAGGTGGGCATTGGTGATGAGGGAAAGGAAGGACAGGTCTTGAGTGACGTTCATTGGGTATCAGTCTGGATAGAATAAGCGGCGTCAGTCAACGACGACATCACGCATTTTGGCTGCGACTTCGGATGGAACCGCGCGTGGGCGCAGGGCGGAATCGACGCAAGCCACTTTGACCCGGGCCGAGTTGAGCAAAGTGTCGCCGCACCACGCTTCCTGTACGAACACGAGGGACGCGCGGCCCATTTTTTCGATTTTCAACGTTAATTTTAGTACATCATCGAGCTTGGCTGGCGCGTGATAGTCGGCGCTGACGTTTTTGACGACGAACATGGCGTCATGGGTGGCCAGCAATTCGTGCTGGCCAACGCCGATCGCGCGCAGCCACTCGGTGCGGGCGCGTTCAAAGAATTTCAGGTAATTTGCATAATAGACAATACCGCCGGCGTCTGTGTCTTCGTAGTAGACACGGACATTCCAGGTGAACTCTGCTGCCATATTATTTTTACACTAGTGAGATTGAGCAACATTTTACGCGAGTTTGCCGCGCGTGTTGCAGCTTTGGCGGGATGAATTGCTGTGAAAAGCGAAATATACGTGGTTTGTTCGACAGCAAAGCGAGAAGTTGCGCCGGGTGCAAGTAGAACTGACTAGGAGTAATTTGCCAAGCTTTGTAACAACCGCTTACGTATTGTTGGGATATAAACAGGGGTGGGTTGGCGGGGTTTTTAGTTTTGCGGCCAAGGTGCCGGCGCTGTTTTTAGAACCCACGGCAAAGAGCTGGGGTACGACCCGCCGGGTCGTACCCCAGTTTTACGCCGTGGGTGTTAATCAATGCGCCGGCGCTTTTATTACACCCCGCTACGCTTGATGGTGAACGGCGAGAAGCCCTGGCAAGTCGGCATCACCTCCAGCTGGTTGATATTGATGTGGGCGGGCAGGGTGGCGACCCACAATGTCATGTTGGCAATATCTTCCGGTGTCAGCGGCTGGGTGCCTTCGTAAATCTTGGCGGCGGCCGCGTCATCGCCCTTGAAGCGCACATTCGAGAATTCGGTGCCGCCGGCCAGACCGGGCGCCAGATTGGTGGCGCGCACGCCGGTGCCCACCAGGTCGGCACGCAGGTTCAAGGTGAACTGTTCGACAAAGGCCTTGGTGGCGCCATAGACATTGCCGCCCGGGTAAGGATAGGCGCCGGCGGTGGAGCCGATATTGATCACGGTGCCGGAGCCGCGCGCGACCATGGCCGGCAGCAGGGCGCGGGTCATGGCGACCAGGCCGCCGCAGTTGGTGGCGATCATGGTTTCCCAGTCGTCCAGCGAGGCTTGATGGGCCGGGGCGGTGCCCAGCGCCAGGCCGGCGTTGTTGATCAGGACGTCAATGTCGCGCCATGCGGCGGGCAGGCCGTCCAGCGCGGACTGGATCGAGGCCTTGCTGGTGACGTCCAGCTCGATGGCGAAGGCAGCGTCGCCCAGCTCGCCGGCCAGGGCTTGCAGGCGGTCGGCGCGGCGGCCGCTGAGCAGTACTTTGTGGCCCGCAGCGGCGAATACGCGGGCCATGGCGGCGCCGAAACCGGAGCTGGCGCCCGTGATGAAGACGATCATGATGTTTCCTTGAACTATAGAAAGGGCGATGAATAGGCGATGAATAGGTGAGTGCTAGGCTGGCAAAATTGTAGCCGAAATGCCTACCCGGGCCAGTCCATCGCAGGAAAAAGGCGGGAACGTTAACTAATGGATAACCCTTTCCTTGCTCTAATTGGGCACTTAACTTACAATTTGGCTTCCATTACGTCTCACGTGACTGGCGAAAAGCTGTAGCGATCCCCACCGGTGTGTTTTCCAGGTGCGTGCGGTCCGGCAGCGAAAGGTGGGCATCCACCGGGGAACGTGAGATTTCATCAGCCGTTCGCCTGGGCAGCCCACCGATGGAATTGCACGAAGAGGCTGCCTTTCCGCTATCGGCTTCCCTCATTCGATCCAACTGTTTGTCACAAAGTTAATCTAATCGATTGGAGTTTTCATGTTCGCAAAAGACCACACCCTCGCCAAAGTCGACCCGGAACTGTTGAGCGCTATCCAGAAGGAAAACACGCGCCAGCACGACCATATCGAACTGATCGCGTCGGAAAACTACACCTCGCCTGCCGTGATGGAAGCGCAAGGTTCCCAGCTGACCAATAAGTACGCCGAAGGCTACCCAGGCAAGCGCTACTACGGCGGCTGCGAATACGTCGACGTCGTCGAGCAACTGGCGATCGACCGCGTGAAAAAACTGTTCGGCGCCGAAGCGGCCAACGTTCAGCCTAACTCGGGTTCGCAGGCTAACCAGGGCGTGTTCTTCGCCGTGCTGAAACCAGGCGACACCATCATGGGCATGTCGCTGGCCGAAGGTGGTCACCTGACCCACGGTATGCCGCTCAATATGTCCGGCAAATGGTTCAACGTCGTCTCCTACGGCCTGACCGAAGCGGAAGACATCGACTACGTCGCCATGGAAGCGCTGGCCAAAGAGCACAAGCCCAAGCTGATCATCGCCGGCGCGTCGGCCTTCTCGAAAAAAATCGACTTCGAGCGTTTCGCCGCTGTGGCCAAGGCCGTTGGCGCCTATTTCATGGTCGACATGGCGCACTACGCCGGTCTGATCGCCGCTGGCCTGTACCCTAACCCGGTGCCGCACGCCGACTTCGTCACCTCGACCACGCACAAATCGCTGCGCGGCCCACGCGGCGGCATCATCCTGATGAAGGCTGAGCACGAGAAGATCATCAACTCGGCCATCTTCCCAGGTATCCAGGGCGGCCCGCTGATGCACGTGATCGCTGGTAAGGCAGTGGCCTTCCAGGAAGCGCTGCAGCCAGAGTTCAAGGTCTACCAGCAGCAAGTGGTGAAAAACGCCGACGTGCTGGCCAAGACCCTGATCGCGCGCGGTCTGCGCATCGTCTCCGGCGGTACCGAATCGCACGTGATGCTGGTTGACCTGCGCGCCAAGAACCTGACCGGCAAGGAAGCCGAAGCGATCCTGGGTTCGGCGCACATCACCACCAACAAGAACGGCATCCCTAACGATCCGCAAAAGCCATTCGTGACTTCGGGTATCCGTCTGGGCAGCCCGGCGATGACCACCCGCGGCTTCAAAGAGAAGGAAGCGGAACAAGTCGCTCACCTGATCGCCGACGTACTCGACAACCCGCATGACGCGGCCACCATCGAGCGCGTGAAAGCGGCAGTCAAAGTACTGGCCGACGCTTTCCCGGTCTACGCTTAAGTTGTAGTGTGAACGGGGCGCCCGCAGCTGTTGCAGTGGCGGGCGCCCTGTCTTGAATGGCTATGCAAACCTTTTGAATGGCTAGCGCAATCAGATGAAATGTCCCTTCTGTCAGCATGAAGAAACGCAAGTCCTCGATACCCGCGTATCCGAGGAAGGGGACGCCATACGCCGGCGTCGGCGCTGTGGTAAATGTGATAAACGATTTACCACGTATGAGCGGATCGAATTGATCATGCCATTCGTGGTCAAGAAAAATGGCAGCCGTACCGAGTATGCCAGCGCCAAGCTGCGCGGCAGCCTGATGCTGGCCCTGCGCAAGCGCCCGGTGGCGGCGGCGTCGCTGGATGCGGCGATTCTGTCGATCGAGGAAAAGCTGCTGACCAGCGGTCAGCGCGAAGTCGATTCCGGCTATATCGGCGAGCTGGTGATGCAGGAGCTCAAACGCCTGGACAAGATCGCCTATATCCGCTTTGCTTCGGTGTACAAGAACTTCGAAGACCTGGCCGAGTTCCAGAACGCCATCGCCGAAGTGGGCCAGGAACGCAAGCCACGCAAGGACTAGTTCTTCGTTGAGTTCTTCCTAAGGGTAGGGGTTTAGACTGGCCCTCCCTCCATAATTCCGCATGTATTTCCATCCCCCTGCTGATTGACTTGCGCCTTGTGCGGGTCTGCGCGCACGCCCCGGTTTTCGCCGCTCGATACTTTCGATTCACCATCATTTCCACCTGTCACCCCATGTTGCCTTGCGTTTGATGCATCGCATGTGGCCGCTGGCGCGCGCTGATAACTTCGCAGTTCCCCGATTTCTTGTGGAGGTGTGCGATGCGACCCGTTTGCGCTACCGGCTTTTCGCTGGTCGAAGTGCTCATTGCGATAGTGGTGCTGGCCCTTGGTATCGTTGGCGGCGCGGCGATGCAGCTGACGGCGCTGCAGACGCGGCATCAGTCGCTGCTGCTGTCGCAGGCGATGCATATGGCCGCCGGCATGGCCGACAGCATGCGCGCCAATGCGCCGGCCATGCGCGCCGCGGGTGGCGCCAACCCTTATCTGGGCTGGCGCTACGATGCGCTGGCCGATCCAGATCCCGCGCCACCGTCGCCGCTGTGCCTTGGCGCGGGCGCTTGCGCCAGCGCCGAGCTGGCCGAATTCGATCTGTATGAATTGAAGCGCCAGGTCAGCGAGGCTTTACCTGCGGGCCGCGCTGTGATCTGCCGCGACAGCAATCCTTTTCAGGGCGGACATTTGCGCTGGCAGTGCCAGGGCGATGCGGCCGCGCCGGTGGTGATCAAGGTGGGATGGCGCGCCAAGAATCCGGATGGTAGGCCGCTGCTGGACGATGACGGCGATTTTGCGCCGGGTGTGGCACTACCGGTCGGTGCGCTGCAATGAGGCCGCTCCTTCTTCAGCGTGGGCTGGCGATGGCGGAGGTCATCGTGTCCATGGGGATCGGCATGCTGGTGCTGTTGGCGGCCAGCGCCTTGCTGGTCGCGGCCAGCAGCAACTACCGCAACAACACGGAAAGCATGCGTCTGCACGATGGCGGACGCTATGCCCTGGAGGTGGTGGCGCAAGCCGTGCGTCAGGCTTCTTACGTGAACTGGGATGAGGAGCAGGCGCCTGCCGGTCTGGCGGCCGATGCCGAAGCCAGCGTCGCGGGGCTCGACGCGCGTTCCCTGAGCCGGGGCAGCGACGGCATCACGGCGCCGCTGTCGGGCGCGGTGAATGGCAGCGATGTGCTGGCCTTGCGCTTCAGTGGCTCTGGCGCCGGCGGCAATGGCGATGGTTCAGTCATCAACTGCGGAGGGTTTGCCGTGCCGGGGCAGCAGTCGGCCGCTGCGCGCGGCTGGAGCATTTTCTACGTGGCGGAAGATGCCGGCGGCGAAGCGGAACTGCGCTGCAAATACCGTGGCGCCAATGGCTGGGGCGCGGATGCCGTGGTACGTGGTGTCGATTCCTTTCAGGTGCTGTATGGCCTCGATACCGATACGCCGCCGGACGGCACGCCCAACACCTATATCAACGCCAGTGGTGTCGATGCGCTCGACCAGGCCATGCTCCTGGCTGGCACGGCGCCTGCTCAGCGGGCGCGGGAGCTGCGCCGGCTGAGCCACTGGAAGCGTGTGTGCAGCGTGAAGCTGGCCCTGCTGCTGCATGGCGAAACGGGATCGCGGGCCGAGAGCGCGCCGATGCGCTTCGATCTGTTCGGGCGCGCGTATGCCGGTTTGGCCGGCGCCGATACAGGCGCGCAGATCGAGGAGCAGAAGCTGCCGGAGGTCCTGCGGATGCGCGCCCGGCGGATATTCTCGACCACCATATTTTTGCGCAACCGGAGCGCTTGACAATGGCGGCCACCTATCAATTGGTCCGGCGCCAGCGCGGCATCACGATGGTGGTGTCGATGCTGATGCTGATCGCGGTTCTGCTGTTTGGCGCATCGGCGGCACGGATCGCGTGGCAGGGCGAAAAGGCGGCGCGCTCGGAGCGCGACCGGCACACGGCGTTTCAGGCGGCGGAGGATGGAATCATGGACGCGGAGCGCGATATTCAAGGCGGCGGTTCCGATGCCGGTACGGGCCGCGGCGCACTGTTTGGCGATGACGGCGCGCTGGGGTTCGCGGACGGATGCGGCAGTGGCGTCAGCCAGGGATTGTGTGCCAGCGGAGGTGCGGATGGTGCGGACGATGCGAATGCTGCCCCAGCCTGGCAACGGGTGGATTTGCCGGGTGATGAAGGGGGTGGGGAAGCCGTCACCCATGGGCAGTTCACCGGCGCGGCCATGCAGACCGGAGACGGATTTTTGCCGTTCCGCCGACCGCGCTATGTGATCGAGCGGCTGCCGGATCATCAGCCAGGCGAGGAGGCGGGGCCGGCGCCCGCTTACATCTACCGCGTGACGGCGATGGGCTTTGGAGCCCGGCCCGGCACGGAGGTGGTATTGCAAACGGTGTACCGCAAGGCGGACTAGGAGACGGTGATGATCAACGCGCGTGCTTGGTGTTTGACCTTATTGGGCTGGAAGGGGAAGCGTCTGCATTCGCGCTTGCTGCTGCTCATGTGCTGCGCGGCGCTACCCGCACTGGCGGCGCCGCCAACGCTGGACATCGCGGCCGCGCCGCTCACCGCGGCATGCTTGACGTCCAGTGCGGGCGGGCCGGCGTTGCAGCGCGGCGCGCCGGCTGTCGGTGCGGTGCGTGGCGCAGGTGCAGTTGATGTGTTTCAGCCCGAATACGACATGCGCGACTGGAGCGGGCACTTCGCGCGCTATACGCTGGCGGTGCAGGGCGGCGGCGGCAGCGGCGCTGGCAGCGGCATTTCCGCCGATCCCGGGAACGGCCTGGCCATCACGAGCGGCGCGGTGCTATGGGACGCGGCCGCGATGCTGACGGGCGACCAGCTCCAGGCGGGCCGGCCACAGCCCGGCCTGCGCAATATTCACACCTCGGCCATCAACGCCGATGGCACGCTGGTGTCGATTCCGTTCGAATGGGATGCCTTGACGCCGCAGCAGCGTAGCGCGCTGGACAGGGCGCCGGCATCGCTGGGTAGTCTGCGCTCCCGCCCGGATGGCTTGGGCCAGCAGCGCCTGGCTTACCTGCGCGGTGAGCGCGGTCTGGAGGGAACAATATTTCGCCGGCGGACCAGTCTGCTGGGTGACTCCGTACATGCCGCAGCGGTGCTGGTCGGCCCCGCTTCCGCCGCAGGGCAGGGCGTGGACTATGCCGCGTTTTTTCAGCGCAGCAAAGCGCGCCGCCCCATGGTCTATCTTGGTGCCAACGATGGCATGCTGCACGCCTTCGATGCGGCCGACGGCAGCGAGCGCTATGCCTATGTGCCGGAGGCCTTGATCGCTTCCCTGAATGAACTGAGCAGCCCGGCCTATCTGCACCGGGCCTACGTGGATGGCCCGGCCAGCGCCGGCGAAGTCTACCTGGATGGTCATTGGAAAACCGTGCTCGTTTCCGGCATGGGCGGCGGCGCGCAGGGCGTGTTCGCGCTGGATGTCAGCGACCCTGAACAGCTGGGCAGGGGAACTGCGCTGTGGGAATTCACCGACCGCGACGATCCCATGATAGGCAACGTCACCGGGCTGCCGCAACTGGCGCGCCTGCGGGTGCGGCTCAGCAAGGATGACGCGGACTTCCGTCATTTCGCCATCGTCGCCAGCGGGATGAACAATTACGACGACGATGGCCATCGCAGCGCCGCCGGCAAGGGCGCCTTATTCCTGCTGGCCTTGGACAAGCAGGCCGATGCGCCATGGCGGCTCAATCATAACTACTACCGCCTGCAAACCCCCATCGCCGAGCCCACACAGGCAAACGCGCTTGGTCCGCCGGCATTGGTGCCGGATAGGGATGGCGCGCTGCGCTATGCCTACGCCGGCGATCTGCAAGGCAATCTGTGGCGTTTCGACTTCGATGGCAATGCGCCGTGGAGCAATGCCGTCGGGCCTGGGGCCGGCAAGGCGCCGCTGTTTGTTGCGCGGGACGCCCTCGGGAGGCGCCAGCCGATTGCCCAGCAGCCCAAGGTGGTGTTCACCGCGGACGGGGGCTATCTGATCCTGTTTGGCACCGGCCGGATGATCGAACTGGCGGATAGGCGCCCTGCGGATTTTTCCGCCCAGTCGTTATACGGGATACGGGATGGCTTGGAATCGCCCGCGCAACTGGTCGGTGGCCGGAAGGACTTGAGCCAGCGCTGGCTGCGCAGTTTGCCGGGCCAGGATGGCTATGCGATCGAGGCCGCCCAGTTCGATGCGGACAGCAAGGGCTGGTTTATGGATTTCCCCGATTCCCAATCGGCTGGCGAGCGCAGCGTTGCGGCCGGCGTGCTGCAGGGCGGCCGGCTGTTCTTCAACACGCTGCTGCCGGGGCGCGATCCTTGCGCGGCGGCGGGCGGCCGCAGTTATGTCGTCGATGCGCTGGCTGGGACGGCTGCCGCGACCGCCGTACTGCAGCCCGACTATCCCAGCGCGGCGCCTTTGCTGCTGCGGACGGCGACCAGCAGCGGCTCGCCCGTCCCCAGCGGGCAAATCAGTTCCACCCGCAGCGTCGCCATTGTCAACTTCAGCGGGGCCGGTTCGGTGAAGGCTGGTCTGGCGGGCAAGGTCAAGGTGCTCAGGCAGGCCGGGCGGCTGAGCTGGCGCGAAGTGGCCAACTGGCGCGAGCTGCATGCCGCCGCTAAAAAATGAGATGCGCCGGAGCCGGAGCCGGGGTAGGGACCGGGACCGCGGGCAGATCGTGCTTATTCAACTTGATGGGAGGCGGTATGGAAAAGAATGCTGGCTTTACGATGATTGAATTGATGATCGTGCTCGTTATCCTGGGGGTGATCGCTTCGCAGCTCGTGCCTTCGCTTCAGCGCTATGTGGTGCGCACGCGCCGCACCGAGGCGCAGGCGGCGCTACTGATGTTGATGCAGCAGCAGGAACGGTTTTTCACGCAGAACAATCGTTATGTCGCCTTTTCGGCGGACGCCAGCGAGCCGGAGGCGCGGCCGTTCACATGGTGGTCCGGTGTCACGGCGGCGCGCAGCGCCTACGAGATCGAAGGCAAGGCCTGCGAAGGCAGTACCCTGGCCGCATGCATCGAGTTGACGGCCACGCCCGGCACCGACAGGGTCGATCCGCATTTTCGCGATGCGGATTGCCTGGTGTTGAAGCTCAGCAGCGACGGCCTGCGCACTGCCAGCGGTCCCATGACCGGGTGCTGGCCGTGAGGCGTCGCCCGGCGGGCAGTCGGGGCGGCGGGCCGCTGCGGGCGATAGCTCATATGCGTGAGCGCCTGGCCGGCGCCAGTTTGATCGAGCTGATGCTGGCCTTGACGGTCGGCGCCGTGCTGTGCGGCGCGGCCGTGCCCAGCTATCAGCAGCTGCTGGCGCGCAGCCGCTTGCGCAGCGCCGTCAACGAGTTGTTCTCCGCCATCGACCTGACCCGCTCGCAGGCCATCGGCAGGGGCGGGCGGGTGGAGCTGGCGCCGCTCGATCCGGCGGGCGCGCAGTGGAAACTGGGCTGGGTGGTGTTTGTGGACCGCGACGGCAATGGCCGGCCGGACCCGGACGAGGAGCATATTTTTACGCATGGTCCGGTCGCCGAGGGGATCGATATCCGCGCCAATCTGAGCTCGGGCGCGCCGCCTTACTACATTGCATATAATGGAGCCGGGCGCAGCTGTGCCGCCGGCAACAGCCAGGCCGCACACTGGGGCACGCTGAGCTTTCGGCAAGGCGCGGAAGTGCGGCAGATTACCGTGAATATGCTGGGCCGGGCGCGGATCTGCGACCCCGGCCAGCCGGGCGGCTGTGCCGGCGGCCCCTGACAAGCGGCAGGCAAGATAACCAGACAAGATAACAAGACAAGAGAAAACGTGGAAATACGCGACGACACAGACGGCATGCGCCTGGCATTGGCATGGGCCGCCAAGGGACTGTTTAGCACTTCGCCCAATCCCCATATCGGTTGCGTGATCGTGCGCGACGGACAGGTGATCGGCGCCGGCGTGACGCAGGCGGCCGGCAGCGATCACGCTGAAATCCAGGCGCTGAAGGATGCGCAGGCGCGCGGCCACGATGTGCGTGGCGCCACCGCCTACGTCACGCTGGAACCCTGCAATCATTTCGGCCGCACGCCGCCGTGCTCGGATGCGCTGGTGCGCGCCGGGCTGGGCCGGGTCGTCGCGGCGATGGAAGACCCGAATCCGCTGGTGGCCGGGCAGGGCATGGCCAAGCTGGCGGCGGCCGGTATCGCCGTCAGCACCGGCCTGCTGGCCGAGCAGGCCTACGAGCTGAACATTGGTTTCTTCTCGCGCATGCGCCGCGGCCTGCCCTGGGTGCGGATGAAAACCGCAGCCAGCCTGGATGGCATGACCGCCCTGCACAACAATCAGAGCCAGTGGATCACCGGTCCCGAAGCGCGCGCCGACGGCCATGCCTGGCGCGCCCGCGCCTGCGCCATCCTGACCGGCATCGGCACCGTCAAGGCGGACGATCCACAGCTGAATGTACGCGGCGTCGAGACGCCACGCCAGCCGCGCCGCATCGTCGTCGACAGCCGGCTCGATATCGATCCGTCCGCCCGCGTGCTGGCCGGCGGCGGCAGCTGGATCGTCGCCGCCGTGCCGCATCCCGAGAAGGAGGCCGCCTTGCGCGCGGCCGGGGCCGAGATCATTATGCTGCCCAACCCGGCCGGCAAGGTCGATCTGCCCGAGCTGATGCGCGAGCTGGGCCGGCGCCAGATCAATGAGTTGCACGTCGAAGCCGGCGGCAAGCTCAACGGTTCGCTGCTGCGCGAAGGCTGCGTGGACGAGCTGCTGGTCTACCTGGCGCCCACCTTGCTGGGCGACGCGCAGGGCATGTTCGCCTTGCCTGCGCTGACCTCGCTGGACCAGCAGATGCGCCTGAAATTCCATGAGGTTCAGCAAGTCGGCAGCGATTTGCGTATCCTTGCCAGATTCAACCCACTTTAAGATTGGTATCACATGTTTACTGGAATCGTCGCCGCGATCGGCAAAATCAGCTCGGTACAGCCACTGGAAGGCGGCCTGGATGCAGGCGTGCGCCTGAATATCGACGCCGGCGGCCTGCCGCTGGCCGATGTGGCGCTGGGCGACTCGATCGCCATCAACGGCGCCTGCATGACCGTGGTCGAGAAAACCGATAGCAGCTTCTGCGTCGACGTCTCGCGCGAAAGCCTGAACTGCACCGTCGGCCTGGACACCACCACCGAAGTGAACCTGGAAAAGGCGCTGACCCTGTCCGAGCGCCTGGGCGGCCACCTGGTGTCGGGCCACGTCGATGGCCTGGGCGTGGTGCGCAAGTTCGAGTCGGTCGGTGAATCGTGGGAACTGGTCATTGAAGCGCCGCACGATCTGGCCAAGTTCCTGGCGTTCAAGGGCTCGATCGTCGTCAACGGCGTCTCGCTGACGGTCAACCGCGTCACCGATATCGGCAGCGGCAGCGATCTGGTCTGCCAGTTCTCGATCAACCTGATTCCCCACACCATCGCCATGACGACGCTCAAGCATTTGAGCGCAGGCGCCAAGGTCAACCTGGAAATCGACCTGATCGCCCGCTACGTGGAACGGATGGTATCGGTAGGCGGAATCGCCGCCGCCAAATAATCCACGTTCTGCCGTAAAAATATGCCTGCCTTATTTGCCATGTGCTATCACAAGACATGGCAAAAAGCATATTGATTTTTGCAATCAAATGCTGGGAATTGCACCAGATACATTTTCTGACCCCCGCCAAATTTGACCTATATTGAAAAGTGCGGGTTCCGGATCCAGGCCCGCAACGGTGCTCAAACGGTAAAGTTGCCGTCGGGTCCATTCAAGCGGAGGGGTATCATGAAAAGAGTAATGTTGTGCGTGCTGGCGGGAACGCTGGCACTGGGCGTCCAGGCCCAGACCAGCGATGAGCAGCACACGGTGCGCGTTCCAGGCCAGAGCCTGCGCATCGATGTGCCGGAGCAGGGGCTGCATAAGTGGGCGACCAATTTCGATGTCTACCAGGGGGCATATGAGTTGTCCAATGGCCAGATCCTGTCGCTGACTTCCCGTGGTCAACGCATGTATGCGGAACTGGACGATGGCGAGAAGATGGAGCTGGTGGCAGCCTCGCGCAATGTGTTTGTCGCGTCGAATAAACTGCTGAAAATGTCGCTGGAACGCCAGATCGATGGCGAAGTAAAAGGCGAGCTGCTGATTGCCAAACCAGCCCTGCCTGCGCAAGTGGCCGATACGGCCGGCCTGAGCTGGACGGTGGCGACGCTGGCGCGGCGCTGATTGATCACTACGGCAATGCTGTATCGGCGTGACAGCCTTTGCTTCGACCCTGCCGGCCCGCTACCCCATCGGCGCCGCGCGCACGCCACCGAATTCGCCGGAGCCGGACTCACAAGGTCCGGTTCCGGCCTCCCCAGCCCGCTTGGCGGCACGGCAAGCTTTGTAAAAAATCCAGAATAATTGCTCTATACGGCGGGATAAAAAACCGCAAAGGCGGTTGGGCGACCTTAAATCCTTTAAAATAGCAGGTTGAGAAAAGTTCTTGCATAGCTATTAAGGATTAAAAATGTCTATTTCCAGCACCGAAGAAATCGTTGCCGAGTTGCGTCTCGGCCGCATGGTGATCCTGGTCGACGAGGAAGACCGTGAAAACGAGGGCGATCTGGTGCTTGCGGCTGACTTTGTGACCCCTGAAGCGATTAACTTCATGGTCAAGCACGCCCGCGGCCTGGTCTGCCTGACGCTGACCGAGGAACGCTGCGACGCGCTCAATCTGTCGATGATGTCGAGCCGTAACGGCACCGCCTTCGGCACCAATTTCACCGTGTCGATCGAGGCGGCCGAGGGCGTGACCACCGGTATCTCGGCGGCCGACCGCGCCAAGACCATCCAGGTGGCCGTGGCCAAGGAAACCGGCCCGAGCGACATCGTCCAGCCCGGCCACATCTTCCCGCTGAAAGCGCAAAAGGGCGGCGTGCTGATGCGCGCAGGTCATACCGAAGCCGGTTGCGACCTGACCGCGATGGCCGGCCTGACGCCGGCGTCGGTGATCTGCGAGATCATGAAGGACGACGGCACCATGGCGCGCCTGCCGGACTTGCTGGAATTTGCCAAGGAACACGGCCTGAAGATCGGCACCATCGCCGACCTGATCCACTACCGCAGCCAGACCGAATCGCTGGTCGAGCGTGTGGCCGAGCGCGAACTGCGCACCGCCCACGGCAGCTTCCGCATGATCGCCTTCCGCGACAAGCCGAGCGGCTCGGCCCACCTGGCGCTGGTCCATGGCGAGCAGCAGCCGGGCCTGGAATCGCTGGTGCGCGTGCATCAGCCGGTGTCCATCCTCGATCTGCTGGAGTCGGAAGCGACCACCCACTCGTGGAATGTGTCGGCATCGCTGGCGGCCATCAAGGCTTCCGAGCGCGGCGTGATCGTGCTGCTGAACTGCGAAGAGACGGCCGAGCAGATGTTTGCCCAGTTCGCCGCGCTCGACAAGCCGGAAGTCAAGCCCAAGGGTCGCGCCGCCAGCATGGATCTGCGCAGCTACGGTATCGGCGCGCAGATTCTGCGCGACCTGGGCGTGAGCAAGATGAAACTGCTGGCCAGCCCGCGTAAAATGCCATCGATGACAGGCTTCGATCTGGAAGTCACCGGTTTCCTGGCCAAGCCGAACGCTTGATTCGTATTCGTATAATTGACTGAACCTATTTAGAAGAGGCATCACATGACCGTAGGTAGCTACGAAAGCAATTTCTCCGGCGACGGTTTGCGCGTCGGTATCGTTCAAGCCCGTTTCAACGACGTGGTATGCCAGGGCCTGCTGACGGCTTGCCTGGGCGAGCTGAAAACGCTGGGCGTGGCGGACGAAGACGTGCTGCACGTGACCGTGCCGGGCGCGCTGGAAATCCCGCTGATCCTGCAAAAAATGGCCGAATCACAGCAATTCGACGCGCTGATCGCGCTGGGCGCCATCATCCGCGGCGAAACCTACCACTTCGAGCTGGTCTCGAACGAGTCGGGCGCCGGCATCACCCGCATCGGCCTGGACTTCGGCATTCCGATCGCCAACGCCGTGCTGACCACCGAGAACGATGAGCAGGCTGAAGTGCGCATGAGCGTCAAGGGCGCCGAAGCGGCCCGCGTGGCTGTGGAAATGGCCAATCTGGCCATCGCGCTGGAAGAATTGAATCCCGACGCAGGCGAAGACGAGTAAGAACGGTGCGCGCGGCCGGCAGACTAGTCTGTCTGGCCGCGTGCCCGGATTTGTAGTGAACGTATTTAAGAACAGGTAGGAAACCATGATTGAGAAAAACTTGCACGCCAACCCTAGCAAGAACCGCACGCCGCGCCACCGCGCGCGTGAGTTTGCGCTGCAGGGGCTGTACCAGTGGCTGCTGAACAATGAGGACGCGACCACGGTCGTGAACAATATCCGTTCGGCCCACGGCTTCGACAAGGCCGACGGCGACCATTTCACCGTCCTGCTGTACGGCACGATCAAGGATTCCGTGGCCCTGCGCGAAAGCTTTGCGCCGCTGGTCGACCGTGGTATCAATGAACTGTCGCCGATCGAACACGCGATCCTGCTGATCGGCGCTTTCGAGCTGAAGAACAATCTGGAAATTCCTTACCGCGTCGTCATCAACGAAGCGGTGGAACTGTCCAAGTCCTTTGGCGGTATCGATGGCCACAAGTACGTCAATGGCGTGCTCGACAAGCTGGCCGCCCGCCTGCGCGCGGACGAAGTCGCTGCTGACAAAAAGCGGTAAATCACGCGGGCCGCGTGCCCTGCGTTGCCAGAATCACCGTCGCCGGAGCCTCTCCCGCGGCGGTTTTTTTATGGCAAAAAGGATAAATCAGCAGAAATGGGCCTGAGCGGGCTCTGGCGGGCCGAATACGGCCTGGCGGCGCGCGGATACCTCAAACCAGCGCCAAACGCTTACACTGTGCCTGATGGCCCTGGCATCGTGCCCGCGCCAGCCTGATAAGGAGAGTGTCAAGATGCATGATGTCGATCCAGCAACGATGCTGCCGCCGCGCGACCTGGCGCTGCTGCGTGAATCGATCGCCCTGTCGCGCAAGTCGCGCGACGATGGGCGCCATCCCTTTGCGGCGCTGGTGGCCGATGAGCATGGCAATGTGATTGCGCGCGCCGGGAATAATTCGATGCCGCCGGAAGGCGATCCGACCCAGCATGCGGAACTGGTGGCCGCCGCCAGGGCCGCCAAATTGCTGACGCCGGAACAACTGGCGCGCTGCACACTGTATACCAGTGCGGAACCGTGCTGCATGTGTGCCGGGGCGATTTACTGGACCAATATCGGGCGGGTGGTGTATGCGCTGTCCGAGCACCAGTTGCTGGCGCTGACCGGTGCGCATCCTGAGAATCCGACTTTTTCGCTGCCATGCCGGGAAGTGCTGGCGCGGGGGCAGCATCGGGTGGAGGTGGTGGGGCCGCTGCTGGAGGCGGAAGCGTCGCTGCCGCATGAAGGGTTTTGGAAGTAGTGCTGTGTTGTGTAGACCTAAGCGGGCCGCCGGCTACAGCCTGAACCCACGGCAAAGAGCCGGGGTACGACCCGCCGGGTCGTACCCCAGGGTTGCGCCATGGGTTTTCAAAAAAGCCGCCGGCCTGTTGCCGTTGAATTAAAAAAGCCCCCGGCGTCTCCGCACGGGGGCTTTTTTGCGACAGCAGGCTGATCTTACAAGCCGGCGATCTGGTCAGGATGGGTGGTTTTGTCTGCGCTGGCGACGGCAGGGTCTTTCGGTGCCGCCTGGACCGCCGGGGCGGCCGGTGCGGCTGCCATCATTGGGGTGATGGTCGGTACTTTCTTGCCTGCCGAAACCTGCTTGAGGCGGTTGTATTCGGCCAGCACGCGCGAGCCGTAGCCGTCGTCGTGTTCGAAGGCAGCTGCGCCCACATAGGTTTTCAAACCAGCTTCGACCGAACCGCCACGGGTGACGTAGTCTTTCAGGATCAGCGAGCCGACGCGGATGTTGGCGACCGGATTCAGCGCGGCCTGTACGCCGCCCATTTCCTGGAAGCGGGCGTGGTGGATCTTGGACATGACTTGCATCAGGCCCTGGGCGCCGACCGGGCTTTCCGCGAACGGGTTCAGGCCCGATTCAATGGCCATCACGGCCAGAATCAGCAGCGGGTCCAGTTTGATCTCGCGTGCCGTCGTATAAGCGGTCGAGACCAGCATATTGGCGGCATCGCCAGCCACGCGGTAGCGCTTGGACAGCCAGGAGGTGACCATCTGCTGCTGCTTCGGCGAACCGAGCATGGCTTTTTCCGCCGGGCTCAGCGGGCCGTTGTTGACGCCGGTGGACGACGCTGGCGCCTCCATCAGGGCCGACAGGGCAGGCGCGGTGATGACCGGCGCTTCCGGCGCTGGTGCGGGCATCAGGCTCAGGCTCAGTTGCTGGGCCAGGTCAGGACGGGCAAACAATACTGCGATAACGACCAGGGCGGTGACGCCGAAGATGGTCAGGGTGTGTTGGGCGGTGGTAAACACGCTGCGTACCGTTACGCGCGACGTGAGCATCCACGCGGCTGGCTGGCTGGCCATGAGACGGGCAATCGAAGTTGCACCAGTAAAACGATTAGTCATAGAAATCCCCTGAAATGTCCACCACGAGCCGATCCCCGCCGCATGTGAAACGCAGCCGTACCTTGCCAATGCCGTGCATCAGAAATAGCATCGTTCGCCGCCGCTGGGAGCGCGCGTTGAACGCCGTAATTGCTTGCCTGAGCTGATCTTTCCCTGAGGTATTCGATCAGTCGCAATACAACCTTTTTCGGGGGTAAGGCAGACGCCTTTTGAAAACACTCCTTAAAATGCCATGTGGAGCCCCGACTCCGTGAATGAATGAGTGACAACAAAAATTGATCAATTGACCATGTCCTCTTCAAGTAGGGCAAATTGTAGAAGCCGTTTTATATCGCGTCAATACTAACAAATCGATTCTTTATTACTTATAAGTCTTACTTTTTTGCTTGCATTACTCGTAAAACCAATAAAATCAACCACTTGACCTAGTTTTCTAAGCAATGTGGTTCACAACCAAAAAAAATTAAAAAAAGATGAAATATACTGATTTGCGAGATTTTATTTCTCAACTGCAACGAATGGACGAACTTAAGTCCATTTCCTTGCCCGTTTCTCCGCATTTAGAGATGACCGAGGTGTGCGACCGTACTTTGCGGGCCGGCGGACCGGCTCTGCTGTTCCAGAATCCCACCGGGCACAGCATGCCGGTGCTGGGCAATCTGTTCGGCACCACGCGCCGGGTGGCGCTGGGCATGGGAGCCGAGGACGTCAGCGAGCTGCGCAAGATCGGCCACGTGCTGGCGCGCCTGAAAGAGCCGGAGCCGCCCAAGGATTTCAAGGATCTGCTGGGCCTGGGCTCGCTGGTGAAGGCGGTGTGGGATATGTCGCCCAAGGAATTGCGCGGCGCGCCCTGCCAGGAAATCGTCTGGGAAGGGCAGGATGTGGATCTGGCCAAGTTGCCTATCCAGCATTGCTGGCCGGGCGATATCGCGCCCTTGATCACCTGGGGTCTGGTCATTACCAAGGGGCCGAACAAAAAGCGCCAGAATCTGGGTATTTACCGCCAGCAGGTGCTGGGGCCGAACAAGGTCATCATGCGCTGGCTGGCGCACCGGGGCGGGGCGCTGGACTTCCGCGAGCACGCGCTGCAGACCAAGGGCAAGCCGTATCCGATCTGCGTGGCGCTGGGCGCCGATCCGGCGACTATATTAGGTGCGGTGACGCCGGTGCCCGACAGCCTGTCGGAATACCAGTTCGCCGGCCTGCTGCGCGGCAGCCGGACCGAACTGGTGAAAGCCATCGGCAGCGAGCTGCGGGTGCCGGCCTCGGCCGAAATCGTGCTGGAAGGCCATATCTATCCGGATGAGAACCATCCCAGCGGCTATGAGCACGCTTTGGAAGGCCCGTATGGCGACCATACCGGCTATTACAATGAGCAGGATTCCTTTCCGGTGTTTACGATCGACCGCATTACGATGCGGCGCAACCCGATTTACCACTCGACCTACACCGGCAAGCCGCCGGACGAACCGGCGGTGCTGGGGCTGGCGTTGAACGAGGTGTTCGTGCCGCTGCTGCAAAAGCAGTTCACCGAGATCACCGACTTCTATCTGCCGCCGGAAGGCTGCAGCTACCGCATGGCAGTGGTGCAGATTAAGAAACAGTATGCCGGCCACGCCAAGCGGGTGATGTTCGGGGTGTGGAGCTTCCTGCGCCAGTTCATGTATACCAAGTTCATCGTGGTGGTGGACGAGGATGTGAATATCCGCGACTGGAAAGAGGTGATCTGGGCCATCACCACCCGCGTCGATCCGACACGCGATACCACGCTGGTCGACAATACGCCCATCGATTACCTGGACTTCGCCTCGCCGGTCAGTGGCCTGGGCAGCAAGATGGGGATCGATGCGACCAATAAGTGGCCGGGCGAGACCAATCGGGAGTGGGGTACGACGATCGCGATGACGCCGGAAGTGAAGGCGAAGGTTGACTCGATCTGGCAGCAGCTGGGTATCTAGGAACCCGTTTCAAAAAGACCGCGGCTTCGTTGTGGCTCCTAGCCGTACAGGTGTACTGTCTTCGTCGCCACGCCTCGCCGCGCTCATTTTGAAACAGGTTCGTGTCATGGGGGCGAAGACGCTTGCGCGGGGGCTACCGGAATTTGCCAAGTCGGTTATAATTGCACCTGGCGGGCCCCTGCGCATTGTGGCATGGCTAACCTGGTCAGGTCGGGAACGAAGCAGCCACGGCTATTACCCATAAGTGCCGCAGATCAGGCTCGCCTCCTTCGGGATACATACTCAGAAAGCTGCTTCGGCAGCTTTTTTTGTTTCCGCAGCGTGAGCACTCCATTCGCTATTAACGGTAAAATCTCAGCATGTCCTATCAAGTCCTCGCCCGCAAATACCGCCCCAAGAATTTCGAAACGCTCGTCGGCCAGGAGCACGTCGTGCGCGCGCTCACGCATGCGCTGCACAGCGGCCGCCTGCACCATGCCTATCTGTTCACCGGAACGCGCGGTGTGGGCAAGACGACGCTGTCGCGGATTCTGGCCAAATCGCTCAACTGCATCGGGCCGGACGGTAATGGCGGCATCACCGCTACGCCCTGCGGCGTGTGCGAAGCCTGTACGGCGATCGATGCGGGCCGCTTCGTCGACTATATAGAGATGGATGCGGCGTCGAACCGCGGCGTGGACGAAATGGCGCAGTTGCTGGAGCAGGCGGTGTACGCACCGTCGAATGCGCGCTTCAAGGTCTATATGATCGATGAGGTGCACATGCTGACCAACCACGCCTTCAACTCGATGCTGAAGACGCTGGAAGAACCGCCGGAGCACGTCAAGTTCATCCTGGCGACCACCGATCCGCAAAAGATTCCCGTCACCGTGCTGTCGCGCTGCCTGCAGTTCAATCTGAAGCAGATGCCGCCGGGGCATATCATCAGCCATCTGGACAATATCCTGGGCCAGGAAGGCATCGCCTTCGAACAGCCGGCCTTGCGCCTGCTGGCGCAGGGGGCGCACGGTTCGATGCGCGACGCATTGTCGCTGACCGACCAGGCGATCGCCTATGCGGCCGGCGAAGTGACGCTGGATGCGGTGCAGGGCATGCTGGGCGCGCTGGACCAGTCGTATCTGGTGCGCTTGCTCGACGCGCTGGCCAATCAGGATGGCGCCGACCTGCTGGCGGTGGCCGATGAAATGGCCACACGCAGCCTGTCGTACAACGGCGCCTTGCAGGACCTGGGTACCTTGCTGCACCGGATCGCGCTGGCGCAGACGGTGCCTGCGGCGCTGCCAACGGACTTGCCCGAATATGCCGATATCGTGCGCCTGGCCGCGGCCTTTGATGCGGAAGAAGTGCAGCTGTACTATCAGATCGCCGTGCATGGCCGCAATGAGCTGGGCCTGGCGCCGGATGAATATGCGGGCTTCTCGATGACGTTGCTGCGCATGCTGGCCTTTCGGCCCGGCATAGGCGGCGCCGAAGGCGTTCCTGTCGCCGCGCCAGCCGTTGGTGGACGCGCAGGTGCGGCCGCTGCCGCTGCCGCTGCCGCACGCGGTGCGGCGCCGGCGGCACGCGCCGCCGCGCAAGCGGGCGCCAGCCATGCCAGCGTGACGCCTGCGGCGGTGGTCGCAGGTGCCGCCGCAGCGATGGCGCGCGCGGAAGCGGCGCCCGCATCGGTTGCTGCCGCGCCAGCCGCAAACTATCCCGCGTCGCGACCCGCGGCACCGGCTGCTCCAGCGGATGCGTTTGCGCCGCAGGCTGCGGCGCCAGCGGCGATGCCGGCGGCGGCTCATGTCGCGACACCGGCTGCGGCACCCGCGCAGGCACCAGCACCCGCACCCGCACCGTATGCCGCGCCAGCACAGCATGCCGCCAGCGCTGCGGCCTCCGGTGCTGGAGCCATCAGTCCCGCGCGGGCCGCGTTGAACGCGGCGCTGGAAGCGGCACGCGCCGCGTCCAAGACCGGCGGTCGTCCGGCACCGTCAAGCGAACCGGCTTGCGCACCAGCGGCGGCGCCAGTGCAGGCGGCGCCTGTTGCGGCTGTGCCGGCTCCGGCACCTGCGCAGCTTGCACCGGCCGCTGCGCCAGTAATCGAGCAGCCGAGCGAGCCTGCGCCAGCGCGGCGCCCGGCACCATGGGAAGACAGTCCGCCTGAAGCGGCCTTCGGCGGCGGCCAGACCGCGGTGCTGGAAGCGCCGGCGCAGCAGCGTAGTGCCGCGTCAGCCATCCAGCCGCAGCCTATGCCCACTCAGGCCGCTCCATATGGCGCGGCGAGCGCTCAAACGGAGCAAGCGCCGACGCATCAGCTGGCGCCGCAAGCGGACTACGCGCAAGCCGCGGCGCAGTCGATGCAGCCGGCCGCTCAGCCCATGCAGGCGGCTCCCCAGGCGATGCAGGCGGCACCCCAGGCAATGCAGCAGGCCGCCGAGGAAGACGATCTGCCGCCCTGGGTCACCGAATTTTCCGACGATACGGCGGTAGCCCAGACGGCGCCCGCCGATCAGATGCAGCAGGCTGTCGTGATGCCGGCCCGCGCGGCGCCGGCGCCGCTCAAGGCGCCGTATCCCTATGTGATCACACCGGTTCCACATCTGGACTGGGACGGCAACTGGCCCGCCGTGGCGGCGCTACTGCCTTTGCGTGGTGTGGCGCAGCAGTTGGCGATGCAGGCCGAGATGACCGGCTGCGGCATGGACGGCAACACCGTCGTGTTCAATCTGCGCGTCCCGATCGAAACCTGGCGCACGCCCGGCAATGTGGAAAAGCTGACGATCGCCCTGACCGAACGCTTTGGCCGCGCGCTGCGGGTGGAAACGGAGCTCGGCGCGGTCTGGTACACGGCCAGCGCGGAAGCGCAGGCGCACCGCGCTGCCTGCCAGCGCGCCGCCGAGGACACCATCGCCAACGATCCTTTCGTCAACAGCATGATCCGCGAGTTCGGCGCCTTTATCGTGCCCGGCTCGATCGTGCCGCCTCCGGCCGCGGCCGCGATGGCAGGCTGACCCTGTTTTGTCCCCATTTTTCTGTCCCTAATTAATCTACGGAGAACACCATCATGATGAAGAACCAACTGGCTGGCCTGATGAAACAAGCACAGGCAATGCAGGACAATATGAAAAAAGCCCAGGACCAGCTGGCCCTGATCGAAGTCGAAGGCCAGTCCGGCGCCGGCATGGTGAAGGTGCTCATGACCTGCAAGAACGACGTCAAGCGCGTTACCATCGATCCGTCGCTGCTGGCCGACGACAAGGACATGCTGGAAGACCTGGTCGCCGCCGCCTTCAACGACGCCGTGCGCAAGGCCGAAGCCACCTCCGCCGAAAAACTGGGCGGCCTGACCTCGGGCATGAATCTGCCTGCCGGCTTCAAGATGCCTTTCTAAGGAAGGCCGCCGGGTAAGCCGCCTTCATGTCCAAGTCGCTTGAGTTCCTGACCGAAGCGCTGCGCCGGCTGCCCGGCATCGGCCCCAAGTCGGCCCAGCGCATGGCTTTCCATCTGCTCCAGCATGACCGCGACGGTGCGGCCATGCTGGCGCGCGCGCTGCAGCAGGCGGTGGAGGCGGTGCATCACTGCGCCCTGTGCAATACCTTCACCGAAGACGAGGTATGCAGCACCTGCAGCGACAGCGGCCGCGACATCCATCTGCTGTGCGTGGTGGAGACGCCAGCCGATCAGCTGATGATCGAGCAGACGCTGACCTACAAGGGCCTGTACTTCGTGCTGATGGGGCGCCTGTCGCCGCTGGACGGCATCGGGCCGAAGGACATCCATCTGGAAAAGCTGGTGGCGCGCGCCACCGACGGCCAGGTGGGCGAGGTGGTCCTGGCGACCAACTTCACCAACGAAGGCGAGGCGACCGCGCACTACATCAGCGAGATGCTGAAGGCGCGCGGCCTCAAAGTGAGCCGGCTGGCGCGCGGTGTGCCGGTCGGCGGCGAACTGGAATACGTCGACGCGGGCACGATCGCCCGCGCGATGCTCGACCGCAGGACGACCTGACCTCATGACACTTCCCGTTTCTTCCGGCCCGCTGGCCGGTATCAAGGTGCTCGAACTGGGCACCCTGATCGCAGGGCCTTTCTGCGCCCGCATGCTGGCCGAATTCGGCGCCGACGTGATCAAGATCGAATCGCCCGAAGGCGGCGACCCGATCCGCCAGTGGCGCGTGCTCAAGGACGGCACCTCGCTGTGGTGGTCGGTCCAGGCGCGCAACAAGAAAAGCCTGACGCTGAATCTGAAGGATGCGCGTGGCCGCGCGATCGCGCGCCAGCTGGCGCTGGAAGCGGACATCATCATCGAGAACTACCGTCCCGGCGTGCTGGAAAAGTGGGAGCTGGGCTACGAGCAGCTCAAGGCCGTCAACCCGGCCACCATCATGGTGCGCCTGTCCGGCTTCGGCCAGACCGGGCCGATGAAGGACCTGCCGGGCTTCGGCGCGGTGGGCGAGTCGATGGGCGGCTTGCGCTATGTGTCGGGCCATCCGGACCGGCCGCCGGTGCGGGTCGGCATCTCGATCGGCGATTCGGTCGCGGCCCTGCACGGGGTGATCGGTGCGATGATGGCGCTGCGCCACCGCGATGCCAGCGGCGGCCGCAAGGAAGGGCAGGGCCAGATGGTGGACGTGGCGTTGTACGAGTCCGTGTTCAATCTGATGGAATCGCTGGTGCCGGAGTTCGACCACGCCGGCGTGGTGCGCGAGCGTACCGGCGGCGCGCTGCCGGGCATCGTGCCATCGAATACCTATACCACCAGCGAGGGCGACAACATCGTCATCGCCGGCAATGGCGACGCGATCTTCAAGCGCCTGATGCTGGCCATTGGCCGCATCGACCTGGCGGGCGATCCGCAATTGGCGCGCAATGATGGGCGGGTGCCGCGCACGGCGGAAATCGATGCGGCGATCCAGGCCTGGTGCGATACCCAGCTGATCGATCAGGCCTTGCATGTGCTGAAGGCGGCCGATGTCCCGGCCAGCAAGATCTACTCGGTGCGCGACATGATGAGCGACCCGCAATTCCTGGCGCGCGAGATGTTCGAGCAGCACCACTTCGCCGATGGGACGCCGGTCAAGCTGCCGGCGATCTCGCCGAAGCTGTCGGCCACGCCGGGCAAGACCAAGTGGCTGGGGCCGACGCTGGGCGAGCACAATGCGGACGTGCTGGCCGGTTTGGGCTATGACGAGGAAGATATCGCCAAGTTTAAGCGTGATGGGGTGATCTGAATGGGCTGCCGCCGCCTTTAAAACCCAGGGCGTAACCCCGGGGGACGACCCGGCGGGTCGTACCCCAGCTCTTTGCCGTCGGTTCTAATGAGGAAGGCGGCATGCGGGTAGCCATGGCCTACTTCTACACCAGCGGCAGCTTGGCCTGCACCGGCCGCGGCGGCTTGCACTGCTCCTGCAGCATCTGCGTGATGGTCTCCTGCGGCGAGGGATGGCCCAGGTAGTAGCCCTGCACCATATCGCAGCCGTACTGCTCGAGCAGCAGCAGCTGCTCATCGGTCTCCACCCCTTCGGCCACCACCACCATCTTCAAGCCGTGCGCCATCGCGATGATGGCGCGGGTGATGGCCGCGTTCTCGCTGTCCTGCGGCAGCCCGCTGATAAAACTCTTGTCGATCTTGAGCGCACGCACATCGAAGCGCTTGAGGTAATTCATCGACGAATATCCCGTGCCGAAATCGTCGATTGACAGGCGCACGCCGATGCCGCGCAACTGCTCCAGCGTGGCCATGGTGGCGCGCGCGTCGTCCATCAGCGTGCCTTCGGTCAGCTCCAGTTCCAGCAGGCGCGGCTCCAACCCGGTGTCGTGCAGGGCCGAGAGCACGATCTGGGTCAGGTTCTCGTCCTTGAACTGGCGCGCCGACAAGTTGACCGCCATGCGCAGCTGGCGCTGGCTGACCTGCTGCCAGGCGCGCGCCTGGTTGCAGGCGGTGCGCAGCACCCACTCGCCGATCGGCACGATCAGGCCGGTCTCCTCGGCCAGCGGAATGAATTCGGTGGGCGAGACGATGCCGCGCTCGGGATGGCGCCAGCGCACCAGCGCTTCCACGCCGACGATCTGCGCGCTCGATACGTCGATCTGCGGCTGGTACAGCAGATACAGCTCGTTGTTCTGCAAGGCCTTGCGTAGACCGACCTCCAGCTTCACATGGCTCATGATCTGCATCGTCAGCGAGGAGCTGTACAGCTTGGCGTTGTTCTTGCCGCAGTTCTTGGCGTGGTACATGGCGGTGTCGGCATACTTGAGCAGGGAGTCGCTGTCCTGCCCATCCTGCGGATACAGCGAGATGCCGATGCTGGCGGTGACGAAGATTTCGTGCGCGTCGATCAGGAAGGGCCGGCGCATCGCCTCCTTGACGCGGTGCGCCACGTTGAGGGCGTTTTCGACCCGTTCCAGATCGGGAATCAGGATGGTGAACTCGTCGCCGCCCAGGCGCGCCAGGTTGTTCCCGGGCTGTTCGGCGCGGGTCACCAGGTCGCTGGGGCGGATGGTCTCGCGCAGGCGCTCGGAGACGGTCTTGAGCAGCAGGTCGCCGACGTTGTGGCCGAGCGTGTCGTTGATGCGCTTGAAGGCATCCAGATCCATGAACAGCACGGCGAATTTTTTATTCTGCAGGCGTGAGCGTACCAGTTCGGTCTGCAGCATTTCAAGGAAGGCCTGACGGTTCGGGATGCCGGTCAGGCTGTCGCAGTAGGCCAGCCGGCGGATCTGCTCCTCGGTGCGTTTGCGTTCGCTGATGTCGCGCACCATGCCCAGTACTTCGTTGGTGCCGGTGGAGACCAGCCGGGTTTCGAAATGCTGGAGCGCGTCGCGGCCCTGCAGCACGTAGTCGACCGAGCGCAGTTGCTGGGTGTCGAGCACGGTGTTCATCTGTTCCAGCAGGCGTTCGGCCACGTCGCCGGGCAGCACCGCGCGCACATGCTGGCCCACGCAGCGGGCGCTGGCAAAGGCGGCGTGCGGCGCATGGCCCTGCTCGTAGTCGAGGTAGTAGCCGTCGCGGTTGAGGCGGAAGAAGGTGTCGGGAATCGCGGCCAGCACGGCGCGGTTGTGGGCGTCGGCGATGCGCAGGCGCGCGATGGCGTCGCTGGCCCGCAGCACGTAGAGCACGCGGTGGCCCAGCACCGGCCAGTTGATCGGCTTGGAGACGAAGTCGGTGGCGCCCACTTCATAGGCCTGGGTGACGGCTTCGAGTTCGTCGGCGCCGGTGACCATGATGATGGGGATGGTGCCTTCGCGCTCGCTCTCGCGGATCGCGCGGCAGACCGCGAAGCCGTCCATGCCGGGCATGTCGACGTCGAGCAGCACCAGGTCGGGCAGGTGGTCGTGAAAGCGCGTCAGCGCCTGCTGGCCGTCGGACGCTTCGATGACGTCGAGGCCGACCTGTTCAAGCATCTGCAGCATCAGCAGGCGCATGACGGGATCGTCGTCGGCGACCAGGACCAGGCCGCGTTTGGGGGAGAGGGGCGGTGCCATATCAGCTTTCCTTTTCTAGTATCGTATTGAGCGCGGCGTGCACGGCCTTGAACTCGCGTTCCATCACGCTCAGCAGGGCGGCGGCGCCATCGGTGTGTTCATCGCGGCCCAGCGCTTCCATGTCGCGGCTCAGCTGCGCCAGCAGGTCGGCGCCGACGTTGGCGCTGCTGGACTTGAGGCTGTGCGCGACGCGGCGCAGGCTGGCGGTGTTGGCGGCGGCCACCGCCTGGCGTAGCGCCTGGAGGTGGCTGGGGGTGTCGTCGATGTAGGCGTGCAGCACGCGTTCGAGCAGGGCGGCGCCGTTGGCGCTGCTGAGGGCGCGAATGTTGTCGAGCGCGCGCCGGTTGATCACGCCGGGCGGCGAGGTGGCGCCGGCGGACGCACCGGCGACCATGCCGACGGTGTCCGGCATCGGTGCCGGCAGCGGCGGACTGCGTGGGTGCGTCGCCTGCGCGGCTGGCAGGGCCGCGTCCTGGGGCGCGGGCGGGATCGCTTTGGCGGCGGAGGAGGGCCGTGCGGCCGGCGTGGAAGGCATGGCTGGCTTGACGTTGGCGGACGGCGCCCCTGCGCTGCGGGCACTCTGCCGCGGTGCTGGCGCCACCGCGCTCGCTGCGGCCTGGCCGGATTGGCCGGGCAGGTCGGGCAGGTCGGCATGGTGCACGGTGGCCGCGCGCGGCAGGCTGATCCAGCGCGCGATGGTCTGGCCCAGGTCCTGCTGCGTAAAGGGCTTGCTCAGATAGTCGTCCATGCCGGCGGCCAGGCAGGATTCGCGGTCGCCCTGCAGCGCGTTGGCGGTGATGGCGATGATGGGCAGGGTGCGCGCACGGCCCTGCTGCTGTTCGTGGCGGCGGATTTCGGCGGTGGCGGCAAAGCCGTCCATCACCGGCATCTGACAATCCATCAGGATCAGGTCGAAGTCGTCGCTGCGCACCTCGTCGAGCGCCTGTTCGCCATTGACGGCGTGGCGCACCTCCAGTCCCAGTCCTTCGAGCATGGCGCAGGCCACTTCCACATTGACCGGATTGTCCTCGGCCAGCAGCACCTTGCGGCGCTGGCGCGCGCGGGCCGGCCGCGCGGGGCGGCTGCTCTGGGCCGGGGCCAGCCGCACGCCCTCGCTCACGCGCAGCGGCGCAATGATGCAGTCGTACAGATCGCAGTCGCGCGCCGGTTTGACCAGCTGGAAGGCGACGCCGGCGGCGCGCCGCTGCACGCTGTCGGCGGCGTCGCGTTCGCTGCTGAGCAACAGCAGGCGGCTGGCGGCGATGGCCGGATCGGCCTTGATGGTGGCGGCCAGCGCCAGGCCGCTGGTGCGCGGCAGTTCCATATCGAGCAGGACCACGTCGTAGGCGGCGCCCGCCGTGGCGGCGCGCCGCAGCAGTTCCAGCGCCAGGGCGGCGTCGCCAGCGCCGCTGCTGGCCATGCGCCAGGCTTCGAGCTGGCGCTGCAAGGCGGCGCGGCTCGATTCATTGGGATCGATCACCAGCGCACGCAAGTTCTCGGTGGCGGCCGGATCGAAAGCGGGATCGGCGGCATCGACGCGGCGCTTGTCGAAGCGCACCGCGAACCAGAACACCGAGCCCTGGCCCAGCGCGGTGTCGACACCGATGCTGCCGCCCATCAGCTCGACGAGCTGGCGCGAGATCGCCAGTCCCAGGCCGGTGCCGCCGTGCTTGCGGGTGGTCGAGCCGTCGGCCTGGGAGAAGGAGTCGAAGATGCGCGCGCGCGCCTCGTGCGAGACGCCGATGCCGGTGTCGTGCACCTCGAAGCGCAGGCTGACCGATTGCGCATCCTCGGCGGTGACGGCCACGCGCACGGTGATGTGGCCGGCGTCGGTGAACTTGACCGCGTTGCCCAGCAGGTTGACGATCACCTGGCGCAGGCGGTTCGGATCGCCGCAGATGGCCACCGGGATATCGTTGGCGATGGCGAAGTCCAGCCGCAGCCCCTTGCCCTGGGCCTGCGGCGAAAACACGTGGTCGATATCGTCGAGCAGTTCGCGGAAATTGAAGTGGATGTACTCCACCGTCAGCTTGCCCGCCTCGATCTTGGAGAAGTCGAGGATGTCGTTGATGATCACCAGCAGCGTTTCACCGGAGCGCTGCACCATGCTGGTGTAGTGGCGCTGGCGCTCCGACAGCGGGGTCGCCAGCAGCAGCTCGGTCATGCCCAGCACGCCGTTCATCGGGGTGCGGATTTCATGGCTCATGGTGGCCAGGAAGGCGCTCTTGGCGCGGCTGGCCGATTCGGCGGCGTTCTTGGCTTTTTCCAGCTGCTCGGTGCGCAGGCTGACCTGGCGCTCGAGCTGGTCGCGGTACTGGGCCAGCGCGGAATCGCGGTTGTTCACCTGGGTCAGCATGGCGTTGAAACTGTCGATCAGCGTGCCCAGTTCGTCGTTGCGCTGGTGCTCGATGCGCTCGGTGAAGCTATGGTCCAAGCTGACCTGGCGCGCCGCCGCGATCAGCTTGGCGATGGGATCGGCGATGCTGTGCTGGAAGCGCGCCACCATCAGCACGGCAACGGCGAAGGCCAGCGCGCTGGCGGCGGCCGCCAGCGCCAGGCGCAGCACGACATCGTTCCACACATGGCGCGGCGCGCCGTCGATCACCAGGGTGCCGACGACGTCGTGTTCATCGTGCAGCGGCAGATAGAGGCGCAGGCCGGCGTTCCAGGCAGGGCCGCTGCGCTCGCTGCTGCTCTCGGTGCGGGCCAGGCGCGCCGCATCGAGCCCCGGCAGGGGCAGGGTGTCGATGTCCTGGCCGGGCGCGGTGTAGCGCACCAGCGGCTGGCCGTCGCGGTCGAACAGCACGGCCTGGATCACATCGGGTTCGATCAGCAGCACCGCCAGGGTCTGGCCGGCTAGCCTGCGGTCGCGCTGGCGCAGCGCGGGCATGCTGTAGTTGCCGATCACGCCGGCCAGCGAATGGAGCTGGCGCAATTCGCTTTCGCCATGGCTGGCGACCGAACTGGCGGCGAAGGCGATGAAGACGAATAGCAGGGCGCTGCCGGTCGAGAGCACCGAGATGATGGTCAGTTTTCGGCTAAGTCCGGAGCGCTCGAAATTGAACATGGGCTAGCTTTCACAACGGCGGGCTGTTGTCATGGGCGTGGCGGTCTGGGGCGCCGGGCGCCGTTAAGGGGAGGGAGCTGCTACGGAGAAAAATATATGCCCGCGATATTGGAGCGACTTTGATCTAGGTCTAATCGGGACAGGCGAGCTCAAGGATTCGGACGAGGGGCGCAACAATTGCGTTTTGCATGCCAGCGCACCTTTGTGCGAGATCAAAGCCGCAGCACGCCGGGCAAAGCAAGCTGGATTCTGGCGCTTCCGCCACGTCCCAGCGAGCCTGCATGCCCCGCCAGAAAATCCTGTTCATTGCCGAAGCCGTCACGCTGGCCCATGTGGGGCGGCCGCTGGCGCTGGCCCAGGCGCTCGATCCGCAGCGCTACGAGCTGCACTTTGCCTGCGCGCCCGGCTACGAAGAATTTTTCAAGCAAAGCGGACTGAATCACTGGGCCATCCACAGTATTCCGGGCGCGCAATTTCTCGCCGCCTTGGCAGCCGGCAAGCCCGTGTACCAGGAGCAAACTTTACTCGGCTATGTGGAAGACGACCTGCGCCTGATCAATGAGTTGCGCCCGGACCGCATCGTCGGCGACTTCCGCCTGTCGCTATCGGTGTCGGCGCGGGTGGCCGGGGTGCCGTATATTGCCCTGATCAATGCCTACTGGAGCCCCTATGTGGCGGTGCGCTATCAGGTGCCGGAAATCGGCCTGAGCAAGCTGTTGCCGCTGGCCGTGGCCAATTCCCTGTTCCGCGCGGTACGGCCGCTGGCGTTCGCGCTGCATACCCGGCCGATGAACCGGGTGCGCCGGCGCTTCGGGCTCGACTCGCTGGGTTACGATCTGCGCACGGTCTACACCGATGCCGACCGCACCTGCTACACCGACATTCCGCAAATGTTTCCCGCCAATGGATTGCCGGCCCAGCATGGCTATCTGGGGCCGGTGATCTGGTCGCCGGCGATCGCCACGCCGGACTGGTGGGAGGCGCTGCCGCCGGAAACGGTGGTCGTCTACGTGACGCTGGGCAGTTCCGGCCAGGGGCGCTTGCTGCCGCTGGTGCTGCGCGCGCTGGCGCCGCTGCAGGTGACGGTGATCGCGGCCACGGCGGGCAAGATCACGCTGGACCAGGTGCCGGCCAATGCGCGGGTGGCGCCCTTCCTGCCGGGCGACGCGGCGGCGCGCCGCGCCCGTCTGGTGATTTGCAATGGCGGCAGTCCCACCAGCCAGCAGGCGCTGGCGGCTGGCGTGCCCGTGCTGGGCATCGCCAGCAACCTGGATCAGTTCCTCAACATGCAGGGCGTGGTGGCCATGGGGGCGGGCATGCTGCTGCGTGCGGACCGTCTGAGCGAAACCGTGCTGCGGGTGGCCGCGGCCGACTTGCTGGAGCGGGCCGAGGCCCATGCGGGCGCCGTGACGATCGCCAGGCTATTCGGGCAGTACGATACCGCGCGGTGCTTGGACGCCATCCTGTCTGCCCATCCAGGCGGCGCAGAGCAGTGACACCACACCGGTGACACGGCATCGGTGACACAACAACGGTGACACGACAACGGTGACACGACAACGGTGACACAACAACGGTGACACAACATCCTGACACGCCTTCCGGGATGGCACACCATCGATGATAAAAAAACGGCGCCGTAAAGGCGCCGTTCGGCAAAGCAAGCAGGTGTATCAGGCTGCTGTTTTGCGGCGGCCGCCCAGCGCCATGCCCGCCATCCCCAAACCCAGCAAGGCCAGCGTGGCCGGTTCAGGCACGGCCAGCGCCGTGAAGCTTTGCGAAGAATCGACTTTCAGGTAAGGCACCGTGGTGGGCGAGGTGCCGTCCCACATGACGTCCGGCGTGAAGAAGGACGGCACATTGGTGGTGCCCGTGATTTTGTCGATGAAGATCGATCCGGTGACCAGATCGAGGTAGGTGGGATCGACATAGTCGATCATGAAGCGCGAGTCGAAGGAGCCGGTACCGATCACGCCGCTGGCGGTGAAACTGGCATCGCTGAAGACCAGGTGGCCGGACATGGCCAGGATGCCGTCGCCATCGGTATCGCCCACGCCGCCGCAGCCTACTGAGGTTACGCCGGCGCCATAGCAGCGCACCGTGGCCGGGCCGTTACCGGGAATGGCGCGGCTGTTGGCGCCGGGCGAAGCGGGCGACAGGCGATCGAAGTAGATGGCGATGTTTTGCACGCCGGCATGCAGGGGATCGACATCCATGGCCAGCGACTGGCTGCCGGGCAGCGTGAAGTGCGCCGTGGTGGCCGTTTGCGAATCGACCAGTTGCTGGAAGCGCACGACTTTGCTGATTTCAAAATTGCCGTTGAGACCAGCGGGCGTGACGATGGCAGGGATATTGCTGTTGGACATGGTGCCGACGATCATCTGCGTGCGCAGCTCGGTGAGGTAGGGCGCCGCGCCGCCGGGGCCGCCGACGATCAGGCCGGGCACGAAGCCGGTCGATAAACCGGTGTCGGTGACATTGGTCCACAGATCGGCATAGGTATCATAGATGCCGTTGCCGCCGCTGGACAGGCCGATGACAGGCGCGGCGATGGCTGCCGGAGCGGCGAAGCTTGCCGCGACCAGGGCGGCGCCAAAAGTCAGAGTGAGGTGTTTCATGTGTACTCCCGCAAAAAAGGTTCGGACAAGGTTTGAGTAAGAGTTTGATTTGCTGCCGGGACGAATCCCAGTGAGCGGGACCGTAGCCAGCTAAGAGCAAGATGTTTGCCAGCAAAGTTGGTGTGAATGGAATCAATGACTTGGCATATGCGGGGTCATCTGCGGTGGCGACGCTGTAAAAAAAACCGGCAGGGACCGCATGCATGACGATGGTCGCGTGGGGCCGCGCGCCGCTCACGGTGCGGCGGTCGATCCAGGCCAGGCCGGAGACGGGGGAAATTGCGGGAGATAGCGGGGAAATTCCGGGGAGCGTGCCAAGGAAAATACCAAGGAAAATACCAAGAAAAAAAGGCGAGGGGGGAGGGGAAACGGCGCCGCTTGGCGCCGCTGAGGACGGGTGCTTGCTGCCCCTCGTGTCAGGCGTTCACCTTGCGGCGGCTGCCCAGCGCCATGCCCGCCATGCCCAGGCCGAGCAAGGCCAGCGTCGCGGGCTCAGGCACGGCGAGCGTGGCGAAGCTTTGCGAGGAGTCGACCTTGAGGTAAGGAATATTGGTGGCCGAGGTGCCATCCCACATGACATCGGGCTGGAAGAAGGAGGGCAGATTGGTGGTGCCGGTAAATTTGTCGACGAAGATGGAACCGCTGACCACATCGAGATAGAGCGGATCGACGTAATCGATCATGAAGCGCGAATCGAAGGAGCCGGTACCGACAGCGGGGTCGGTGGTGGAGACGGTGAAACTGGCATCGCTGAAGATCAGGTGGCCGGACATGGCCAGTACGCCGTCGGCGTCGGTATCGCCCACGCCGCCGCAGCCTACCGAGGTTACGCCGGCGCCGTAGCAGCGCACCGTGGCCGGGCCGTTACCCGGAACGGCACGGCTGTTGGCACCGGGCGAGGCGGGCGACAGGCGGTCGAAATAGACGGCGAAGTTTTGTACGCCGGCATGCAGGGGATCGACATCCATGGCTAGCGACTGGCTACCGGGCAGGGTGAAGTGGGCCGTCGTGGCGTTTTGCGAATCGACCAGTTGCTGGAAACGCACCACTTTACTGAGCTCAAAAGTCGCATTGAGGTTGGCAGGTGTGACGAGGGCCGGGATGTTGCTATCGCTCATAGTGCCAACGATGGTCTGCGTGCGCAGTTCGGTCAGATAGGGCGCGACGCCGCCGGGGCCACCGACCTGCGTGCCGAGAACGAAGCCGGTCGCCACGCCGGTATCGGTGACATTGGTCCAGAGATCCGCATAGGTGTCGTAGATGCCGTTGCCGCCACTGGAGAGGCCGATGAGCGGGCCAGCCATGGCGGCTGGAGCGGCAAGGGATGCCGCTACCAGGGCGGCGCCAAGGGTCAGGGTAAGCTGTTTCATGTTTATTCCCTCAAGAAAATTTGGATGGGGCTGCCAGATCGAATCCCGGAGTGCGGGACCGTAGCAAGACAGGAGCAAAATGTCTGCCAGCGGGAGGGCTGTGATTGAAATCAAGGGCTTGAACAGCGGCGGCGCATCTCCACGGGCGGCGCTGTAAAAAAAACCGGCACAGGCAGCGCGGTCCGGCATGCGTCTGGTATTGGCGGACGCGGCCATGGTGCCGCTTGTTGAGCCCGCTGCGGCACGGCAGCACAGCGGTGGACCGGCGGCACCGGCCGGCGCCGCCGTGCAAGGAAGGCGTGGTTCAGGATCGTGCCCGGCGCAGGCCGGCCAGCGCCAGAACCGCCATGCCCAGTCCCAGCATGGTCGCCGACGCAGGTTCAGGCACGGCCTGGATAAAGCTTTGCGAGGAATCGACCTTAAAGTAAGGCAAGGTGGAGGAAGAGGTGCCGTCCCACATGAGCGCCGGCGTGAAGAACGATGGCACATTCATCGTGGAGGTGACCTTGTCGATAAAGATGGCGCCGACGGGCACATCGAAAAAATCGGGATGGACGAAATCGATCATGAAGCGCGCGTCGGAAGAACCGGTGCCGGTGCTGCCGTTGGCGACGAAACTGGCGTCGTTGAAGATCAGGTGGCCGGACATGGCCAGCACGCCGTCGCCATCGGTATCGCCCACGCCGCCGCAGCCGGCCGAGCTCACGCCGGCGCCGTAGCAGCGCACCGTGCCGGGGCCGTTGCCTTGAATGGCGCGGCTGCTGGCAGCGGGCGAAGCAGGCGACAGGCGGTCGAAGTAGATGGCGAAGTTCTGCACCCCGCCATGGCCGGGATCGACATCCATGGAGGCATCCTGGCTGGTGGGCAGGGTAAAGTGGACCGTGTCGGCGGTCTGGAAATCGATCCGTTCCTGGAAGCGCACCACCTTGCTGAGCTCAAAGCTGTGGTTGAGGTCGGGAGGGGTGACGAGGGCGGACAGCGCGCTATTGCTCATGGTGCCGACCAGTGCCTGGGTGCGGAATTCGGTGATATAGGCCGGTCCCCCGCTTGACCCGCCAACCAGCGTGCCGGGAACGAAGTTGGTGGACACGCCGGTGTCGGTGATGTTGGTCCACAGATCGGCGTAGGTGTCGTAGACGCCGGGGGTGGTGCCGGCCACGCCGACGAGCGTGCCGGCCGTGGCGGCTGGTGCGGCAAGCGTTGCCGCCACCAGCGCGGCGCCCAGGGTCTGAATCAGATGTTTCATAGCTACTCCCGCAAGAAAGTTCGGAGGGTGCTGCCAGGACATGTCCCGGAAAGAGGGACCGTCTGTTTTGAGTAGCAAAATGTTTGCCAGTGGGAGGATTGTGATTGGAAACAATGGCTTGAAAAGAGAGGAACGCAATTGATGGGCCGCGCTGTAAAAAAATCCGCCAGGGGCCCGCTGGTGGACCCGCAAGCCTCAGGCCCCGGCGGGCGCCGCGCGCAGCAGGCGGGCCGGCACGCCGCCCCAGATTTCGCCGGCGCCGATGTGGGTATCCTTGCCGACCACCGCGCCGGCCGAGACGATGGCGCCGTCGCCGATGGTCACGCCGGCCATGACGATGGCCATGGCGCCGATGGTGACGCCGTCGCCGATGCGCACGCGCTTGAGTTCGAGCTTGCTGCCCTCGATCACGTGGGCGAAGATCACCGCGTCATGGCCGACGATGCTGTTGCTGCCGATCTCGGTCAGCGGCGGGTCGAGCAGGGCGCCGGCGCTGTAGGTATTGCCGCCCAGCCGGGCGCCCAGCGCCAGATAGACCAGGCGCATGATGGGTACCGGCAGCACATGGCTGCGCACCAGGGTGTTGAACAGCAGCAGATAGAACAGGATGTTGACGTTGGCGCTCAGTTCGGCGCGCGAGTGCTCTGGAATGCTGCCTTCCTGCAAGGGGAGCAGGCGCAGGAACAGGCGGTAGACGATGAAGGCGGCGAGATAGACCAGAACAATGCCGGCCAGCAGCAGCACGACGCCGCGGAAGTCGCCCAGCGGCGCGCGTCCGAGCAGCAGCGCGGTGGCGCCGATGCCGAGCGCCAGGATCAGCGCCAGCAGCAGCAGGAACAGCAGGATCTGGCCGGGTTTGATGGCACGCATGGCAACTCCTTGGCAGGCTGGCTCGCTTGGCGGCGCCCTTCAGTGCGGCGCCGCCGCGACGATGAGCTGGGTCAGCGGACGCCGCAGCGAGCGCGAGCGGGCCGGCGCGCCGGAACCGATGCGGCCCATGAAGACGGCGTGCTCCAGCGTCTGCTCACCGATCAGCTTGGCGGTGCGGCGCGCCAGCGCCGTCGCCTCGGCCTGCTTGCCGGGCGTGCCGGAAAAGCTGCGCTGCTCGCGCACATAGCGCGCGAAGATCAGCGGCGTCAGTTCCGGCTGCATTTGCAGGCCCAGCTGGGTGGCGGTCAGCCAGAAGCGCTGCATGGCGCGGCCGGCGGCCACGTAGTCGTCGATGCCGCGCGGCGGCTGGGCCGCCTGCAGCACGAAATGGGCGGCGCAGGCCAGCGCCGGGATCAGGTCCATCTGCACCCGCGGCGCCACCGTGCCCGCCAGCCAGGTGTTAAAGAAGTCGACACGCTGCCAGTTCTGCATGACCCAGCGCATCAGCCTGGCCGTCATCGCGTCGACGCCCAGGGCCTGGTCGGGCATGCGGTCTTCGCTGAAGCGCGCGCCCCATTCGATCACGGCGCGGTGGGTCTGCAGGGCTTCGGGCATGGTCAGGCGCAGATGGGCGTTGCGGTAGAGCAGGCGCGCCATGGCGCCGCGCTGGCCGGGCCGGTCCAGCCACAGCACGCTGTAGCCTGTGGGCAGGGCCGCGTTCAGCGTGGCTTTTTCGCTGCTGCTCAGGGGGCGGGTGCTGAGCGGCCGGCGCTGCACGCTGCGGCTGCGGATGGCGCTGGCCAGCGGGTCGGGCGCCAGCCAGGGCGCCGCGCTGAAGCGCACGTCGAAGGTGGGCCTGGCCTCGGGCAGGCCGGCGCGGCGCTCGACCTGCAGCTCCAGGTGGAAGGTGCTGGCGGCGATGGCCATGGTTTCGAGCAGGGCGCCCAGCGAGATCTGGCTGGGATGGCCGTCGAGGTCGTAGACGCAATGTTCGCGCGTGTCGTTGCCGTGCACGACGATGCGGCGCGGGTCGAGGATTTCGAAACGCCAGTTCTGGTTATTGTCGCCGCTCGGCGCCCAGCGCGCCAGGTCGAGGATTTGTTCCAGCGTCTGGTCGAGCGGAGGAGGATGGGTAGTCATGGACGCGCTCCTGTCTGGCGGCGCTTGAGCAGCATCAGCGCCAGCCTTTGCAAGGGGTTGCGGTGCCCGCCGGGGCGCCAGGTATGGACCAGCTTGTTGCGGTAGGCGTCGAAGTGCAGGCCGTGCGGGGCCGGGCGCACGTCGCCGCGGCCCAGCAGGATCTTGAGCGCCTCGGTGGCGGCCGCGCCGGCGCACAGCTGGCAGGCCATGATGGTGGACGGCCCGCGCCGCTCGGCCAGATTGATGGCGCTGGGGTCGACCAGATAGGGCCCGTGCAGGCCGGCCGGCGCCAGCCCGACCAGGAAGCGCGCGGCCTTGTCGGCGTCGGGCAGCTCGCCCCAGCCGAAATAGTCTTCAAAGCTCATGTGGCCGGGCAGGAAATTGAGCAGGGCCGTGCCCATGCCCAGCGGCGCGGCGGTGACGGCGGGAATGGCCAGCCGCGCGCAGGCGGCGAAGATGGCCTGGCGCGCGCCGAAGGCGAAGAAGTCGAGCGAATCCATGTACAGGTCCACGCCCTCCAGGAAGGCGGCGCGGTTGGCGTCGGTCACGCCGGTGGGGAAGCGGGTGATGTGCAGCTCGGGATTGATGTCCCTGGCCATGTCGGCCAGCACCTCGACCTTGGGCTGGCCCAGGGTGGACATGCTGGCGCCGACCTGGCGGTTGAAGTTGGCGATGTCGAAGTTGTCGAAGTCGGCCAGGTGGAAGGCGCCTATGCCCAGCCGTGCCAGGGTCAGCAGATGCACGCCGCCCACGCCGCCCATGCCGGCGATGGCGATGCGCTTGTGGCGCAGCTCATCTTGCTCGGCATGGGTGAGCCAGCCGATGTTGCGGGCGAACGCCTTGTGGTAGGAAAACGGTTCTGTTGATTCTGTCATGACTTCCCCGAAACTTGCCGAGTCGGACTCGTCGGCTCAAGGTTGTTTGACAGAGGATAGCGGAGAAAAGTTCCGGGCCAAAGGCAAATGACGTGATGGGAAATATTGGCGGGCCGGCGGCGGCAAGCTAAAACCCAGGGCGTAACCCTGGGGTCTGACCCCAGGGTCCGGTGAGGGGCTGCGCCCCGCCGGTCCCGCCGGAACCGGCCCCCGGCTCTTTGCCGTGGGTTAACAAGAAAGCTGGCGGCCCTTCAACGATGAGCTGCAAAAAATTGGAAGAAAGCCGGCGCCCCTTCGACGATGAGATGCAAAAAAGCCGCGAGTTCATCGCGGCTTCTTCGTAGGAAATCTCCGCCGCAGCTCCCAGGGCGCGCCCCGGGAGCTCTGACGAATGGAGCAGCCGCCAGCTCAGCAGCAACCGCCGCGCTTGCCGGCGCCGCCGTAGCGGGCTTCCTGGCGCTCGCGGAAGAATTCCTCGTAGCTCATCATCGGCTCGCCCGGATGGGTGGCATCGCGGTGCGCCACATAGGTATCGTATTCCGGCAGGCCGACCATCAGGCGCACGCTTTGCCCCAGATACCGGCCGGCCTTGACGAGGTCCTCGAACATGCTTACACCGCGGCGCCGGCCAGGCTGCGCGCCGGGCTTTCCTGGGTGCTGGGCTGGGCGTTGGCGCGCGCCACCAGCACCGTGCGGATGCCGAACACCAGCACGCTGAGCACCACCACCACGAAGAAGCCGGCCAGCGAGGCGTCGAGATAATCGTTGAAGATCACCTGCTGCATCTGCGCCACCGACTTGGCCGGCGCCAGCAGCTTGCCTTCGTCGAAGGCGGCCTGGTATTTATGGGCATGGGCCAGGAAGCCGACGCGCGGATTGGCGTCGAAGATTTTCTGCCAGCCCGCCGTCAGCGTGCACAGCAGCAGCCACGCCGTCGGCACCATGGTGACCCAGGCATAGCGGCCGCGCTTCATCTTGAACAGCACGCAGGTGCCGAGGATCAGGGCGATCGCGGCCAGCATCTGGTTGGCGATGCCGAACAGCGGCCACAGGGTATTGATGCCGCCCAGCGGATCGACCACGCCCTGGTACAGGAAGTAGCCCCAGGCCGCCACGCACAGGCCGGTGGCCAGCAGATTGGCGTAGACGTTCTCGGTTTTCTTCAAGCTTGGCGAGAAGGTGCCCAGCAGATCCTGCAGCATGAAGCGGCCGGCGCGGGTGCCCGCGTCGACGGCGGTCAGGATGAACAGCGCTTCGAACAGGATCGCGAAGTGGTACCAGAAGGCCATCATGGTCTTGCCGCCGATCACGCCCGACAGGATGTTGGCCATGCCCACGGCCAGCGTCGGCGCGCCGCCGGCGCGCGAAATGATGGTGGACTCGCCCACATCCTTGGCGGTCTGGGTCAGCATTTCCGGCGTGACATAAAAGCCCCACTGCGAGATCGCCTGGGCTGCCGACTCGGCCGTGGTGCCGATCAGCGCGGCCGGGCTGTTCATGGCGAAGTAGATGCCCGGCTCGATGGTGGACGCGGCCACCAGCGCCATGATGGCGACGAACGATTCCATCAGCATCGCGCCATAGCCGATGAAGCGGGCATGGCTTTCGTTTTCTATCATCTTCGGTGTGGTGCCGGACGAGATCAGCGCGTGGAAGCCGGACACGGCGCCGCAGGCGATGGTGATGAACAGGAAGGGGAACATCGAGCCCGACCAGACCGGGCCGCTGCCGTCGATGAACTTGGTCATGGCCGGCATCTTCAGATAGGGGGCGACGAGCACGATGCCCAGCGCCAGGCCGACGATGGTGCCGATCTTGAGGAAGGTCGACAGATAGTCGCGCGGCGCCAGCAACAGCCATACCGGCAGCACCGAGGCGACGAAGCCGTAGCCGATCAGCATCCAGGTCAGCTGGGTGCCGGTGTAGGTAAACAGCGGCGCCAGGGTCGCGCTTTCCTGCACGAACTGGCCGCCGAAGATGGCCGCCATCAGCAGCACGAAACCGATCAGCGAAATCTCGCCGACCCGGCCCACGCGGATATAGCGCGAGTACACGCCCATGAACAGGGCGATGGGGATGGTGGCCATGACGGTGAAACTGCCCCAGGGCGAGCCGGTCAGGGCCTTGACCACGATCAGCGCCAGCACGGCCAGGATGATGACCATGATCATGAAGGTGCCGAGCAGGGCGATCAGGCCGGGAATCTGGCCCAGTTCGGACTTGATCAGGTCGCCCAGCGAGCGGCCGTCGCGGCGCATCGAGATGAACAGCACGATGAAGTCCTGCACCGCGCCGGCGAACACCACGCCGGCCAATATCCACAGCATGCCGGGCAGATAGCCCATCTGCGCGGCCAGCACCGGGCCGACCAGCGGACCGGCGCCGGCGATGGCGGCGAAATGGTGGCCGAACAGCACGTATTTATTGGTGGGAACGTGATCGAGGCCATCGTTGTGGGCGTGGGCCGGGGTCATGCGCTTGGGGTCCAGGCCCAGCACCTTGTCGGCGATGAACTTGCTGTAGAAGCGGTAGGCGATCAGGTAGACGCACACGGCGGCGATGACGATCCAGATGGCGCTGATGGCCTCGCCCCGCTTGAGCGCGATGACGCCCAGCGCGCCGGCGCCGGCCAGGGCCATGGCGGCCCAGCCGAGCTGGCTTGCCAGCCGCTTGCCGGGTCGGCTGCTGAGCGAACTTGTCGGTCGATTCATATTTCCTCCAATATTTTATTTTGTCTGCGGCGCTGCGCTTGTGGCCCCCGGATGCCTTGCGGGCAGGGGATGCTGGCAGCTTATGAGCAGTATTCAGGATTGCAATATCTGCCACAAGCGCAGCACTACGCAGTTGGCCTGCGTATAAATACGTAGGGTCAGGGCGGGGCGGGGGCGTAAAATCGCGCCACTCCCACTCTTTTCCGGCCGCGTCATGAAGTTGAGGCAAAAAGTTCTGTTCCTGGCCATCGCGCCGCTGATCCTGGCGCTGCTGGCGATCGCGCTGGCGGTGCGCCACCAGTCGGTGATCCTGGCCCAGCAGCAGCGCGATACGATCCAGCAAGCCTACTTCTCCAGCAAGGAAAGCGAGCTGAAACACTACGTCGCGCTGGCCTCGCATGCGATCGAACATCTGGTCGCGTCCGGCCGCAAGGACGAGGCCACCCTGAACGAGGCCAAGCGCATCCTGGCCAGCCTGAGCTATGGCGACGATGGCTATTTCTTCATCTACGATATGGACGGGCGCAACCTGATGCATCCGCGCCAGCCCGAGCTGGTGGGCCAGAACCTGTGGGCGCTGAAAGACCAGGAAGGCAATCCCACGATACAGCGCCTGATCGAGCGCGCCAGAAGCGGCGGTGGGCTGGAGCGCTATATGTGGATCAAGCCCTCGACCCACCAGTCCGTGCCCAAGCTGGGCTATGTGGTGGGACTGAAGGACTGGGGCTGGATGCTGGGCACCGGCATCTATCTGGACGATGTCGACCAGGCGCTGGCCAAGATAGATACCCAGCAGTCCGGCAATATCCGCAACACCATGCTGTGGATCGCCCTGATCGCCATCGCCAGCGCGGTCGCCGTGGCCAGCGCCGGCTTCGCCCTGAACGTGAGCGAGCTGCGCGTGGCCGACGCCAAACTGAAGGCGCTGGCCCAGCGCGTGGTCGAGTCGCAGGAAGAGGAGCGGGCGCGGCTGTCGCGCGACCTGCACGACGGCATCAGCCAGTGGCTGGTGTCGATCAAATTGCAAATCGAGGCCGGCATCATCCGCCTGGGCGGCGACGCCGGCCAGCGCGAAGCGGCCCAGGCCGTGTTCGAGCATACCGCCGGCCAGCTCAACAATGTGCTGGGCGAGGTGCGCCGGATTTCCCACAATCTGCGCCCGGCCATCCTCGACGACCTGGGCCTGGCCGCCGCGCTGGCCCATCTGGCCCAGGAATGCACACTGAACGGCGCCACCCCGGTGCACTTTAGCGCCGAGGGCGCCACCGACGGCCTGCCCGACGTGGCCAATACCGTGCTGTTCCGCGTGGCCCAGGAAGCGCTGACCAATATCGAACGCCATGCCGGCGCCAGCCGCATCGACATCCACCTGAACGGCGACGACGGCGGCGTCAGCCTGCGCATCCGCGACGATGGCCACGGCTTCGATCCCGAAGGCGTGGCCCACCATCCCCAGCGCGGCATCGGCTTGCGCAATATGATGGAGAGAATGGACGCCATCGGCGGCCAGTTCCACATCGCATCCTCGCCGGCCGGCACCCAGGTGCTGGCCCGCGCCGTCCATCACCCCGAGGCGTAAATGAGTTCCCTGATCAAGATTTTGCTGGTTGACGACCACCCTTTGGTGCGCGACGGCCTGCGCGCCCGGCTCGAAGCCATGCCCCATTTCCAGGTCGTGGCCGAGGCCGGCGGCGCGGCCGAGGCGCTGGAACAGGCCAGGCTGCATGCCATCGACCTGGTGCTGATGGACATCAATATGCGCGGCAGCAACGGCATCGACGCCACCGCCCAGTTCAAGCTCGCCTTCCCTCAGATCGCCGTGCTGATCCTGTCGATGCACGACAAGCTCGAATACGTGTCGCAGGCGATCCAGGCCGGCGCGCGCGGCTATGTATTGAAGGACGCGCCCGGCAAGGATATTGTGATTGCCATCGAAACGGTGATGTCCGGCGGCATCTATTACAGCGCCGCCGTCGCGCGCCAGCTGGCCAAGCCCCAGACCCAGGACACCCAGCTGACCTCGCGCGAGCACGAAGTGCTGCGCCACATCGCGCTGGGCGAATCGAACAAGCAGATCGCCCGCGCGCTCGACCTCAGCGTGCGCACCGTGGAAACCCACAGACTGAACATCAAGCGCAAGCTGGGCATCGAAGGGCAGGCCGAGCTGATCCGCTTCGCGGTGGAAAACGCCCAGGGCATCTGAGCCGCTGCGGCCACGCCGGCGGCGCGGTGTGCAAAAGCGGCGCCAATTTCAGGGGGCGGCCGAAGCGGCTTGGATTTTCTGCTATATTCCTGTTCCCACATGGGAATTGTTAATTGCGAAAATTAAATGTTTCGCGCGCGAGCAGAACAGCCCTGGCGAGCATGGCGGATTTCCGCACTGTCGTGCTAACGGATTGCCTTCTGTCAATACATGATCTAAGATTGCGCGCAAGACCCACACCGAGAATCTGATGTCCGCATCTGAACCAAGCCTGTTTCCGCTGGTGGGATTTCAAGCAGTGTCGAACGCCCAGAACGAGTGGGTCGCACTGACTTTTGAACTGCCGTCCGACACCCCCGATGCCTTGCAGGCCTCGCTGACCTTGCTTAACTACCCCGATGTCTACGCGGCCCTGGCGCCGCTCGAGTGCATCATCGCCATCCCCGAGCCGCTGCGGCTGGAAGCGTCCCACCTGACGGCCATGCCGCCGAACCGCGTGATCCTGCGCGTGGCGGCCGAGTCCGTGGCCGAGGCCCCCGCGCAAAAGAAATGCGCCGACCTGGCCGAGCAGGGCTACCGCATCATGATCGACGGCGTGGCCGGCATCGCCGCCACCCGCGCCGGTGCGCGCGCCCTGATGGCCGACTGCGCCCAGGTGCTGCCGCCGGCCCTGGCCCTGCTGGCCCAGCCCGGTCCCCACCTCGCGCGCAATGTGGTGAACCAACAACGTTTCATTGCCTGCCGCGACGCCGGTTTCAGCTGGTTCATGGGCGACTACGCCCTCGACCCGCCCAAGGAAGTGAGCGCCAGCGACGGCACCTCGCGCAAGCGCCTGCTGGCGCTGCTGGGCATGCTGGCGCGCGACGCCGACTCGCGCGAGCTCGAAGTGCTGCTCAAGCAAGACCCGGCCCTGTCCTTCCATTTGCTCAAGCTGGTCAACTCCGCCGCCTTCTCGCGCGGCAACCCGATCCACAATTTCGGCCAGGCCATTAACGTACTGGGCCGGCGCCAGTTGCAGCGCTGGCTGCAACTGCTGCTGTACGCGCGCCAGCAGGAAGACGGCAGCGCCAACGCCCTGCTGCCGCTGGCGGCCGTGCGCGCCTCCATGATGGAAGGGCTGTGCAAGCTCAAGGAAGGCGACCGCGACGAGCAGGACATGGCCTTTGTCATCGGCGTGTTCTCCCTGCTCGACGTGCTGCTGGGCATGCCGATGGCCGACATCGTCGGCGCCCTGAACCTCGACGTCGACGTCGTCGCCGCCCTGCTGGACCGGGCCGGCGCCATGGGCGAACTGCTCAAACTGGTGGAAGGGCACGAGCAAGCCGCGCTGGACGCCGCCGGCATCGATGGCGAAAGCTACTGGCAAGTCCAGCTGCAAGCCTACCACTGGGCCATCCAGGTCAGCAGGAACCTCTAGCTATGCTCGCGCACCCCGTCGCCGACTTCATCAGTCACAGCGCAGCCCTGTGCGACGCCGTGTTGCGTCTGCGGGGCAGTGCGCTGGCGGACGAACTGGGGCGCATCGCCTGCGCCGTCACCAACAGCGCCACCGGCCACTACATCGCCGCCGACAGCGAGGCCAGCGTGCCGGAACCCGAGCCCGAACTGGTCCAGTTGCGCCAAGACATCGTGTTCGACCAGCAGCATTTCGGCTGCTTCATCGTCGGCCGGCGCACGCCCTACAGCGAGGCCGAGCGCCAGCACCTGGCCAGCCTCGCCGCGCTGGGCGCCAGCGTGCTGCAGGTGCATTCGCTGGCCCTGCGTTCCAGCCACGCCTACGTACAAGTCGAAGCCCAACTGCAGCACCAGTCCCAGATCCTCGACCAGATCCACGAGTCCGTACTGACGATGGACTTGAACGGTTTTATTACCAGCTGGAACAAGGGCGCCGAGCGCCTGTTCGGCTACAGCTCGGTCGAAGCCGTGGGGCGCAACATCCTGTTCCTGTACGACGACGAAGACATGAGCTTCCACGACGCCTTCCTCGAGCATGGCGGGCGGCTGATGGAAGTGCGGCGCAAAAAGAAGAATGGCGACATCTTCTGGGCCAGCCTGTCGCTGTCGCAGCTGTCCGATGTCAGCGAGCGCTCGATCGGCCTGATCGCCTACCTGACCGACATCACCGAGCGTAAGCAGGCCGAAGAGCGCATCCACCACCTGGCCTATTACGACGCCCTGACCGGGCTGCCGAACCGCAGCCTGCTGACCAAGCTGGTCGACCAGGCCCTGCACGTGGCCCAGCGCAGCAAGCTGCACGGCTGCCTGCTGTTCATCGACCTGAACCGTTTCAAACTGATCAACGACACCCTGGGCCGCGCCGTCGGCGACGAACTGCTGTGTGAAGTCGCGCGCCGTTTCCGCGCCGTGCTGCGCGACCAGGACCTGGTGGCACGGCTGGGCGGCGACGAATTCGCCGTCGGCCTGTTCGACATCGGCCAGCACTTCGAAGCGAGCACCGTCGCCACCAAGCTGCTCGATGCGCTGCACGAACCGTTCATCATCGACGGCCATGACCTGCGGGTGGGCGGCAGCATCGGCATCAGCGTCTACCCGCAAGATGGCAGCGATGCCGAAACCTTGCTGCGGCTGGCCGACATCGCCATGTACCGCGCCAAGCAGGGCGGGGTGGACGATGGCGACCACATCACCTTCTACAGCCAGGACATGAACCAGGGCATGCAGGAACGCATGCGCATCGAATCGGGCCTGCGCCATGCGCTGGGCAATGGCCAGCTGATGCTGCATTACCAGCCCAAGTTTTCCATCGCCAGCGGCAAGATCATCGGCGCCGAGGCGCTGGTGCGCTGGGCCCATCCCGAGCGCGGCCTGATTCCGCCGGCCGAATTCATTCCATTGGCCGAGGCGACCGGACTGGTCGTTCCGCTGGGCGAGTGGGTGCTGGAAACGGCCTGTGCGCAGGCGCAGGCGTGGAAGGAGGCGGGCTTGCCGCCGGTACGGCTGGCCGTGAATGTATCGGCGCGCGAGTTTACGGCGGGCTTGCCGGGGCGGGTGCTCGATACGCTGACGCGCTATGGCCTGGAGCCGTCGTGGCTGGAGCTGGAGATTACCGAGAGCACGCTGATGAATAATATCGACCGCGTGATCGGGATCATGGACCGGATCACGGCGCTGGGCGTGACCTTGTCGCTGGACGATTTCGGGACGGGGTATTCGAGTTTGTCTTATCTGAAACGTTTCCCGATCGATACCTTGAAGATCGACCGTTCGTTTACGACGGGGATTCCGGATGATGCGAACGATTGTGCGATTGCCAGTACGATTATCAGTATTGCGCAGCAGCTCAAGCACAAGGTGATCGCCGAGGGCGTGGAGACGCTGGAGCAGCTGGCGTTTTTGAAGAGTTCTGGGTGTGACGAGGTGCAGGGCTTTCTGTTCTCGCGGCCTTTACCGGCGGCGGAGTTTGAGGCGGCCTTGCGGGTGAATTGGACGCCGGGATCGGATGAGCGGGCGGCCTGAGCGGGGTTGCTGGGCTGATTGGGGTGTTTTATGTATAATGCTGCACGATTGGAAGCGTGGCCGAGTGGTTGAAGGCAGCAGTCTTGAAAACTGCCGACGGTGTGAGCCGTTCGTGAGTTCGAATCTCACCGCTTCCGCCAGGAAATAAAAGAAACCGCCGCAAGGCGGTTTTTTATTGCCTGGCGGAAGCGAGGGGAGCGCCTGCGCGCTCCCCGTGTGAGATTCGAAGGCCTCGTCCCTACCGGGACGAGCCTCTCCGAATCGGCCGATTGCTGCCCGCGGAGCGG
>JABTBR010000020.1 GCA_013284265.1 Oxalobacteraceae bacterium | reverse complement strand
CCCGAGGGCCACTAGCCCTTTTAGAACCCACGGCGTACCCCTGGGGTCAGACCCGCCGGGTCTGACCCCGGCTCTTTGCCGTGGGTTTAAGCGAGAGCCGCCGGCTCGCGAATTCAAGCGAGTGCCGCCGGCTCGCAATGAACGCTAAACCTTGCCGGCATGCTGCTGAAACTGCGGACACTGTTCCTGCAGCAGTACGCGGTCTTCCAGCCTGACGGCCGTCAGGTGGCCGCCCCAGACGCAGCCGCTATCGAGGCCGATCAGATTCGGCCTGACCATCAGCCCCAGCGCCGACCAGTGGCCGAACACCACGGTATCCTTCTCGGTCCGGCGTCCCGGCACCTCGAACCAGGGCATCAGCCCGCTGGACGGATCGGCCTTGCCGCTTTCCTTCAGCTTGAAATCCATCACCCCATCCTGGTCGCAGAAGCGCAGCCGCGTCATCGCGTTGATGATGCAGCGCAGCCGGTCGGCGCCGCGCAAGTTGTCGTTCCAGGCGGCCGGCTCGTTGCCGTACATCTGGCGCAGGAAGCCTTCCAGGTCCGGGCCGCGCAGCATGGCCTCGACTTCGGCGGCCAGCGCCATGGCCTGATCGGCGCTCCATTGCGGCAGCAGGCCGGCGTGCACCAGCACATGGCCCTGCACGCGGATGGCCAGGGGACGGTGGCGCAGCCAGCCGATCAATTCGGCCCGGTCGGGCGCGCTCAGGATCTCGCCCAGGGTGTCGCTGGCGTGCTCGGGACGGATGCCGTAGGCCACCGCCAGCAGGTGCAGATCGTGGTTGCCCAGCACGCTGTCGATGCGGCCCTGGCTCGCTACAGCCAGCGCGCGCACATGGCGCAAGGTGGCCAGCGAGGCGGGGCCGCGGTTGATCAGGTCGCCCGCGAACAGGATGGCGGGATCTTGCGGCTCGGCGGCGGCGATGCGGTCGAGCAGGGCCAGCGCCTGCTGGTGGCAGCCCTGCAGGTCGCCGATGACATAGGTTTTCATGGGTATGCTTTTTTCTGCGCGTGGGAAACAGGGTGGGGCACCGGTCCGGGCCGCCATCCCCAGGTGCAGTGTGTCATAGAAGCAGCAGGCTTGCCAACGGACCCGGCTGGCAGCCGCCCTGGGCAAATGTATCGATTGGTAAGCGTTGCATGTTGGAAAGCTTTGATTTGCTAGAATCGCGCTGCTGCGGTGCCCGCCATGGGCTGGTCGCCGGCGTTGCTCGGCCGTCGCTCGCTCCTTGCCCGCTTGTTGCCCGCTCCTTGCCCATTTGTTGTCCGCTTGTCGCCGGCTTGTTGCCCGCTTGCGGATATTTGTCCGCTTCGGCCCGGTCTGCTCATCAATTGAGCCGGCCGAGCAAAACCAGTGGGGCGCAATCCGGTACAATCGCGGGTTAGCGTGCAGACAACAGGGCTTGTCGCGCCAGAATAAACCGCCAAAGCGTGGCCTTACCGGGACCAGTCCCGGTTTTTTGTATAGATAAATAATAATGTTTTCTTTCTTACTGAGCTTTGCCGCGTCTGCGCTGCTGACCCTGCTGGTCATTAAAGAGGCGAAATTGCATGGCCCGGCCCTGGATTCGGATTTCCTGGGCGTACAGAAAGTGCATTCCCACACGGTGGCGCGCATCGGCGGACTGTCGATTTTCCTGGCCGTGGCGCTCAGTTCCTGCATTTCGATCTGGCGCGTGCCGGCCATGAGCAATTGGCTGCTGTCCCTGCTGGCCTGCTCGTCGATCGCCTTCGTCGGCGGCATCGTCGAGGATTACACGGGCAAGGTCAGCGCGGGCCGGCGCCTGGTGCTGACCATGGCGGCCGCGGCCGCCGGTTATTTCCTGCTCGACGCCAAGATCGACCGGATCGACTGGGCCTTTTCCACCTGGCCGATGATGTATATCTGGATCAGCCTGCCGCTGACGGTGCTGGCGGTGGCCGGCATCGCCAATGCCGTCAATATCATCGACGGCTTCAATGGCCTGGCCAGCGTGGTCACCATCTGCATGCTGCTCTCGCTCGGCTATGTGGCCCTGCAGGTCAACGATATGTTCGTGCTGGTGGCCGCGCTGATGGTGGCCGGCGCCACGGCGGGCTTCCTGATCTGGAATTATCCGGTCGGCCTGATTTTCCTCGGCGATGGCGGCGCCTACTTCATCGGTTTCATGCTGGGCGAACTGGCGCTGCTGCTGGTGATGCGCAATCCCCAGGTGTCGACCTGGTATGCGGCGCTGCTGCTGCTGTATCCGACCTTTGAAACCCTGTTTTCGGTGTACCGCCGCATGTTTGTGCGCGGCAAGTCGCCGGCCATGCCCGACGGCATCCATTTGCACAGCCTGATTTTCCGCCGCATCGTGCAATGGGCGGTGGGGCGCAAGGAAGGGCGCGCGCTGATGCGCCGCAATTCCCTGACGTCGCCGTATTTGTGGATGTTCTCGCTGATGGCGGTGATCCCGGCCACGGTGTTCTGGCGCCATACCTGGGTGCTGATGTGTTTCTGCCTGCTGTTTATCGTCAGTTACGTCTGGCTGTACGTGCGTATCGTGCGGTTCAAATCGCCGCGCTGGATGATACGGCACAAGAAGAACTAACAAAATGGCAAGCCTGGTGTATATTTCGGGCTGCGTAATAAATATGCTGTATTGCAGCATTGGAGGTGCGTCGGGGCTTGCCTGCTGCAAGCAACGCACTTACTATGTGAATGTTCAAGCTGCAATTTTTTCCTTTCAATTCCGCGGGCCAGCCCTGCGCCGGCGGCCCCGTCCCGGTGCAGGAGGGCCGCCTCTTGCGACGTCAAAACTATGGTCTCCCTGTCTAAAACTATCTTCAAAGCTTACGATATCCGCGGCATCATCGACAAAACCCTGGACGCCGGCGTAGCCCGCCAGATCGGCCAGGCCTTCGGCCGCGCGGCGCTGGCCAAGGGCGAGCAACGGGTGGTGATCGGCCGTGACGGCCGTCTGTCCGGTCCTGCGCTGACCGCGGCGCTGGCACAGGGCCTGCAGGCCGCCGGCGTCGACGTGATCGACCTGGGCGTGGTCGCCACGCCGATGGTCTACTTCGGCACCAATGTGCTGGACGCGCGTTCGGGCATCATGGTCACCGGCAGCCACAATCCGCCTGACTACAACGGCTTCAAGATGGTACTGGCCAGCGAAGCGATCCACGGCGAGGCGATCACCTCGCTGTACCAGAGCATCCTGGACCACGACGGCGCCCCGGCGGCCAAGCAGGGTAGCTATTCGACCCACGATATCCGCGCCGCCTACCTGGAGCGCATCATCGGCGACGTCAAGCTGGCGCGCCCGATCAAGATCGCGGTCGACTGCGGCAACGGCGTCGCTGGCGCCTTCGCCGGCGACCTGTTCCGCGGCATGGGCTGCGAAGTGGTGGAACTGTTCTGCGAAGTGGACGGCAATTTCCCTAACCACCACCCGGACCCGGCCCACCCCGAGAACCTGCAGGACCTGATCCGCTGCCTGCAAGAGACCGACGCCGAAATCGGCATCGCCTTCGACGGCGACGGCGACCGCCTGGGCGTGGTCACCAAGGATGGCCAGATCATCTACCCGGACCGCCAGATGATGCTGTTCGCGGCCGACGTGCTGACCCGCCATCCGGGCGAACAGATTCTGTACGACGTCAAGTGCACCCGCCACCTGGCCCCTTACATCACCAAGCATGGCGGCGTGCCGCTGATGTACAAGACTGGCCACTCGCTGGTCAAGGCCAAGCTGCGCGAAACCGGCGCACCGCTGGGCGGCGAAATGAGCGGCCACATCTTCTTCAAGGACCGCTGGTACGGTTTCGACGACGGCCTGTACTCGGGCGCGCGCCTGCTGGAAATCCTGACCCGCGAAAGCGATCCGTCGGCGCTGCTGAACTCCCTGCCGCAATCGGACAGCACGCCCGAACTGCACCTGGAGCTGAAGGAAGGCGAGAACGTCGCGCTGATGGACAAGCTGCGCAGCGACGCGGTCTTCCCTGGCAATGAGCAGATCATCACCATCGACGGCCTGCGCGTGGAATACGCCGACGGCTTCGGCCTGGCGCGTTCGTCCAACACCACGCCGGTGATCGTGATGCGCTTCGAAGCGGAAACGCCGGAAGCGCTGGCGCGCATCCAGGGCCAGTTCAAGAGTGTGATCCTGGCTGCCAAGCCGGACGCGGAACTGCCGTTCTAAACGGATGGCGGCGCAAGCGGGCGGCAAACAGCCGCTGAACATTTTGCTGGTGCGCGTATCCTCGCTGGGCGATGTGCTGCATAACCTGCCGATGGTGGCAGACATCGCCCGCCACTTCCCGGACGCGAATATCGACTGGGTGGTGGAAGAGGGTTACGTCAGTCTGGTGCGGCTCAACCCGCGCGTGCGCACCATCATTCCGTTTGCGCTGCGGCGCTGGCGTAAAAGTCTGGGCAAGCCCGAGACGCGGGCCGAGATCAAGGCCTTCTTCTCGGCCTTGCGCCAGCAGCAGTACGACTATGTGTTCGACACCCAGGGGCTGCTGAAAACCGGCATCATCATGGGTGCGGCCCGTGTGGTCAAAGGCGGCCGCAAGGTTGGCCTGGCCAACGGCAGCGAGGGCTCCGGTTACGAGGGCATCTCGCGCTTCTTCCATACCCACAGTATTGCCCTCGATCCGCGTACCCATGCGGTCGCGCGCGGCCGTCTGGTCGCCGGCGCGGCGCTGGGCTATGCGGTCGACACCCCGGCCGATTTCGGCCTGCCTGAATTGCCGGCCGATGCGCCGCGCCCGGACTGGATGCCGGCCGGGCCGTATGCCGTGTACTTCCATGGCACCGCACGCGACGCCAAGAAATGGGCGCCACAGAACTGGATAGCGCTGGGCCACAAGCTGGCGCCGATGCCCATCCTGCTGCCCTGGGGCTCGCCAAAGGAAAAGGCCGAAGCCGAAACGCTGGCGGCCAGCCTGCCGAATGCGCAGGTGCTGCCCAAATTGTCGATGGCCGACGCGGTGCTGCTGGCGCGCCATGCGGCGCTGGCGGTGGGCGTCGATACCGGCCTGACCCATATCGCGGCGGCCTTTACGCGCCCGACGGTGGAGATCTACGCCGACTCGCCGCGCTGGAAGACCGAGGGCAACTGGTCGCCGAAGATCATCAACCTGGGCGACCGGGGCACCCCGCCCACGGTGGCCGAAGTGCTGGCGGCGGCCAACAGCCTGCGCTTCTGAGCCTCTCACTATGCGACTCTTTTATTCCCTGATGTGGCGGCTGGCTTTGCCGCTGGTGCTGCTGCGCCTGTGGCTGCGTGGGCGCAAGGAGCCCGGCTACCGCCAGCATTGGGGCGAGCGGCTGGGCATCTACGGCCGCAAGCCGGCCGGCGCCGCGCCGCTATCGGTGTGGGTGCACGCCGTATCGGTGGGCGAGACCCGCGCGGCCGAGCCGCTGGTGGACGCGCTGTTGCTTGCATATCCCGATTGCCGCATTGTGCTCACGCATATGACGCCGACCGGACGCGCGACCGGCCAGGCGCTGTTCGCCAAACATGGCGCGCGGCTGGTGCAGTCGTATCTGCCGTATGACATGACGGGCATGGTGCGCAATTTCATTCGCTACTTCGAGCCGCGCATCTGTATCCTGATGGAGACGGAAGTGTGGCCGAACCTGATCTATCAATGCGGGCGCGAAGGCGTGCCCGTGGTGCTGGCCAATGCCCGCCTGTCCGAGCGTTCGCTGGGCAAGGCGCAGCGCTTCGGCAAGCTGATGCTCGACGCCGCGCGCGGGATTTCACTGGTGGCGGCCCAGACCGAGGCCGACGCCGCGCGCGTGCGCCAGCTGGGCGTGCCGCGCGTGGAGATCACCGGCAGTATCAAATTCGATGTGGTGGTGCCGCAGACGGCGCTCGATACCGGCGCCGCGCTGCGCAGCGCCTTCGGCGCGCGTCCGGTGCTGCTGTGCGCCAGCACGCGCGAGGGTGAGGAAGAGCTGATCCTGGCGGCCTTCGCGCAGGCGCGCGCCGCGCTGCCGGCCGACGTGCTGCTGCTGATCGTGCCGCGCCACCCGCAACGCTTCGATGAAGTGGAACAGCTGGTGGCTGCGCATGGCTTGAGCACGCAACGTCGCAGTGCGCTGGCGCTGGACGGCAAGGTGTTGCCTGCATCGGTCACTGCGGTACTGGGCGATTCGATGGGCGAGATGTTCGCCTATTACGCGGCCTGCGACTGCGCCTTCGTCGGCGGCAGCTTGCTGCCGCTGGGTGGCCAGAACCTGATCGAGCCGGCGGCCCTGGGCAAGCCCGTGCTGATCGGCCCCCACACCTTCAACTTCGCGCTGGTGACGGAAGACGCCTTGGCCGCCGGAGGCGCCGTGCGGGTAACCGACGCGGCGGACCTGATGCGCCAGGCCGCAAAACTGCTGGAAGACGATGCAGCGCGCGCCACCATGGGCGCAAACGCCTTGGCCTTCGCCAATCAGCACCGTGGCGCCACCGCCCGCACGCTGGCCCTGCTGCAGCCGATGCTGAGCTAGGCTTAAATGTAGTTTGAGCAGCCGTAAACCGCGCCGCTGCGTGAACATTGCAGCACATGGACTCTGCAGTCAGAGCCCATGCGCCTTGCCTGATACTTAGTTACCCTTTACCAGTTTGCTATCCGACAGTTTCTGCTGCAGTTGCAGCAGGGCGTCGTTCATCGCGCGCTTGCCCGACAGGCCGTGGTCGGTCTTGAATTCGCTGAACTCAGCCTTGCCGGTGCCGGTCACTTTCAGGGTGTCGAGCAACTGGCCGGCCGGGTCGGTGATGGCGCAGCTCAGGTCCACGCTGAAGTCGGTCGGCGGCCAGGTGAAGGCGCTGGACGACGACGAGGTCACGGCAACTTGCGGCGTCAGCACGTAACGCAGGCCGTTCTTGTCGATCTCGGCCTTGTCGTTCGGGCTTTTCAGCGTGGTCACGCCATCGAACACGTTCGACAGCACTTTGTAGAAGCCGGTTTCCAGATCGCGATAAGGCGTGACGGTCACTTTGTCGCCGCCGCCGCCAGGGCTTTCCACGGTTTGCGCGCGTGCGCTATCGGCGATGTAGTAGCCCACTTTGGCCTTGGCGCGTGGCGCCGCGTCGGCGGCGCGCTCGAATTTGGCGTCCGGTGCGATCATCAAAGGGTGGGCGCAACCGCCCAGCAGGGCGAGGGTGATGGCGGCGAGGGAGAGTTTGATCATGTTCATAAAATGTTCCTTGGATTATTTGAGGGCGGCGATAAAGGCAGGGTCGACATACAGCGAACCGAGTACCTTCTGAACCAGAACCGTGTATTCCTGGGTGGCGCGCGGAATGGCGATGGCGCCAGCGAAGGACGATTCCCATTCGGTATGCGCGCTCTTGACCTGGTCGTAGGCGATGGCGCCGTTTTTCTTGACCAGGATGCGTACCTGGATGTCGCCCTTGGCGGTACCGATCGCCGCGTCGATATCGTTCTGCAGCAGCGTGCCCGTCACTTCATTGATGGAGGTCGGTGACAGCTTGCCGGCCAGCGAGAATTCCTGTTTGACCGCTTCGGCCACATAGGCCGCGAACGATTCCTTGTACGGGGAAATCATCTTGTTGCCGCGCATCGAGATGGCGCTACCTTTGCCCTCGGCAACGGTGGAATTGAACTCGCCCACCTTGGCCTGAATCGGACCGGCCTGCTTCAGGGTTTCCACGTTGGGGAAGGAAACAGAGTAATTGGGTGCGACGGTAGTACAGCCGGTGGCCAGCAGCGCAAACACGCTGCAAACCAGACCGGAAACGATCTTGTTCATAAAGTCCCTGATGGTGATGTTGAATGTAATTAGCTGCCCATGCGGAGGCAGGCGAAATTTGTTATTTCGCAAGCTAAATTGTACTCTAGAAATTAGTAACTTGATAAAGTTTGACTGCCCCCGAATGGGGGAGCTGAACAGCCTAGGGGAACAACACCGGCAGTTCCTGCGCGCGCTTGCGCAGCAGCTGTTTGGCTTCCTCGTACTCCGGATAGATCGTCCCCACCGTATCCCAGAAGCGCGCGCTGTGGTTCATTTCCAGGATATGCGACAGTTCGTGCGCGATGACGTAGTCGATCAGCGGCAGCGAGAAGTGGATCAGTTTCCAGTTCAGGCGGATCTTGCGGTCCACCGTGCAGGAGCCCCAGCGCGTGCCGGCCGAGGACAGCGTCAGCGAATGGTAGCGCACCCCCAGGCGGGCGGCGTAGTGGTCCAGGCGCTCGGCGAACAAGGCCTTGGCCTCCTGCTGCAGCCAGGCGCGCACGCGCTCCTTGAGCAGCTGCTCGGTGGCGCCGGGCACCAGTACCATGGCCAGCTCGCGCGTGGCGGGGTTGTAGCTGCTGCGGTTGCGGCCACCGACGAGCAGGCGCAGCGTGATGTCGCCGCCCAGATAGGGCAGCACGGCGCCGTCTATCCATTCGATGGGCGGCTTTTCCAGTCGCGCGGCGCGGCGCTCGCGCCGTTCATGCAGCTTGCTCAGGATCCAGTGCTGCTTGGTGCGGATGGCGTTGTCGATCTCGGCGATGGTGACGCGCTTGGGCGCGGTCACGCGCAGGCCTTCGTCGTCGATCATGAAGCCGATCGAGCGGCGGGTGGAGCGGCGCAGCGTGTATTCGAGGATGAAATCGCCGACCATCAGCTGGCGCCGTGGCACTTGCTCGGGTGGCGGCGGCACTGGTGCACGCAGGCGCGGTACCGGCGGCACGGGCGCTGGGCCGAACGGCGAGCGTGGCATGGCGCCAGCGCCAGGTACGCCAGGCGCGCTGCCCTGCATGGCGCTATCGTGCGACGCGGCGCGTGGCATATCCTGCACGCTAGGCGCGCCATGCTCGGACCCCATGTGATCGGGCGCGCGCAGCAATTGCGCGGGCGCGGCGCCATGCGGGCCGGCGCCGGGCGCCACCACGGTGACGAATTTCGCTTCGGTGTAGGGGGATTGCGGTACGGAGAAGGGAGAGGCGGCGCCCGTCGTTGCGGGAACGACGAGGCGGCCAGCGGGGCTGACGGGGGCGTGTGAACCGGCGGGCCGGGAGGCGCCGCCGATTTCCTGGCCGAACATGTCGAGCTGGCGAACTTCCACCACCGCGTCTTGCGGCGCGGCCTTGTTGACGCTCGCCAGGTCGTCTAGCCAGCGCTGTAGGCGTGGGGCGAAATGACGCGCATTTCTGATTCTATCCAATTTTCCACCTGTTGCATCATGCTGTCCGGTGTCTGCCCCTCCGACGGAATCGGCTTGCCGATCGAGACGGTGATCAGGCCGGGGCGCTTGATAAACGAATTCTTGGGCCAGCATTCGCCGGAGTTGTGGGCAATCGGCACGACCACTGCGCCAGTTGCAATCGCGAGGCGGGTGCCGCCGCTTTTGTATTTGCCTTTTTGTCCGACGGGGATACGGGTCCCTTCAGGGAACATAATAATCCATTGGCCGTCCGCGAGGCGGCGTTTTCCGTGACGGACCACATGCTTGAAGGCGTTCTTGCCTTGCTTGCGGTCGATCGGGATCATGCGCAGCAGCGCCATGGCCCAGCCGAAGAAGGGAATGTAGAGGATCTCCTTCTTGAACACGAACACCAGCGGGCGCGGCATGTTCGGCAGCAGGAAGATGGTTTCCCATGCCGACTGGTGCTTCGACAGCACCACGGCCGGCGCGTCCGGGAAGTTCTCGGCGCCCTTGATTTCGTAGCGGATGCCGCAGATCACCTTCAGGCACCAGATCATGAACACATTCCAGCGCGCGGTGACGAAGAAGCGTTTGTTGTACGGCAGCGGCGCGGCCAGGAAGCAGACGCAGGCCCAGATGATGGTCGAGATGACCATGACGGTGGTAAACAGCAGGGAACGCAGGAACAGGAAGGTATGACGCAATGCGGACTCCAGGACAGTATATTTCAGTACTTTAATTCACCACGTGCAGCGCGGGCGGCACCGAGGTTTTCAGCAGGTGATTGACCATCGCGGCCAGATCCGGGAACACCATGGTGCCGGGCGGCAGGCCGCCCGTCTCCTGGGTCTTTTCGCCCTTGCCGGTCAGGACCAGATAGGGCGCGCAGCCGCTCATATAGCCGGCCTGCAGGTCGCGCAGCGAGTCGCCCACGGTGGGCACGCCCTTCAGGCTGACGTTGTAGCGCTGGCCGATTTCGGTAAACATGCCGGGCTTGGGCTTGCGGCAGTCGCAGCTGTCGGCGGCGGCGTGCGGGCAGAAGAAGATGGCGTCGATATCGGCGCCCACCTGCTGCGCCAGCGTGTGCATCTTCTGGTGGATCGCGTTGAGGATGGTCATGTCGAAGTACTCGCGGGCGATGCCCGACTGGTTCGACGCGACCACCACCCGGTAACCCGCCTGGTTCAGGCGGGCGATCGCTTCGAGCGAGCCGGGGATGGGCAGCCATTCGGCCGGCGACTTGATGAAGTCGGGCGAATCATGGTTGATCACGCCATCACGGTCGAGAATGATCAGCTTCATGGCTGGTGCTCCCATTTAGGCCGCCAGTTTGGAAATGTCGGCCACGCGGTTCATCATGCCGTGCAGCGAGGACAGCAGCGCCAGACGGTTGTTGCGCAGGGCCAGATCCTCGGCCATGACCATCACATCGTTGAAGAAGGCATCGACATCGTCGCGCAGCTGGGCCAGGGTCTTGAGCGTGCCGGCGAAGTCGCCGCGCGCGAACGCCGCATCGACCTCGGGCTGCACGCGGGTGACCGCCGCCGCCAGGTTCTTCTCGGCCGTATCCTGCAGCAGGGCGGCGTTGACACCGGCGTTGCCGCTCTGGGCCAGCGCTTCCTCGTTCTTTTTCAGGATGTTGGTGATGCGCTTGTTGGCGCCGGCCAGCGAGGCCGATTCCGGCAGGGCCGCGAAGGCCTGCACCGCTTCCAGGCGCTGGACGATGTCGTCCAGGCGGTCCGGATTCTGGGCCAGCACCGCTTCGATCTCGTTGGGCGAGAAGCCGCGCTCGCGCAGGATGCCGCGCAGGCGGTCGATCATGAAGGCGGTGACCTCGGCCACCGGGTCCTTGAAGCCGGCCACGGAGGCGAACTGCCTGGCGGCGTCGCCCAGCAGGCCGCTGATAGACAGCGGCAGGCGTTTTTCCAGCAGCATGCGCAGCACGCCCAGGGCGTGGCGGCGCAGCGCGAACGGGTCCTTGTCGCCGGTAGGCTGCAGGCCGATGGCCCAGATGCCGACCAGGGTTTCGAGCTTGTCGGCCAGGGCCACGGCGGTGCCGGTGGCGCTGGTCGGCAGGGTGTCGCCGGCAAAGCGCGGCTGGTAGTGCTCGGAGGCGGCCAGGGCCACTTCCTCGTGCTCGCCGTCGTGGCGCGCGTAGTAGGTGCCCATGATGCCTTGCAGCTCAGGGAACTCGCCCACCATATCGGTCAGCAGGTCGGCCTTGGCCAGCATGGCGGCGCGTTCGGCCAGCTTGACGTCGCCGTCCAGTTTGGCGGCGATGGCGCCGGCCAGCGCGGTGATGCGCGCGGTGCGTTCGGCCTGGGTGCCCAGCTTGTTGTGGTAGACCACGTTCTTGAGCAGCGGCAGGCGCGATTCCAGGGTCTTCTTCTTGTCCTGCTCGAAGAAGAACTTGGCGTCCGACAGGCGCGGACGGACCACGCGCTCATTGCCGCCGATGATGGCGGCCGGGGTGTCGGTGGCGATGTTCGAGACGATCAGGAAGCGCGAACGCAGCTTGCCGGCGGCATCGGTCAGGGCGAAGTATTTCTGGTTGGTTTGCATGGTGAGGATCAGGCATTCCTGCGGCACGGCCAGGAATTCTTCCTCGAAATGGCATTCGTAGACCACCGGCCATTCGACCAGGGCGGTCACTTCGTCGAGCAGCGATTCAGGCATCAGCACCTGGTCGGCGCCGGCCTTGGCCAGCAGGGCGGCGCGGATCTTTTCCTTGCGCTCTTCGATGCTGGCGATGACCTTGCCTTGTTCTGCCAGGGTGTTGGCGTAGTTGTCGGCGCTGGCGATGGTGATCGCGCGGCTGCCGTCGGCCATCAGGAAGCGGTGACCCAGGCTGGTGTTCGAGGCGGTCAGGCCGAGCAGGGTCAAAGGCAGCACGGTGCCGCCATGCAGGGCGATCAGGCTGTGGGCCGGGCGCACGAACTGCACGGTGGCGCCGTCCGGACGCTGGTAGCTCATCAGCTTGGGAATCGGCAGCTTGGCGGCCGATTCTTCCAGCGCGGCCTGCAGGCCCGCCTGCAGCGCGCTGCCGGCCGCGGTGTAGGTGTAGAAGAAGCTTTCGGCCTTGCCGTCCTGGGCGCGTTCCAGGTCGGCCACGGTCAGATTCGGGAAGCCCAACGCGGCCAGTTTCTTGCCCAGCGGCGCGGTGGCGTTGCCGCTGGCGTCGAGGGCGACGCTGACCGGCAGCACTTTTTCGCGGATCGCCTTGTCCGGCGAGGTGGCGCGCACCTTGGTGATGGACACGGCCAGGCGGCGCGGCGAGGCGAAGGAGGTGGCGACGCTGTCGGCTTCGAGGAAGTCGCGCGCTTTCAGGCCGTTGACGATACCGGCGGCGAAGGCCGCGCCCAGTTTGGCGAGCGCCTTCGGCGGCAGCTCTTCGGTCAGCAGTTCAATTAAGAGAGTCTGGTTCATATTGTTTATATTCTTTTCGGCTTAGGCGCTGGGTGCGGTGGCGGCAGTGTCGGCTGCCGGAGCGGCAGTGCCGAGCATCGGGAAGCCCAGGCGTTCGCGCGAGTCGTAATAGGCTTGCGCCACCAGGCGCGACAAGGTGCGCACACGGCCGATATAGGCGGCGCGCTCGGTCACGGAAATGGCGCCGCGCGCGTCCAGCATATTGAAGCTGTGCGAAGCCTTCATGATCTGTTCGTAGGCCGGCAGGGTCAGTTGCAGCTCGACCAGGCGCTTGGCTTCGGATTCGTGGTTGGAGAACTGCGCGAACAGCAGTTCGGTGTTGGCGTGCTCGAAGTTGTAGGTCGACTGCTCGACCTCGTTCTGGTGGAACACGTCGCCGTAGGTCAGCTTCTTCGTAACACCGTTCTCTTCCCATTCGGTCCAGACCAGGTCGTAGACGTTTTCCACGCCCTGCAGATACATGGCCAGACGCTCGATGCCATAGGTGATCTCGCCCAGCACGGGCTTGCAATCGAGGCCGCCGACCTGCTGGAAGTAGGTGAACTGGGTCACTTCCATGCCGTTCAGCCAGACTTCCCAGCCCAGGCCCCAGGCGCCCAGGGTCGGGCTTTCCCAGTCATCCTCGACGAAACGCACATCGTTCTGCTTCAGGTCCAGGCCCAGCGCCTCGAGCGAACCCAGATACAGGTCCAGGATGTTTTCCGGAGCCGGCTTCAGGACCACCTGGTACTGGTAGTAGTGCTGCATGCGGTTCGGGTTTTCGCCATAGCGGCCGTCTTTCGGGCGGCGCGAAGGCTGCACATAGGCCGCGCGCCAAGGCTCGGGGCCGATCGCGCGCAGGAAGGTACCGGTGTGGAAGGTGCCGGCGCCGACTTCCATGTCGTAGGGCTGGAGCAGGGCGCAGCCTTGCTTGTCCCAGTAGGTTTGCAAGGTCAGAATGATTTGTTGAAATGTGAGCATCGTGTTTGGTCTGTGGCGCGCATCGGGGCGCAGCGGTTGCGGGAGCGCTAAAGCGGCTAATTTTAGCGGGTTTTGGCGTATGGCTGGGGGTTTAAGGCCTGTTTGGCGGGTTTTTTGCCGCGGCGGCGGCGAATTGTCGCGTCCGCCGCGTCCACAGCCAGGCGCCGCCCAGTGCCAGCGCGGCCAGCAGCAGGAATAGCTTATTGCCCCAGAGTATGTAGGGCGTGCTGCCCGCCATGCCCTGCACATTCGCCGCCAGCGTGGCGCGGCTGCCTTGCGGCAGCTGGGCCAAGATGGCGCCGTGGCCGTCGATGACGGCGGTGGCGCCGGTATTGGTGGCGCGCAGCATCGGGCGGCCCGTCTCCAGCGTGCGCATCTGCGAGATCTGCAGATGCTGCGGGATGGCGATGGTGTCGCCAAACCAGGCCAGGTTCGAGGTATTGAGCAGCATGGTGGCCGGTTTCTGGCCCGCCAGCGGGCTATTGAGCTGGGCCGCGATCTCCTCGCCGAACAGATCCTCGTAGCAGATATTGGGCAGCACGCGCTGGTCGCGGATGGGGAAGGCGATCTGCAGCTCGCGCCCGCTGGTCATGTCGCCCAGCGGAATGGCCATCAGGTTGACGAACCAGCGGAAACCGAGCGGAATGAATTCGCCGAAGGGCACCAGATGGTGCTTGTCGTAGCGGTAGTAGCTGGTCACCGGCACGGACGGGATGCCGATCACGCTATTGAAATAGGCGGTCTGGCTGTCGGCCAGCGGCAGGCCCAGCACCAGGTTGCTGCGGGTCTGGTGCAGGAACTGGGCGATGCCGGGCAGGTAGTCGGGCGGCAACTGCTGCGGCAGCATCACCACCGCCGTCTCGGGCGTGGCGATCAGGTCGGCTGGGGCGGCCATGATGGCGTCCTGGTAGTACTTCAGGGCGTCCTGCACGCGGGCGCCGTTGAATTTTTCGTCCTGCGGGATATTCCCTTGCAGCAGACGTACCGAAATCGGCTGCCCTTGCGGGTAGGTCCATTGGGCCAGGGTCAGGCCGGCACCGGCGCCCATGATGGCGATGAACAGGGCGCTGGCACGCCAGCGGCTGCGGTGGGCCAGCAGCAGCAGCGCGCCGGCACTGAGGGCGGCCAGCCAGCCCAGGCCATACACGCCCAGGATGGGGGCAAAGCCGGCCAGCGGGCTGTGATTATGGGCGTAGCCGGCCGACAGCCAGGGGAAACCGGTAAACAGCCAGCCGCGTACCCACTCGAAGATGGCCCACATGGCGGGCATCACCAGCAGGGTGGCGGCAGGCAGGGGCAGCGCCCAGCGCAGGCGCAGCCTGGCCGCGATGCCCATGGCGGCGGCCACGTAGCTGCCCATGCCGACGGCCAGCAGCGCCACGGCGGCGGCGGCCAGCGGGGCGGCCATGCCGCCATACTGGTGCAGCGAGACGTAGATCCAGTGGGTGCCGGCGGCGGTCCAGCCGAAGCCATAGGCCCAGCCGATCAGGGCGGCGTCGCGCGGGGAAGCGCTGCGCAGCACCTGGTAGAACAGCACGGCCAGGCTGAGGATCTGCAGCGGCCACCAGCCGAAAGGGGCGAAGGCGAACACGCAGGCGCCCCCGGCGAGCGCCGTGATGGCCATGCGGCCACGGGTGCTGCGCTGGGGCTTGGGGGGAGCGTCGGGGCGGGTGCGGCGAAAACGCATCAGGCGTCGGCGTCGGAAAGCTCGGGCAGCTTTTCGACCAGCAGCACGTGCACCTGGCGCGCGTCGGCGCGCAGTACTTCGAAGCGCAGGCCGTCGAAATCGAACACATCACCCTTGTGCGGCATGCGCGCCAGGTGCTTGGCGACCAGGCCGCCAATGGTGTCGACGTCGTCGTCCGGCAGGGCGGTGTCGAGTTCCTCGTTGAACTGGGTGATCTCGGTCAGTGCCTTGATGCGCCAGCGCGGGCCGTGCAGGCCTTCCTTGATCGACAGGATGTTGTCCTCTTCCTCGTCGAAGTCGTATTCGTCCTCGATGTCGCCGACGATCTGTTCGAGCACGTCCTCGATGGTGATCAGGCCGGCCACGCCGCTGTATTCGTCCACCACGATGGCCATGTGATTGTGGTTGGCGCGGAAGTCGCGCAGCAGCACATTCAGGCGTTTCGATTCGGGGATGAAGATGGCGGGACGCAGCATGTCGCGCACGTCGAAAGATTCCTCGGCGTAGTAGCGCAGCAGGTCCTTGGCCAGCAGGATGCCGATGACCTTGTCGCGTTCACCCTCGATGGCGGGGAAGCGCGAGTGGGCGGTCTGCAGCACGGCCGGCATCCATTCCTCGATCGGCTTGCTGATGTCGATGACATCCATCTGCGAGCGGGGAATCATGATATCGCGGGCGGACAGATCCGACACCTGGAACACGCCTTCGATCATCGACAGGGCGTCGGCGTCGATCAGGTTGCGTTCATGGGCGTCATGCAGGACTTCGAGCAGTTCCGCGCGGTTCTCGGGCTCGGGGGAAATGAGTGCGGTCAGGCGTTCAAACAGTGACCGATGGGGTTTGGCGTCAATCTTGACACCACTACTAGAGTGCTCTTGCATAGGAGGCGTGAGCCGGTTGTTTCGAAGGGATATAGGATACACCAAAAGGGAGGTGTGGCCGGATTTTGTCAAAAAGACCATGCTCTAGACTAGCATGGGCGGGCGCCGCGCGGCGCCCGCTTGATTAGCTTGCGTTCAGTCCGCGTATGGGTCGGCCACGCCCAGCGTGCCCAGGATCTCGCGTTCCAGCCCTTCCATTTCGTTCGCTTCCTCGTCGTCCTCATGGTCGTAGCCCTGGGCGTGCAGCACGCCATGGACGATCAGGTGGGCGGTGTGCTGCTCGACGGTTTTGTTCTGCTCGGCCGCCTCGCGCTCGAGCACATCGGTGCACAGGATGATGTCCGCCTGGGTCGGCGCATCCGGATCGATGTCCTCGCCCTCGTTGTAGGCGAAGGTCAGCACATTGGTGGCGTAGTCCTTGCCGCGGTAGTCGCGGTTCAGGGTGCGGCCTTCCTCGGCATCGACGAAGCGGATGGTCAGTTCGGCCGGCGCGAACAGCGCGGCCTGCACCCAGCGCCGCACTTTCGGGCGGGTGATGGTGTCTTGCAGGCGCGCGTCGGGATATTGGACCGACAGGGACAGCTTATTTTTTTCGGACATTTTTGATGGCGGTGGCTTTGAGGAGGGGGGCGATTTCGGCCTGGTGGGCCTGGGCCGACTCGTAGGCGTCGACGATGCGCGCCACCAGCGGATGGCGTACCACGTCTTCGCTGTTGAACTGGGTGAAGGCGATGCCGCGCACGTCGCGCAGTACCTGGACGGCGTCGACCAGGCCGCTCTTCTGGCTCTTGTGCAGGTCGATCTGGGTGACGTCGCCGGTGATCACGGCCTTGCTGCCGAAGCCGATCCGGGTCAGGAACATCTTCATCTGTTCGACCGTGGTGTTCTGCGCCTCGTCGAGGATGACGAAGGCGTGGTTCAGCGTGCGCCCGCGCATATACGCCAGCGGGGCGATTTCGATGACCTGTTTCTCGAACATTTTCTGGGTGCGGTCGAAGCCGAGCAGGTCGTACAGCGCGTCGTACAGCGGGCGCAGGTAAGGGTCGACCTTCTGGCTCATATCGCCCGGCAGGAAGCCCAGGCGTTCGCCCGCTTCAACGGCGGGACGGGTCAGGATGATGCGCTTGACGGCGTCGCGTTCGAGCGCGTCGACCGCGCAGGCCACGGCCAGATAGGTCTTGCCGGTGCCGGCAGGGCCGACGCCGAAGCTGATGTCGTGCTCCAGAATGTGGCGCAGGTAGGCGATCTGGTGCGGGGTGCGGCCGCGCAGGTCGGTGCGCCGGGTCTTCAGCACCGGGCTGCTGATGTCCGGTTCGACGAAGGGCGTCTGCGCATGGTGCTCGGACACGGCCGACAGGCCGGCGCGCTGCTCGACCAGGGCCAGTTGTACTTCCTCGATGGGCACGACCTTCTGGGCCACGCGGTAGAACTGGTCCAGGATCTGGACGGCGCGTTCGGCATTGCTGCCGCTGACGATGAATTTTTCGCCGCGGCGGAAAATGGTCACGTCGAGGGCGGCGGAAATCTGGCGCAGGTTTTCATCGAGCGGGCCGCACAGGTGGGCCAGCCGCGCATTGTCGAGCGGCTCGGGGATGAAATAGTGCGGCTGGACGGGAGTCTTGGTTTTCAATGGACGGTCAATGTATGAGGTACGGTAATGAAATTCGGCATGAGTTCGGCATGTATTCGGTATGCATGCGACGGCATGCAACACGGTTTGAGAGGCGCGCAAGTGGTCGCGCCGGGCCGGCCGCAGAGGAGGGCAGGGCCATAAAGCGCTAGTTTAGCGTACTTTGCCGGGCTAGCGGCAGGGCAGGGAGCACTTTTCGCTTGCTTTTGGGGCGGCCCGCTCTACAGTGAAAGTGGAGCTCGCGCCGCCTCCGGCCGCCGCGGGGTAATTCACCAAGGAAATAGCATGGCCGTCAATTCCGTGTCGCGCCCGCCCGCCGTCGAGCTGGCCGACAATCTGCGCCAGACCGCCCAGCGCCGCAGCGAGCAGCGCAGCCAGGACAGTGCCCAGGTCGCGCGCAGCCAGGAGGGCAAGCGCAGCGCCCAGGCGGCCGGGGTGGAGCGCCAGGTCGCCGAGCGCAATCAGGCGCGCGAGCGGCTCAATGCCCAGCAGCAGGCCGAACGGGCCGCCATCGTCCAGCAGCAGCGCCAGCATGCCGAGCAGGGCAGCATCGGCGGCAACATCGATACCACCGCCTGAAGCCGCTGCCAGCCCCGTGTGCGGGCTGAATTATGTACCTCGGCATTCACTTCCCAAGTTGTAACAATTGCCGCAAGGTTCTTGCGTGCGCCGCAAGATGCCTCCATGTGTTGAAATAGCATTGTTGTCAACTTTTTCAGCGAAGATTGATATCAAACAAGCATCGTTTGGCAACGATTGCCTGGAATGGACTGATTTGAGCGTAGAATATTGTTTTATAGACAATCTTCATCAAAGGAACACTCCGGGGTGTTCCGCCCGGCCGCGATCCGGCTTGGCAGAGTGCTCCGGTCCGATGGTTGTGACAAATGATTTCGCAATTGAAAGCAATTGAAACAACTAAGTGATCCTTAAGTTCGCAGTCGCATCATTTCATCACTGACACAGTACTAACTGAGCAACATTAACCAAGCGAGGACCATCATGACACACCATGCATTAGCATCTCAGGAAAGCTACAACCCCAATCATCTGCTCGATATTTTGCTGGGCAAGATGCAACTGAAAAACGATGCAGCGCTGTCGCGTCTGCTCGAAGTGGCGCCGCCCGTCATCAGCAAGATTCGTCACCACCGCCTGCCGGTCGGCGCCTCGCTGCTGATCCGCATGCACGAGGTGACCGGCATGAGCATCCGTGACCTGCGCGATTTGATGGGCGACCGCCGTACCAAGTACCGTCTGTCCGACGCCCAGGGCCGTCCAAAGCCAGACACCAGCGGCGACAAGGCCGAAGCGGCCAGCTACGCGCATCACTGATGTGGGCGGGGACCACCGCCGCGCCTTAACCGGCCCGGCGGTCCTTGCGGCCCTTGTCGGCGGCGCCAGCGTGGAAAGCGCGCGCAGCGAGCTTGCGCCCTTGGCTGATGGTTTGGTTTGCGCTTTGGTTTGCGCTTTGGTTGGAATGGTCAGCTCAGCAAGACCATGGTAATTTCCTCGAACTGCAGTTCGGTTTCGCGGAACAGTTGCAGATACACCGATTCATCCAGACCGAGCGCCGTCCAGGCCACGGTCGATACCGGCGGTACCAGGCCGTCGGCCACACCGGCCAGATCGAGCGCATGCACGATCGCGTCGGCCACATTGATGATGGCCGCCAGGAAGCCCGCGCCCGGCGTTTCCGGCTCGTGATGGCCGCCGATGGCCAGCCGCATCGTGTCGGAAAAATTCCAGTGTTCCGCCAGCGCCATGCCGGCCACCACGTGGTCGATGCCCAGCACGGCCCGTTCCGCTTCGAGCGGGTAGCAGTCGTGCTCGTTGCGGTAGGCGATCGCCTCGGCGTATTGCTTGGGGAAGCAGGACACCAGCACCAGGCGGCCGATATCGTGCAGCAGGCCGGCCGTGAAGGCGTAATCCTGGTTGAAGCGCATCTGGCGCGCCAGCACCTTGGCACAGGCGGCGGTGGCGATCGAATGGCGCCAGAAACCCTTGTGGTCGAAGCCGGGACAGTGGGTTTCGGCAAAGCAGCCGGTGACGGCGGCCGCCGTGATCAGGTTGCGGGTGGTCTGGAAGCCCAGATAGGTGATCGCCTGCTGGATCGTGGTGACCTTGACCTGCAGGCCGTACAGCGAGGAATTGGCCAGGCGCAGGGTCTTGGCGGTCAGGGCCTGGTCGTGCGAGACTTTTTTGGCCAGCACCGAAATATCGATGTCTTCCTGGTCGATGCTGTTGAGCAGTTCCATCACCACGGCCGGCAGTGAAGGCAGGTCGTCGAGGTTGCGCACCACATCGTCATAGCTGAGTAACTGGCTCATTCCGGGCTCTCCTGCATGCCGAGGCGGAAATCGGACACATAGCGGCGCAGCAGGCCGGTGGCCCAGTCGCTATCGCAGTCCGGATCGTTCTTGCGGAACAGCTGGTCGATGCGCTGCCCGTAGCGTGCCAGATCGGCCGCCACTTCCTCCTGCGACACTTCCAGCGTGACGATGGGCAGCACTTCAATGCCGTGGCGCGGCATCAGCGCGATCATGGCCTCGGTCAGCACGGTGCCTTGCGGCAGCAGCACATGGCCCTGCACGTCGAGCAATTCGTCCGACAGGGTCATCCCTGGTTGAACTTGCGCGAGCGCAAGCTGCTGGTAGTGAGCCGTCATGCATCCTCCCTCAATCATGTCCCGATCTTACCATTGCTAGAGCGCAATTTGGGTGGCGGGCGGTCCGGCTTTGCGCTGGATCGCCCCGCGCCCGTTGTTTCCCGGCGGGGACGGCTGCGTCGATAATCTTGCCAAGTTGCATGTCATACCGTACATTGGGATCTTGCCGTCAAATCCATGCCTGATGCTGCCACTCGCGCGGCGGAATGGGCAGCAGGGAGGTTTGTATAGATGTTTGGTATTCAAGGCCGGCTCACACTGTTGTTTGTGGTCATTGTTACGGTGGTGTTGGCCATCTCGGGTACCTATGCCCAGTATAGCCTCGGACATGAGCTTGAAGTGAGCAACCAGCGCCTGCGCCAGGGCGTGCTGACACGTTTGCAGACCAGTCTGCCATCGGCGCTGTGGGACCTGGACAAGGCCAAGGTCGACAATATCGTCGCGGCCGAGATGCTGCCGCCCGAGCTGGTGGCGATCCGTGTCTACGACACCTCGGTCGGCCTGTTCTCCGGTAAATTGCGCAATGAAAGCGGGGCCGTCAGCAGTATCGACAACGACGCCCCGGTCCCCGGCTCGCCGGTGGTGGCCGATCTGGCCTACCGCGATTCGGGCGCGGCCGGCGCCGCGCTGAAGCCGGTGATCGTCGGCCGGGTGGTCGTCAATTTCAGCCGCGCCCAGATCGACGCCACCCTGGCGGCCGAAGTGCGCCGCAAAGTGACCGAAGTGCTGCTGCTCGACCTGATCCTGGTGGCGGCGCTGGCGCTGTCGCTGCGCATCGTGTTCGATCCCCTGAAGCAGTTGCGCGACGGCCTGTTCGACCTGGCCACGCGCGGCAGCGACGAGGTCGAGGAACTGGCCGACAACCGCCGCGACGAACTGGGCGAGGTGGTGCGCGGCTTCAACGCGATCCAGCGCAAGGTGAAATCGATCATCGTGCGCATCCGCGAGGCCGAGGACGAGGCCCGCAAGGCGGCCCAGGAAACGGCCAAGGCGATGGACGATCTGCGCCGCACCCAGGAGTCGCTGCTGCAGGCCGAAAGGCTGGCCTCGCTGGGCGGACTGGTGGCCGGCGTAGCCCATGAAATCAATACCCCGGTGGGCATCGCGCTGACCAGCGCCTCGATCCTGATGGAGGCCACCGAGAAGGTGCACCAGAACGTGGCCGACGGCAATATCAAGAAGTCCGACATCCTGCGCTACCTGGAAACGGCGGGCGAAAGCGCGCGCCTGATCATGAACAATGCCTACCGCGCGGCCCACCTGATCCACAGCTTCAAGCAGATCGCGGTCGATCAGGTCAGCGAGGCGCGCCGCCGCTTCGAGCTGCGCGACTACATCAATGAAGTGGTGTCGAGCCTGCAGCCCAAGCTGAAGAAAACCCATATCGAGGTGGCCATCGATTGCCCGCCGGAGATCGTGCTCGACAGCTATCCCGGCGCGCTGGCCCAGGTCATCACCAATCTGACGCTCAATTGTGTCGAGCACGCCTTCGACGCGGAAGCCGAGGGCCGCATCGCGATCCGCGTGGTGCTCGAAGGCGACTGGATCGAGATGCAGGTGATCGACAATGGCAAGGGCATCCCGGCCGATATGATAGACAAGGTGTTCGACCCCTTCGTCACCACCCGGCGCGGCCAGGGCGGCACCGGACTGGGCCTGAACATCGTCTTCAACCTGATCGCCAAGACCTTCGCCGGGACCATCGCCGTCAGCAGCAAGCTGGGCGAGGGCGCCCGCTTTACGCTGCGCATTCCCTGCGTGACGCCGATGGAGGCTGCCGCGCATGAAAGCGTCGAAGCGGCCGCCGGCGACGTCGCGCAGTAATCCACCCATTCAAGGAGTCGCGCATGAAACTGTATTTCAGTCCCGGCGCCTGTTCGCTCGCGCCCCATATCGTGCTGCTCGAAGCGGGCCTGCCATTCGAGACCGAGCAGGTCGACCTGAAGACCAAGCGCACCGCCGGCGGCGCCGATTTTATCGCGATCAACCCCAAGGGCTATGTGCCGGCGCTGGAGATCGACGGCGGCCTGGTGCTCAGCGAAGGTCCGGCCATCGTGCAATACCTGGCCGACCTGGCGCCGGAATCGAATCTGGCGCCCCAGCCGGGCAGTCTGGGCCGCTACAAGCTGGCCGAGTGGCTGAACTTTATCTCGACCGAAGTGCACAAGAACTTCAGCCCGCTGTTCCGGCCGGTGAGCGAGGACGTGAAAAGCTATGCGCGCGCCAATTTGCAGCTGCGCCTGACGTATCTGGCCGGCGCCTTGCAGGACAACGATTATCTGATGGGCGGCCAGTTCAGCGTGGCCGATGTCTACCTGTTTACCGTGCTCAATTGGGCCGGCGCGGTGCGGTTCGAGCTGGCGCCCTGGCCGGCCCTGACGGCCTTCCAGAAACGCATCGCGGCGCGTCCGGCGGTGCAGCGCGCGCTGCGCGCCGAAGGCTTGATCAAGGATTGAGGGATGCCGCCGTCCGCCAGGCGCAGGCCAGTTGCCGGCCCGCCAGGGCGGCGCTAGAATCGGCGAATAGAAATCGTCGAATAGAACCAGCACATTTACCAGTACAGGCTTTTCCGCAATGGACAATAAAGAGTTAATCAAGGGGATCGCCATTCTGGTGGGACTGATCCTGTTTCTGGCCGTCGGTGCCGTCATGCTGACCGATAACGGCGTGCAAAAACTCGGCTGCGTGGGGCGGGCCCTGGTCAGCGGGGTGGCATTTGGGAATATCCATGCCGTGTGCGACTTGCACTGAGTCTGTGGCAGGGAAGCAGGCAAAAAAAATCCCGCGCAAGGCGGGATCAATTCAGGGATGACTTCTTACGACGAGAAGGTGTCATACGCTTCCCGGTTCGAGGAAGTAAATCCCAGCAAGCCCAAGCCTATTAACATCATGAGTATCGTGGCCGGTTCCGGTACCGGCGCGGCGGCCGCGTCGATCACGGCCGGGTTCGGCGTGTCGGTGGCGGCTAGTTCATCATCCTGATTGACCAGGGCCGGGCTGTCGCAGGAAAACGGCGACAGGTTCGAGGCGCACGGCGCGCTGTCGATGATCAGAATCTGGGGTGAGGCTGCCTGGGCGATGCCGCTGCTCAGGGTAAAGGCCAATAGTGCGGCCGGAATAACGGTGGACATGTTCAATTTGGACTCCCTTCTGGCTGGATCGGCCCGGTGTTGCCCGGGCAGGTACAGTTCTGTAAACAATGCTGTTTGCAGCCAAAAAAACCGCTGATGAATTGTGGTTTCGAGTTGTTATTAGAACATAGATAGTTTCAATTGCGCATTTAAATTTTCGTTTTACTATCATATTTTGTAATTTGACCGGACGCCTGCCAAGCTTTTGCCTATGCTGCCCGGGAGCGCGCAAATAGCTTGATGCAGCGCAATAAAATGGCGTTGCGCGGATGCCACGGATGGGCTGGACGGCGGCCGTTTTTGCCCTCTTTGCCAACAGGGAAAGAGTTCGGCTAGACTCGCTATTTCTTCCACTTGAGCAAGTGCACAATGACTGCCTCCCTGTTACACCGATGTGTTCTGCTGGCGCTGGCCGGCGGCCTGAGCGCCTGTTCCGTGCTGCGTCCGGCGCTGGAGGCGCCCGAGCCGGCGGGCAATCCGCAAGTGTTGCTGCTGGGCGAGGTGCACGACAATGTCCAGGGGCACCGCCTGCGTTTCGAGGCGCTGCGCAAGCGGGTCGAAGCGGGCTGGCGTCCGGCGATCGCGATGGAGCAGTTCGACCGCGAACAGCAGGGCTTGCTCAGCAAGGCCCAGCAGCTGTGCCTCGATGCCGACTGCATCGTGCGCGCGGCCGGTTCGGCGCGCTGGGACTGGCAGCAATACCGCCCCGTGATCGAACTGGCGCTGGCGCACAAGCTGCCGCTGATCGCCGTCAACCTGTCGCGCGCCGATGCCTCGCGCGTGGTGCGCGATGGTGTGGCCTCGTCCTTCGATCCGGCCACGGTGAAGGCATATAAGCTCGATGCGCCGCTGCCGGCCGATATCCGCAAGGTGCAGCAAAAGGAAATCGTCGACAGCCACTGCAATATGCTGCCGGAGAATATGGTCGACGGCATGGTTGCCGCCCAGGTGGCGCGCGATATCTGGATGGCCAAGTTGATACGGGCGCAGCAGCCGCGCGATGTGGTGCTGATCGCCGGCAACGGCCATGTGCGCAAGGATGTGGGCGTGGCGCGCTGGCTCAACGCGGTCGAGCCGGCGCTGAGCACGCGCAGCATCGCCTACGGCGAGGGGACGCCGGCCGCCACCCAGTTCGATGGCGTGGTCAAGCTGCCGACCCAGAGCCGTCCCGATCCGTGCGCCAGCATGGGTGGCAAATCGTAGATCATGCAGGCAACAGAACAGGAAACAGAACAGGAACCGTATGGAAACTCACTATAGCGCCAATGCGCCCACGCGCGAGCAGATCGACGCCACCTCCGGCCTGCTGCTGCTGGAATTTGGCACCGACTGGTGCGGCCATTGCCGCGCCACCCAGGCGCCGCTGGCGCAAGCCTATGCGGCCCACAGCCAGGTCGCCCACCGCAAGGTGGAAGATGGGCCGGGCCGTCCGCTGGGGCGGAGCTTCCGCGTCAAGCTGTGGCCCACGCTGATCTTTTTGCGCGATGGACAGGAGGTCGACAGACTGGTGCGTCCACTCGACGCGGCCGAGATCGGCGCCGCGTTTTCCCGGCTAGAGACGGCCGCCTAGCGGCTCCCTGACGGTCTGCGTAGTATTACGCAGAAGGCGTTCAAGGCTTGGCAGTTGATATTGCCAACGCGTATTATGGCCGGTTGCGGGGCTGACAAAACCAAGTATCAGCCTCCATTTGCAAGACAGGCGCTGCCTCACCGGCCGGCGGCGCGAAACAGAGCGGCAAGCCCTACTCGGGCGGGCCGCTGCCGGCCGGCCCACTATCCCTGAGCCTGTTCCGCCATCCTACTGTCCTGCCGGGCAGGGCTTCGCCCCTGCCAGCGGGTGGCCCCTTTCCCGGCGCCATTGCACTTCCTCGTCCTTCCTCCCATTTGGAGCGCCTCCTATGCGTCACGCTGTTCCCGCGCAGGCCAATTCGCCTGCCACCGTGCTGTTTGCCAGCCTGATCGGCACCACGATTGAATTCTTCGATTTCTATATCTACGCGACCGCCGCCGTGCTGGTCTTCCCCAAGCTGTTCTTCCCCGCCAGCGACCCGGCCGCGGCCACCCTGCAATCGCTGGCCACCTTCGCGATCGCCTTCTTCGCCCGTCCGATCGGCTCGGCCGTATTCGGCCACTTCGGCGACCGCGTCGGCCGCAAGGCCACGCTGGTGGCGGCGCTGCTGACGATGGGCCTGTCGACGGTGCTGATCGGCATGCTGCCGACCTATGCCAGCATCGGCACCGCCGCGCCCCTGCTGCTGGCGCTGTGCCGCTTCGGCCAAGGCCTGGGCCTGGGGGGCGAATGGGGCGGCGCCGTGCTGCTGGCGACCGAAAACGCGCCGCCGGGCAAGCGCGCCTGGTACGGCATGTTTCCGCAACTGGGCGCACCGATCGGTTTCTTCCTGTCGGGCGGCATCTTCCTGCTGCTGAGCCAGACGCTGAGCGACGCCGACTTCTTTGCCTATGGCTGGCGGATTCCCTTCCTGTCGAGCGCGCTGCTGGTGGTGGTGGGCCTGTATGTGCGTCTGAAAATCACCGAAACGCCGGACTTCCAGAAGGTGCTGGACAAGAATGAGCGCGTGAAAATTCCCGTGGTCGCCGTGTTCCGCGACCATGGCCGCGTGCTGGTGCTGGGCACGCTGATCGCGCTGGCGACCTTTGTGCTGTTCTACCTGATGACGGTGTTCGCGCTGAGCTGGGGCACCACCGCGCTGCATTTCTCGCGCAAGGATTTCCTGATCCTGCAACTGTTTGCCGTGCTGTTCTTCGGCCTGACCATACCGGTGGCCGCCGTGCTGGCCGACCGCTATGGCCGCCGCATCACGCTGATCGTGGTGTCGGCCGCGATTGCGCTGTTCGGCCTGGTGCTGGCGCCGCTGTTCGGTTCCGGTTCGACGCTGGAAGTGGTGGCCTTCATGTCGCTGGGCCTGGGGCTGATGGGCATGACTTACGGTCCGCTGGGTACGATCCTGTCGGAGCTGTTCCCGGCCGAGGTGCGCTATACCGGCGCCTCGCTGACGTTCAACCTGGCCGGTATCCTGGGCGCGTCGCTGGCGCCGTATATCGCGACCTGGCTGGCGACCAATTATGGTTTGCAGTATGTGGGTTACTACCTGTCGATCGCGGCCCTGCTCAGCCTGAGTGCGCTGGTGCTGGTGGGGAGAATCAAGGAGTAAGTGCTGTGGTTTGATCCTGTTGCCGTGATGGGAAAACATGCTTAGGGGCCGCCGGCGCAATTAAAACCCGCGGCAAAGAGCCGGGGGCCAGTCCCGCAGGGACTGGCGGGGCGAAGCCCCTCTCCGGACCCTGGGGTCAGACCCCAGGGGTGAGCCGTGGGTTTTGACGGCTGCCGGCGGCCCGCCAGCCAAGATTTTTCCTAGCCAAGCGGCATTTGCCGTTTTAGAACAGCAAATTCACATCCGGCCGGGTCGCCATGGCCTGCTGCACAATCGTCGTCACGCGTTCGCGTTCGGCGCCGCGCAAGGGCTGGCGTGGCAGGCGCACGTTTTCATTGCCCACGCCGGCCAGGGTTTCGACCAGCTTCAAGTTCTGCACCAGCTTGTTCGACACATCCAGATGCATCAGCGGCATGAACCACTGATACAGCTTGAGCGCTTCGTCGAAACGCTTGGCCTTCATCAGCTTGTACAAGGCCACCGTCTCTTTCGGGAAGGCCACCACCAAGCCGGCCAGCAGGCCATCGGCACCCACCGCCAGGCCTTCGAAGGACAGATCGTCCACACCCATGAACAGCTGGTAGCGATGGCCGACCGCATTGCGCAGGTCGGTGATGCGGCGCACGTTGTCGGTCGACTCCTTGATGGCGACGATCCACTCGCAGTCTGCCAGGTCGCGGAAGTCGTCCGGCGTCAGGTCCACCTTGTAGCTGACCGGATTGTTGTAGACCATGATGGGCAGCTGGGCCGCATCGGCGATGGTGCGCAGATTGTCCTTGGCTTCGCGCGCATCGGCCGCATACAGCACCGACGGCATCACCATCAGACCCTGCACGCCCAGCGAGTGGGCCTGCTCGGCGAAGCGGCAGGCGTTGAGCGTGCGCGTTTCGCTGACATTGACCAACACCGGCAGGCGGCCATCGGCCACGCGCAGCGCGGTCTTGGTCACTTCCAGTTTTTCTTCGAAGGACAGCGTGCTCGCTTCACCGAGCGAGCCGCAGGTGAGCAGGGCGTGTACGCCGCTGTCGATCTGGAAGGCGAAATGCTGTTCCATGGCGGCGTGATCGAGATCCTCGTTCGCCTTGAACTTGGTGGTTACTGCCGGGAAGACGCCTTCCCATTTTGCTGCGGCCATGCTGTTCTCCTTGTCGTTGTGGGTATTACTGGAAGTCGATGATGCTGCCCGCGCGCGCCGGGACGATGGGCACGCGCACGCTGTCGGGCCGCCAGCCGTACAGCAGGCCGGTGGCGCCGCCGCAGATGCGGCCCTGGCAAGGACCCATGCCGCAGCGGGTGTGAAGCTTGGCACTGCGCCAGCTGTCGTGCTGGCGCAGCTCGCCATGACAAACGTCTTCGCAGCGGCAGACGATGGTGTCGTCGGCTGCCAGTGCGCTGAGTTCGGGGCGCGGCAGGAAGGCGTGCGCGAGGCGGCTGGCGAAGCCGCGCCAGCGCGCGCGCTCGGCAAAGTGCCGGCGCGCTTCCTCCTGCTGGCCGGTGGCCGCCAGTCCGGCGATGCGGCCCTCGGCCAGTGCCAGGTCGACGCCGCCGATGCCGGTGCTTTCGCCGGCGCAGTAGATGTCGGCGACGCTGCTGCGCTGCCATTCATCCACCTGCACTCCGTGGGCGTTGCTGGCGCAGCCTAGCGATTGCGCCAGCTCGGTGTTGGGCAGCAGGCCATAGCCGCAGGCGAGGTAGTCGCAGTCCAGCGTGGCCGTGTCGACGCCGCGCTGGATGGTGAGCTGAAGCGCGGTGCCGCTGTTGCTGTTGTCCGCGCCGAAGCCGCCGTTGTTGCGTTCGCCCGTGTTGGCGCGGCTACTGCTTCCGGCCGTATTGCCGGACGTGGCGGCGCGCACGAAGCTGGCACGCCAGTAAGGCACAGCGCGCAGCCGGCTAGCCAGCTGCAGCGCCTGTGTGATCTTGGAAGGTGTCGCCAGCAGGCCGAACGCGAACGGCAGCAGGCGCGCCGTCGAGGCTTGCTCGATGATCGCGACGATCCGCGCGCCCTGATCCGCCAGCGTGGCTGCGGAAGCGAGCAGCAGCGGACCGGAACCGGCCAGCACCACGCGTTTGCCCGCCACCGGATAGCCGCCCTTGGCCAGCGCCTGCAAGCCGCCCGCGCCGGTCACGCCGGGCAAGGTCCAGCCAGGGAAGGGCAGCAGCAGTTCGCGCGCGCCGGTGGCCAGTATCAGCCTGGAGTAACGCAGCAGCAGCGCGCGGTCCGGTATCTGTACCAGCAACTGGCCGGGCCGGGGCGAATACAGCACGCGGGTCTGCGGCAGGAAGCGCACATTGAGGGCGCAGCGCAGCGCATCCCACAACTGGCAGGCGCGCTGGTCGCTCTGGTGTTCGGGGCCGCCGCGCCAGATCTGGCCGCCGGCCAGCGGATTGTCATCGACCAGGCCGACCTGCATGCCGTGCGCCGCCGCCGCATGGGCCGCCGCCAGACCGGCCGGACCGGCGCCGATGACGAGGACGTCGAAGTGCCGAGTCATGCTGGCATCTCCGCTGTCCGTACCTGCATGCCGTTTGAGCAGAGTGTCTGGCATGCCAGACGATGGGCCTGGCCGTCGATGGTGACGCGGCACTCGTGGCAAATACCCATGCCGCATAAGGGTGCGCGTGGCATACCGCTGACGGACAGGCGCGTCACCGGGCTGCCGCGCATGGCGACAGCGGCGGCGACCGAAGTGCCGGCCGGAACGCTGATGCTGCGCCCGTTGATGTGAAGCGTGATCACCTCATTCGTGGTGCTATGCATGCTGGCCTGCTCCTTCGAAGCGGCTGGGCAGATAGGGCGTGGCGGAGATTGCCGCGCTCTCGTTCAGCATCTGCGCCGCCAGCAGCCGGGCCGTCGCCAGCGAGGTGGTGATGCCCAGGCCCTCATGTCCCGTGGCCAGCCACAGGCCGCGCCGCAAGTGGCTTGGGCCGATCAGGGGCAGTCCATCCGGCGTGGCCGCGCGCAGGCCGGTCCAGCAGCGCAGGATGTTCAGTTCCCGCAGCCCTGGAGTGAAACTGGCGGCGTGGCGCAGCATGCGCGCCATCATGGCTGGCTCCACCGCCGGATCGACCGTATCGAACTGGCGCGAAGAGCCGATCAGGATCTGGCCGGTGGGACGCGGCTGCAAATTGAAGGCGACCGAATCGCCGCTCGCCGCATGCGCGCTCTTGATGTAGCCCAGTTCCACCAGCTGATGCTGGATGAAACCTGGATAGCGGTCGGTGATCAGCAGATGGCCTTTCTTCGCCTGTAGCGGCAAGTCGGGAAGCAGTTCGCTGCTGTGCGAGCCTGCCGCCAGCACGATGTGCGTGGCGCGCAGGCGGCTGCCGTCGGCCAGCAGTACGCCATGGTCTTCGATCTGGCTGGCGCTGGTGCGCAGCAGCGTTGCGCCTTGGTGCAGGGCGCGTTCGAGCAGGATGCGCGTGCTCTTGGGCGGATACACCAGCGTGTCGCCGCCGACCAGCAGGCCGCCGGCCAGGCCGGGCCGCAACTGCGGCTCGCGCGCATACAGGGCGGCGGGATCGAGCAGGGTGCAGGCGACGCCATAGGTGGACAGGGTGTGCGCCTTGCCGCGCGCCGCCGCCAGCTCTTCCTCGTCGGCGGCGATCCAGAGGGTGCCGCAGTTGCTGTATTCATGGCGATCCGGCTGCTCCGCCACGAAGGCCTTCCAGAGCTGGAGCGACCATGCGGTCAGTGCCAGTTCTGCCGGATTGTCGTCCATGACCACCAGATGGCCCATGCCCGCCGCCGTGGCGCCGCCGCCGATTTCCTGCGCTTCGATGATGGTCACGCGCAGGCCGCGCGCGCTCAGCGCATCGGCGCAGGCCGCGCCGACAATGCCGGCGCCGATGACGATGACGTCTGCATCGGCTTTCGCCTTTGCGTTTATCGCCGTCATTGGGCTGCTGTCGCGGTGCGCGCTGATGCTCATGGTTAGCGTATGCCCCAGACGAAGGGATCGCTGGCGTCGAGTATCAGCTGCGCCTGCGCATTGACCCAGGCGCGGCCACGGATGCTGGGAATGAGCTGGCCATTACGGTAGCGGTAGGAGGCGTCGAACACGCTGCCGATGATGCTCTCCTGGCGCCATGGCGCGCCTTCGGCCAGCTTGCCGTCGGCCGCCAGACAGGCCAGCTTGGCGCTGGTGCCGGTGCCGCAGGGCGAACGGTCGTAGGCTTTGCCGGGGCAGAGCACAAAGTTCTGGCTGTCGGCGCCCGTGGCGGAGGCCGCGAACAGTTCGATATGGTCGATCGCCGCGCCATCGTCGCCGGTGACGCCGGCTTGTGCCAGCGCCGCGCCGATCGCGGCGGAGAAGGCGGTCAGTGCTTCCACATTGCCCAGTTCCAGCGCCATGCCATGAGCGGACACCAGGAAGAACCAGTTGCCGCCCCATGCCACGTCGCCGCTGACGGGGCCATAGCCTGGCACTTCGACCGTCACGTCCTTGCGGCTGCGGCGCGCGGCCACATTATCGAGCGTGACGCTGCCGTCGGCATGCAGTTCGGCTTCGACCACGCCCACCGGCGTATCGATACGGTGGCGGCCCACGCGGATGCGTTCCATATACGCCAACGAGACGATCAGGCCGATAGTGCCGTGGCCGCACATGCCCAGATAGCCGACGTTGTTAAAGAAGATCACACCCGCCGCGCAGTCGGGGGCGTGCGGTTCGCACAGCAGTGCGCCGACCAGTACGTCGGAACCGCGCGGTTCGCAGACGACGGCGGAGCGGAAGTGATCGTGGTCAGCGCGCAGCAGCGCCAGGCGTTCGGCCAGCGGGCCGCTGCCCAGTTCGGGGCCGCCGGACGTGACCAGCCGGGTCGGTTCGCCGCCGGTGTGGGAGTCGATGATGGAGATGATTTTCATGCATGAATCTTATGCCTGTCCGGCGCCGCTGTCTTGCACCGCCGTTGCACCTTTGATGACGAAATCGGCACAATCGCGGACAAATTCAGATGGCGTGCGGATGGCATTCGCTGGCACAATCGGCTGGTATGAAAAAGACCATCCTCACCGCAGCTGAAAAAGCCGGCGATAGCACCCGTGCCGCGCTTGGCCGCCGCATAGCCGACCCCTTCTTCAGCGAAGCGATGTTCGATGCGCTGCCGGACGTGGTTTTCTTCGTCAAGGATCTGGACTGCCGCTATGTGGTGGTCAATCAGACGCTGGTACAGCGCTGCGGCGTGCGGCATAAAGATGGCTTGATCGGACGCACGCCAGCCGAGGTCTTTGCCCATCCCTTCGGGCAAAGTTACATCGCGCAGGACCAGGCCGTGCTGGCAGGTGGACTGGCGATTGACGACCAGTTGGAGCTGCATCTGTACCCGAACCGTGCGCCCGGCTGGTGCCTGACTCGCAAGTCCGCCCTACGGGACGAGGCAGGGCAAATCATCGGCCTGACCGGTGTCTCGCGCGACTTGGCCATGGCCGACCAGAAAAATCCCGCCTACAGCAAGGTGGCCGCCGCGGTGCGCATGATCCATGAGCAGTTCGACCAGCCCTTGCCGCTGACCGCGCTGGCGCGCACGGCGAATATGTCGGTGGCGCAGATCGAGCGCTACTTCCTGCGCATCTTCCACCTGACCCCGCGCCAACTGATCATCAAGACCCGGCTCGACGCCGCCTCGCGCCTGCTGGCCGGCGACAGCAGCGTGGCCGACATCGCGCAAGCCTGCGGCTATGGCGACCATTCCGCCTTCACGCGCCAGTTCAAGGCCACAGTGGGGATTACGCCTAGCCAGTACCGGCAACTTTCCCAGACTCAGCTGGGTTGACGTTAGCCGTACAATATTTTCTTTATTGCTTGGCCGTACGCCGCTTGGCAAGCGCGGCCTTGAACCAGGGGCTGCTTTGCGTGGGGCTGTTGGCGCCGCATTTGACGAGATACGGCTTGCTGCTCATGCTGCTTTCGGTGGCGGCCTGTTTGATGAAATCTTCGGTGGACGAAAGCAGTCCCTTCTTGAGCAGATAATCGTATTTTTTGTTCAGATGGTTGACGGCCTCGTCTGCGCCATACCAGGTGCCATTGCGGTTGAACTCGCATCCTGAGCTCTTCAGGTAATTGAGGAGGTAAGTAATTTCCTGCTTGGCCTCAGGCGTGGGCTCGGCGGCGAACGCAGGGCTGGAAAGGGCGAAGGCGAGGGCGAAGAAGAATGTACGCAGCATGATTGTATGGAGTGTGTGTGGGATTCTGGGGCAGCGCCGGGCAGGCGCGATTTACAGGAATTTCTTTTTCATATCCTCAAGACGGCCGACCAGTTCACGGAACGGGCCGCTATCGGTTTCGAGGATACGCTCCAGTATAACTTTGCCGAATACCTTGACGATGAAGAACTCGCCATCGACATCGCCGACTTCCTTTTCCACCGCGTGCAGGACCTGCAGAATATATTTGCGCTCGCCTGCGGGCATGCTGGGATCTTCGCTGGCCGCCTTCAAGCGCTGCATGCCTGCCTGGATCTTGCCTTCGCTGAGCAGCAGCACCGATTGCGCAACGTCCGAAAGCCAGGGGATATTGGTGAGCGTGCCGAGTCCGCTGAAACTGAAGCGTACGCCGTCCTGATTCTTTTCCTTGAGCGATATGAAGCCGAAAGCCATATAGAAGGTCAGCTGCTCATAGTACATTTTTTCGGCGAGATCCTTATTGTTCAGCATTTCGCCGGCCGAAGCGGAAGTCGCCTTGGCAAGCACGGGCCAATGCTTCTGGTACATCCCGATCGCCATTGACGAGGTGGCGCGATAGCGTTCGATCTTGTCCTTCAATTTCTCCAGGCCGATGTCGGCCTCCGCAATCGCGAAATCGGGTTTCATCGACAGAAGCCAAAGCAGGCCCATCGCCGCATGGCCGTCGTTGACCGATAAATTGAGGGAGGGCTTGCCCTTGAACGCGGCTTTGGCGACTTCGGCCTTGGATTGCTTGTTGATTTGATCGACCAGCGGCGCCATCGCGAATTGCGAGGTTTTTTTATAGGCCAGGTATTTGTAGCTATCCTTTAAGGCCGAGAATTGTTCATCTTCGGATTTTTTTTCACCACAGCCGGGCAGGGCCAGCATTGTGAATAGTAGAAGGCAACAGGTTTTTTTCATCCAGTGAATAAATGTGTTAAACAATTACCAATTATACATTCGAGTTAACTCGGGTTGAAATTCAGCACATCAGGGCGGCCGCAGTTGCTGCGGTATTGTGCTGGCTCGGGGGAAATGCGAATACGCGAACGTGGCGACCTGAGGCGATACAGCTTCGTTGCCAATTTTTGCCAAGAGCGCTACTATCTTCCCATGAGCACGATGAACATTTCACTCCCTGATTCGCTAAAATCCTTTGTTGACGAGCAAGTGGCACAACGCGGCTTTGGTACCAGCAGCGAATACGTGCGCGAGCTGATCCGCAAGGAAGCGGATCGATTGCATTTGCGAGGGCTGTTGCTGGACGGAGCAACTTCGGCCCCCGCAAAGCCAGCAGATTCGGCATATTTTGACGAATTGCGCGAACGTGTCCAACAGCATGTGCGGAAGTGAAGAGTAAGCTCGTTCTGCCGCGTGAACTCGCCAATCGGGACGTCAGCGAGATTATCGAACACTATTTGAACGAAAATGCGCCGCAGGCAGGGACGCGTTTCATCAATGCCTTAGAACAAGCCTATTCCCATATCGGACGCTATCCTGGCACTGGCTCATCCCGCTACGCCCACGAGTTGAATTTTCCAGGGTTGCGCTCTTGGTCGTTGAAACGATTTCCCTATCTGGTGTTTTATATTGAGCGTGAAGACCATGTCGACGTTTGGCGAGTTTTGCACGCGGAACGCGATATTCCGGTATGGCTCGAAATAGATTCGGGAGAGGCAAGCTAAGTGCTTGTAGTGTCTCCCAATGCAAAAAAACCGCCAGCACTTTCGTGTCTGGCGGCTTCTCACATCTTGGTGGTGATAGGTGGACTTGAACCACCGACCCCAGCATTATGAATGCTGTGCTCTAACCAACTGAGCTATATCACCGAAACTGGCAAAATGAAAAAGGCCGCAGCGCTAACTTCGGGCTACGGCCTGCTATTCTTGGTGGTGATAGGTGGACTTGAACCACCGACCCCAGCATTATGAATGCTGTGCTCTAACCAACTGAGCTATATCACCGACAACGCCCAGCATCATAGGGCTTGGCGACCGGACTGTCAAGGATCGCATCCCAATTTCTCGAATTTCTGCGAAAAGTTGTCGATGTTTTATGCTTGTCGGCGCCCGGTGAGCCCGTGTCATGGAAATGGGAATGAATAGCGCTGCGCAGCCACAGCGCGGCGGCGGCAGCCGCGAGTTTTGTGCGCCCGCCTGAAACCTTGGTATCATGCTCGTCTCTTAGAACATTCAATGCTGGCGCCATCCGTCAGTCTTTTTCCGGAACATATCATGAGCGCTTCGACCGCCAATCTCACCGTCCGGCCTTCCGCCGCCATCCTGTCCGACGCCCAGCGCGCTGAAAAAATGAGCAGCCTGAGCTTCGGCCGCACATTCACCGACCATATGGTGGTGATTCCTTACCGCGACGGCGCGTGGCAGAAGGGCGAAGTCAAGGCCTACGGCCCGCTGATGCTGGACCCGGCGGCGTCGGCGCTGCATTACGGCCAGGCGATCTTCGAAGGCTTCAAGGCGTTTTCCCAGCCCGACGGCAGCGTCAAGGCTTTCCGCCCGCGTGACAACGCCGAGCGCTTCAACCGCAGCGCGCGCCGTCTGGCCATGCCGGACCTGCCGCCCGATCTGTTCATGGAAGCGGCCGATGCGTTGATCAGCCTGGACCAGAAATGGGTGCCGAAGAACGTGGGCGAGAGTCTGTACCTGCGTCCGCTGATGTTTGCGACCGATCCTTTCCTGGGCGTGCGTCCGGCGCTGGAATACCTGTTCGTGCTGTTCGCTTCGCCGGCCGGCGCCTACTTCCCGCAAGGCGTCAAGCCTGTGACGGTGTGGATCAGCGAAGACTATGTGCGCGCGGCGCCAGGCGGCACCGGCGAAGCCAAGTGCGCGGGCAACTACGCGGCCAGTCTGGTCGCGCAGGCGCAGGCGCTGGAAAAAGGCTGCGATCAAGTGGTGTGGCTGGATGCGGTGCATCGCCAGTACATCGAAGAGATGGGCGGCATGAACCTGTTCTTCGTCTACAAGGAAAACGGCAAGACCATCATCGTGACGCCGGAACTGACCGGCACTCTGCTGCCGGGCATTACCCGCCGCACCTTGCTGGAACTGGCCAAGGATCTGGGCTATGAATCGGAAGAGCGCAAGCTCACCGTGCAGCAGTGGCGCGACGATATCGCCGCCGGCCGCATGACCGAAGTATTCGCCTGCGGTACCGCCGCGGTGATCACGCCGGTGGGTCTGGCCAAGGCCAACGGTTTCGAGATGGCGATCAACAAGGGCGAGAATGGTCCGATCACGATGGCCTTGCGCGAAGCCCTGCTGGCGATCCAGCACGGCACCGTGGAAGACCGTCACAACTGGATGCACACCATTCCTTAATGCGCATGGAGTAAACAAGGAGGCCGCATGGCGACCAATATTTTCGTCAACCTGCCGGTGAAGGATCTCGGCAAGTCGATCGCGTTCTTTACGCGGCTGGGGTATAGCTTCAATCCGCAGTTCACCGACGAGACAGCCACGTGCATGATCGTGGATGAGAATATTTTCGTCATGCTGCTCACCGAGGAGAAGTTCAAGAGCTTTACGCCGAAGCCGATCTGCGATGCGCATGCCAGCACGGAAGTGCTGATCTGCCTGCAGGTCGATAGCCGGGCCAAGGTGGATGCGCTTGTGCAGCAGGCCATTGCCGGCGGCGGCTCGACTTACAAGGAAGCGCAGGATCACGGTTTTATGTACGGACATGGTTACCAGGATCTGGATGGCCATATCTGGGAGATTATTTATATGGAGGGGGCGCCGGGGTGATTTATGTAGGGGCCGCCTGCCTGTTTAGAACCCACGGCAAAGAGCCGGGGTCTGACCCGTCGGGTCAGACCCCAGGGTTACGCCTTGGGTTTTGAAAGTCAGCAGGCGGCTGCTTGGCTTTTAGAGCTGGCCGGTGACGCGGATCTGTTCCAGCATGCTGGCGGTGGCATCCGGCGCCAGGCAGTCGATCACCACGCGTTCGGGCATCGAGCGCAGCCACGTAAGCTGGCGCTTGGCCAACTGGCGCGTGGCGATGATGCCGGTCTCGCGCATGGTGGCGTAATCAATCGTGCCGTCGAGGTATTCCCAGGCCTGGCGATAACCCACACAACGCATCGACGGCAGACCCGGATGCAGGTCGCCACGGCGGCGCAGCACTTCCACTTCGGTGATCAGGTTGCCGTCTTCACTCTCTTCCAGCATGATGTCGAAGCGGCGCGCGATGCGCGCGTGCAGCACGGCGCGGTCCGATGGCTCCAGCGCGAACGACAGCAGATTAAACGGCAGCACCGTCTTCTCGCGCAGGTCCAGCAGCTCCGACATCGGTTTGCCGCTCAGCGCGCAAATCTCCAGCGCACGCTGGATGCGCTGGGCGTCGTTTGGCGCCAGCCGCGCGGCCGTGCGTGGATCGAGCACGGCCAGCCTGGCATGCATGGCGGGCCAGCCGATGCGGGCCGCGTCTTCTTCCAGTTCGGCGCGCAGCGCCGGGTCGGCGCCGGGCAGGTCATCGAGACCGTCGGCCAGTCCCTTAAAGTACAGCATGGTGCCACCCACCAGCAGCGGCAGCTTGCCGCGCGCGCTAATCTCGGCCACCAGCTTCAGGGTGTCGTTGCGGAACTGCGCCACCGAATACGAGTCGAGCGGGTCGATGATGTCGATCAGGTGGTGCGGTGCGGCGGCGCGTTCGGCGCGCGTGGGCTTGGCGGTGCCGATGTCCATGCCGCGATACACCAGCGCCGAATCGACCGAGATGATCTCGGACGGAATCTGCTCGGCGATGGCGAGTGCGGCGGCGGTTTTGCCGGAGGCGGTCGGCCCCATGATGGCGATGGCCAGCGGGCCTTGCGGTGTCTGTTTCATGATGATCTTACTGGCCGCGCAGGAACAGTTTGTCGAGCGCGCTGATTTCTACCTGCACCCAGGTCGGGCGTCCATGATTGCACTGGTCGGCCCGTTCGGTCGATTCCATCTGGCGCAGCAGGGCGTTCATTTCCTGTACCGACAGCATGCGGTTGGCGCGCACGGCGGTGTGGCAGGCGAGGGTGCCGAGCAGTTCGTTGCGGCGCTCGATCAGCACGCGCGAGCCGCCATATTCGCGCACGTCGCGCAGCACGTCGCGCGCCAGCGTCTGGGCGTCGGCGTTTTTCAGCAGTACTGGCACCGAGCGCACCGCCAAGGTGGTGGGCGAGAGCGCGGCGATGTCGAAGCCCAGCGAGTGCAGGGTTTCCTGATGCTCCTGCGCGGTGCCAACTTCGATCGCGTCGGCGTAGAAGGTGACGGGGATCAGCAGCGGCTGCACCTGCATCTCCTGGCCGGACACCTGCTGGTCCAGCGCGTTTTTCAGCTGCTCGTAGAGGATGCGTTCGTGCGCGGCGTGCATATCGACCAGCACCATGCCCTTGCTGTTCTGGGCCAGGATGTAGATGCCGTGCAGCTGGGCCAGCGCGAAGCCGAGCGGGAATTCTTCCTGCGCCATCGCGGCGGCCGAGGCCACATAGGGCGACGCTTGCGGGATGCCATAGCTGGTGCTGGCGCTGCCAATATTGCTGGCCATGCCGCCATTGGCGGCGCTGGCGCCACCGCCACCGCCACCACCACCACTGCCACCAAAGCCACCAGCGCCACCAAAGCCGCCTTCGTTGGCACCGGACTGGCCGCCGCTGAACAGGGCGCCGTAGCGCTCCATGTTCTGCGCCACGCCGCCTTCGCTGCCCGTGCCGCCATGACGCGGTCCGAACGGGGAGGGCGAGAAGGTGGGCGTGTAGTCAGGCGCGAGCAGCGAACCGAAGGTGGTTTGCAGCTGTTCGCGGTTCCAGCTGGAGCTGCTGTTCAGGGTATCGGCGGCGGGCAGCGGCGAAGGGACGCTGCCGTGTGCCGTGGCCGAGGTGGTGGCCAGCGCGCGCTGTACGGCGTGGAACACGAACTGGTGCACCGCGCGGCTGTCGCGGAAGCGCACTTCAATCTTCGATGGGTGTACGTTGACGTCCACCAGCGCCGGGTCGAGGTCGAGCGCCAGCACATAGGAAGGAAAGCGGTCGCCATGCAGCACGTCCTGGTAGGCGGCTTTGACGGCGTGCACCAGCAGCTTGTCGCGCACGAAGCGGCCGTTCACGTAGAAGAACTGGCCGTCGGCGCGCGCCTTGGAGGCGGTCGGCAGGCCGGCGTAGCCGTGGATGCGCAAGGGGCCAGCCTGTTCGTCGATAGACAGGCGCGCCTCGGCGAAACCTTCGCCCAGGATGTGGGCGCTGCGCTTGGCCATCTCGCTGATGTTCCAGTGGTCGATGGTGCGGCCGTTATGGCTGAGCGAAAAAGACACGTCCGGCCGCGCCAGCGCGATGCGGCGCACGACTTCGGCGCAGTGGCCGAATTCGGTCTGCTCGGACTTGAGGAATTTGCGCCGCGCCGGGGTGTTGAAGTACAGGTCTTGCACGTCGACCGTGGTGCCGTGGGCGCCGGACGATGGGGCCACCGCGCCGTTGTGCGAGCCGACAATCTCCCAGGCGTGGGCCGCGTCGGCCGTGCGCGAGGTCAGGGTGACGGCGGCCACCGAGGCGATCGAGGCCAGCGCCTCGCCACGGAAGCCGAGGGTGCCGACGTTTTCCAGGTCGTCCAGCGAGGCGATCTTGGAGGTGGCGTGGCGGGCCAGGGCCAGCGGCAGCTGTTCCGGGGCGATGCCGCGGCCGTTGTCGGTGATGGCGATGCGTTTGACGCCGCCTTCCTCCAGCCGCACCGTGATCTGGGTGGCGCCCGAGTCGAGCGCGTTTTCCAGCAATTCCTTGACCACGGCGGAGGGCCGTTCCACCACTTCGCCGGCGGCGATCTGGGAAATCAGCTGGTCGGGCAGGGCCTGGATGGGACGGTGGGGGCGGGGTTGGGTGTCGGGCGCGTTCATGCGGGGATTATACCGGGTCGGGCGGGCGGATCGGCCGGAAATGGCTGGTGTAGGGGAGGGGCTGGCGGCGCATTTTAAACCCAGGGCGTAACCCCGGGGTACGACCCGCCGGGTCGTACCCCAGCTCTTTGCCGTGGGTTTTAAGACAGCCGGCGGCCCGCGGGCGTGCTACTTCTTATAAAAGTGCGCCGCCGTCCGCCGGCATGCTATTTCTTGTCCAGGTCGCGCACCGGAATCGGGGCGTTGCACAGTTCTATATAGCCGGCGGCGACTTTGCTCCACGGGCCGCCGCGGTTGCGCTGGGCTTCCACGGCCAGCTGGTAGGTGGCGCTGTCGGTGCGCATTACTTCCAGGTGGCTGCGCTCGGCCTCGGGCACGTCGGCCGCCAGCCGCACCGACTTGATCGGCACGGCCTGGCCGGGCTGGTCGTAAAAACCCATCGCGGCCGAGCCGCGCGGCAGCGACGACAGCAGCGGCATGCCGGACACGACCCGGCCCACCACGGTGATGTTGCGGTCCAGCTGGCGCGGCGCGTGGCCGGTGACGGCATACAGCTCGGCGCCATTGCCGCTGTCGCTGTCGTTGTCGCGGCCCACGCCGACCATGCCGTAGCAGTGGGTCAGCCAGGTGGTGCCCGCCTTTGGGTCGCGCGCGGCCGGGAAGCCGTCCGCATGGCCGACCTGGGGTGCGTAGCCGTCGCGGTCGCGCAACAGCGTGAAGTGCTGGTTTTTGGAGAGCGGCACGGTGAACTCGCCCGCCACCTTGGTCTTGGCGTTCTTGATCGGCTTGGGGTTCTTCTCGTCCGGATCGCCCCACTGGGCCACGAAATTATCCTGCGAGCGCAGCACGGCCAGGCCGTCGTAGTACTGCTCCTGCACCAGGGCCTTGATGTTGGCCACGTTGTGCGGCGCGAAGGCGGGCGCCAGCTCGATCACCACGCGGCCGGCCGGCAGCTCCATATACAAGGTGTTGGCCGGGTCGAGCGGGCGCCAGTCGGCCGGCTTGGCGGCTTTGACGATGTCGCTGACGGTGGGCTTGGCCGCCGCCGGCTTGGACGTGGCTGCCGGACCAGCGGCCAGCGCGGGTGCACAGGCGAGGGTGGACAGCACCAGGGACGACAGTGCCAGGGCAAGCGCCGGATGGGTAATCCGGGCGGGTGGAACGGTTGAAACAGACATCCGGGATCTCCTCGATGAATGGCTCCCGTTTGCTGCGCGGGGTCAAGGAATTGTAATCGCAACATGGATAATTTGAAAACTTCGGAAACGGGCCAGGATTGCCGCTTGTGTTTCTCGATTGCGATACGAAATAGTCGGCAGAAGCCGGCCCGGCATCTGCCCGGTGGTGTATGATTCCGGCGCAACCTCAATGGGAACCCTATGGATTTTATGCAATTTTTTGACATGATTCTTCATGTCGACAAGACACTCGATATTCTGATTGCGCAATACGGAACGCTGGTCTACGTCGTGCTGTTCGCGATCATCTTTTGCGAGACCGGTCTGGTGGTGCTGTTCTTCTTCCCGGGCGACACGCTGCTGTTCATCGCCGGCGCGCTGTGCGCGCTGGGCAAGATGGATTTGCCGCTGCTGATGTTCCTGCTGGTGACGGCCGCCGTATTGGGCAATACGCTGAATTACCATATTGGCGAGGCGATCGGGCAACGGGTGTTTACCCATGATTACCGCTGGATCAACAAGGATGCGCTGCGCCGCACCCATGATTTCTTCGAAAAACATGGCGGCAAGACCATCATCCTGGCGCGTTTCGTGCCGGTGGTGCGCACCTTTGCTCCCTTCGTGGCCGGCGTGTCGGACATGACACATACCCGTTTCCAGCTCTACAACATCACCGGCGCCCTGCTGTGGGTGGTCCTGCTGACCACGGCCGGCTACTTCTTCGGCAATATCACGATCGTCCGTGAGCACCTGACCGAAATCGTGCTGTTCGGCGTGGGCATTGCCGTGGTGCCGATGGCGCTGGGCGGCATGTGGAAGCTGTCGCGCCGCGTGATGGGCCGTTAAGAAACACCGCAATACCGCGGCCGGGGCGCCTGTCCCGGCCGCGGCCAGCCTGGATTGACAATATATTCTCCTGTGGATGGCTGCCACGTCTCAAGTTTTGCCTCAGTGCATCCGTAAACCAGTATGTAATTCCTTTACTTTCTGGATCCCCATGCGCACTTTGATCGCCCTGATGGCCTGCTGCTTCGTATCCGCGACGGCTTACGCGAGCGAAACGCCTGCACCCGCCAAGATTTCCACCGCGCCTGCCGGCGCCTCCATCCGTCCTTCGCTGCAGACCAAGATCAACAAGCCATCCGCGGCGGCCGCCTCGGAATCGGCTGCGGCTTCAGCGTCGGCACCCGCCAGCCGCGCCAGCGCCAAGTCCGAGCGCGAGCGCGAGGAGCAGGCCGAGGCCGAGTTGTCGGCCAAGATCGCGGCCCGCCTGGCCATCATGCGCGCCAACCAGGCCGCGCGGGTAGCCCAGCAGGCCAAGGCCAAGAAGGCCGCCGCCGTGGCCGCCGCCACGCCGCCGCCGGTGGTGCAGTTCCGCAGCAATCACTGGTCCTACGAGGGCGAGACCGGCCCGGCCAACTGGGGCCGCATCAATCCCGACTGGGCCAAGTGCAGCATGGGCAACCGCCAGTCGCCGATCGATATCCGCGACGGCATGAAGGTGGAGCTGGAGCAGATCACCTTCGATTACAAGCCGTCCTCCTTCAACGTGACCGACAACGGCCACACGGTGCAGGTGCAGCTGAGCGGCGGTAATTTCATCACGGTGCAGAACCGCATGTATGAGCTGATCCAGTTCCACTTCCATCGTCCATCCGAAGAGCGCATCAACGGCAAGGGCTATGAGATGGTGGTGCACCTGGTGCACAAGGATGGCCAGGGCAATCTGGCGGTGGTGGCGCTGATGCTGGAGCGCGGCAAGCCGCAAAATACGATACAGACGGTGTGGAACAATCTGCCGCTGGAAAAGCTGGAAACGATGGCGCCATCGATCGTGCTCGATCCGATGGAGATGATTCCGCAGCGGCGCGACTACTTCACCTATATGGGCTCGCTGACCACGCCGCCCTGCAGCGAGGGCGTGCTGTGGCTGGTGATGAAGGAGCCGGTGCAGGCTTCGCCGGCGCAGATGGCGCTGTTCAGCCGCCTGTATCCGATGAACTCGCGTCCTATCCAGCCAGGATCGGGACGGATGATCAAAGAGTCGAACTAAGCCCGCAATAAAACGGCCCGCCATGCAAGGCGGGCCGGATGCGGCAAACAACGCGGCCTTGACGGGCCGCGTTTGACGTTAAGCCTGGATGCTGTGGCGGCCCACCCATTGGGCCCCGGCGGCCAGCGGCCGCTGGTTGGCGATGGCCGGTTCGATGCAGACGAAATCCCGATACTCCTCATCGGCCATATCGGCCAGCGCGGCGGCGTCGGCCGCGCCCGGATTCCAGATGACCCAGTCGGCAAAGCCTTGCTGCTGCAATTGCAGCGTGCCGGCGGTCGTTTGCAGGGTCAGGGTTTCTGGTGCCTGGTACAGGCGGTCGAGCTTTTCGGTGAAGCGCAGTTCGGCCTCGGCCTGCTGCTGCGCGTGGTTCAGGTGGTCGGTGTAGGCCACGTTACGCAGGCCGCCGATGACGGCCTGGTCCAGCTGGCCGACATTGAAGTAGGTGTGCAGGGCTAGGCCGAAGGGGAAGTCCTGGGCGCCGGTGTTGTGCACCGTCATCGTCATGTCCAGGCTGGCGCCGCTCAGCGCGAAGCGCAGCCGCAGCGTGAAGGGATGCGGCCAGGCCGCCGCCGTTGCCGCGTCCAGATCGTCGCGGTTCAGTTCGAATTCGGCCCAGGCGCTGGCGCCATCGAGGCCATTGGCGCCGGCGCGCCAGGTGCTGGTGCGGGCGAAGCCGTGGCGGCTGCCGGCGCCGCGGGTATTAAATTGCGGGAAGATGACCGGCACGCCGCCGCGGATCGCCTTGCTGCCGTCGAGGGCGGACTGGCGGCTGCAGAACAGGCGCTCCTGGCCATCGGCGCTTTTCCACGACAGCAGGTGGCCGCCAAACAGCGACACCGTCGCCTGGGCACCATCGGGGGCGCTGATGCGCAGCGCGGGAAGTTGGCCGAATTCGGTCGGTGTTACTACGGACATGGTGAGTTTTCCTGTAGAAAAATGGGATATGAAGATGCCGCTGCGGTTTTTAGAACCCAAGGCGTAACCCTGGGGTCTGACCCCAGGGTCCGGGGAGGGGCTACGCCCCGCCTGTCCCGATGGGACAGGCCCCCGGCTCTTTGCCGTGGGTTTTAGCGACTGCCCGCGGCCCGCTGAGTAAAATGCATCAAGTCAGGCGGTTCTTGGCCAGCGGCGGGTTCTTGGCGAAGTAGCGGCGGATACCCTTGACGATGGCGTCCGCGATCTGGTCCTGGTAGCCGTTGTCGAGCAGCTTGGCTTCTTCTTCCGGATTGGAGATGAAGGCGGTCTCGATCAGGATCGACGGAATATCCGGCGCCTTCAGCACCGCGAAGCCGGCTTGCTCGACCGAGCCTTTGTGCAGGCGGTTAATGCCGCCGATTTCGCCCAGCACGGCCTTGCCCAGCTTCAGGCTGTCGTTGATCTGGGCCGTGGTCGACAGGTCGAACAGCACGCTGGCAAGCTGGCGGTCGTGAGTCTTCACATTCACGCCGCCGATGGTGTCGGCCTGATTCTCCTTGGTGGCCAGCCAGCGCGCCGCGCTGGAGCTGGCGCCTTTTTCCGACAGAACAAACACCGAGGAGCCGCGCGCGCTCGGTTCCACGAAGGCGTCGGCATGGATGGAGACGAACAGGTCGGCCTGCACCTTGCGCGCTTTTTCCACGCGGGTGCCCAGCGGGACGAAGTAGTCGCCGTCGCGGGTGAGCATGACGCGCATATTCGGATGTTCTTCGATCTTGCCCTTGAGGCGCTTGGCGATGGCCAGCACGATGTCCTTCTCGCGGCTGCCGTTCTTGCCGGAGGCGCCGGGATCTTCGCCGCCGTGGCCGGGGTCGAGCGCGATGGTGATCATGCGCGTGACCTTCTGGCCTGCCGGTGCTTTGGCTTCCGCCCTGGCGTCGGCGCGGTTGTCGGTTTTGGCTTCCGCCCTGGCCTCGGCCTTTGCGTCGGCGCGCGGGTCGGCTTTACCTTCGCTCTTGCCATCGGCCTTGCCGTCGCTTTTGAGGTCGGCGCGGGCGTCGGCTTTCGCATCCGCCTTCGCATCCGCCTTCGCGTCCGCCTTGCCGTCGCCTTTGGCATCGGCCTTGGCATCGGCTTTCGAATCCGGCCTGGCATCGTGCTTGCCCGCGCCGGCGATATCCATCTTGGGCAGCTCGGGCAGGCCGCCATCGGGCAGGCGTGGAACGATCAGTTCCGGCTTGGCAGCGGCCACGGGCGGCTTGGCGGCGCCGCTGGCATCGCCCGACCATTCGCCTTTTTCAATCATCGCCGCGATTGGATCAAGCGCTTTCACGGGATACAGGTCGAAGATCAGGCGGTGCTTGTAGGCGCCGGCCGGAGCCAGCGTGAACACCTGCGGCTTGATCTCTTCCTTCAGGTCGAACACCAGCCGCACCACGTTGGGCCGGTTCTGGCCCACGCGTACCTGCTTGATGTACGGGTCGTTCGACTGGATCTTGGCGACCAGGCTTTTCAGCGTGGGGTTCAGTTCCAGGCCTTCGATGTCGACCACCAGCCGTTCCGGGTCCTTGACGACGAAATGGGTGGTTTTGAGGATGGCGTCGTTTTCCAGCGTGACGCGGGTGTAGTCGTCGGCCGGCCATACGCGCACGGCCAGAATCTGGGCGGCGCTCGCGGGCAGCGGCGACAGCACCGACAGCAGCAGGGTACCGCCGGCCTTGAGCACGGTGCGGCGGGTCATTGAGCGGGGGCGCTGGTTCACAGGTTCGGGGCGAATTTGAGGCGTTCGAGGCATGCGATTCCCAAGGGGGTGGTCGCCTGCAATTCTACATGACGTCCCACACCTTCCACCGACAGGAACAGATTCAGGTCGGGCGGGGGCAATACCGGGTCGGCTTTTTCGGGCCATTCGACGATGCAGATGTTATGGCCGTTGAAGTCTTCGCGGAAGCCGGCATCGAGAAACTCCTCCGGGCTGCCCATGCGGTACAGGTCGAAGTGGATCACGCTGACGGCCTCGCCGTTCAGGGTGATGCTGTACGGCTCCGACAGCGTGTAGGTGGGGCTTTTGACGTTGCCGACGTGGCCGGCGGCATGCAGCAGGGCGCGCGTGAGCGCGGTCTTGCCGGCGCCAAGGTCGCCATGCAGGTAGATCGCCAGGCCGGGCGCGATGGCGCGCGCGAGGGCGGAACCCAGGGCGGCGGTGGCGGCTTCGTCGTGAAGGTGGGCTGTAAAATGCGGCATCGAATAGAATGTGATCTGATTTCTCTTGGTCTGGGCCGCGCTGGCCCGCCTGCCTGCATTGTAACCGCCTGTCCACGCCAATGTCCCTGTCCGTATCCAATTTAGCCGAACTTGCCACCCGCATCAAACAATGGGGGCGGGAAGTGGGCTTCGCCGAAGTGCGCATCACCGATATCGACCTGTCCGCGGCCGAGGCGGGCCTGCAGGCCTGGCTGGACGCGGGCATGCATGGCGAGATGGAGTATATGGCCGCGCACGGCATGAAACGGGCCCGTCCGGATGAGCTGGTGCCGGGCACGGTGCGGGTCATCAGCGCGCGCATGGATTATCTGCCGCAGGCCACGCCGGACGATTGGCGCGCCGGCGAGGCGGCCCGGCTGGCCGACCCGGGCGCGGCCGTCATTTCGGTGTATGCGCGGGGACGCGACTATCACAAGGTGCTGCGCGCGCGCCTGCAGCAGCTGGCCGACCGCATCCGCGCCGAGACCGGGGAGTTCGGCTACCGGGTGTTTACCGACTCGGCGCCGGTGATGGAATTGCCGCTGGCGGAAAAGGCCGGGCTGGGCTGGCGCGGCAAGCATACCTTGCTGCTGAGCCGCACGGCCGGGTCGATGTTTTTCATGGGCGAGATCCTGGTGGACTTGCCGCTGCCGGTCGATCCGCCCACCGGCGCGCACTGCGGCGGCTGCAGCGCCTGCATCACGGCCTGTCCGACCCAGGCGATCCTGGGACCGGGACGGCTCGATGCGCGCCGCTGTATTTCCTATCTGACGATAGAGCTGAAGACGGCGATTCCGCTGGAGATGCGGGCGCTGATCGGTAACCGGGTGTACGGCTGTGACGATTGCCAGACCGTCTGTCCGTGGAATAAGTTCGCCCAGCGCGCGGTGCTGCCGGACTTTGACGAGCGCCATGGGCTGGGTAGCGCGTCGATGGTGGCGCTGTTTGGCTGGACGGAGGACGAGTTTAATCGCAAGATGGAGGGCAGCCCGATCCGGCGCATCGGGCATCAGAGCTGGCTGCGCAATCTGGCGGTCGGGCTGGGGAATGCGGCGGCGGCCGGGGCGCGCGGGGATGCGCAGATTGTGGCGGCGCTGCTGGCGCGGCGCGAGCATCCGTCGGAGCTGGTGCGCGAGCATGTGGAGTGGGCGCTGGAGTGTCATGGCGCGCTGGCGTAACCCTGGGGTCACTAAAACGAAACCCACGGCGTAACCCTGGGGTCTGCAAGCAAAAACCCACGGCGTAACCCTGGGGTCTGACCCGGCGGGTCAGACCCCGGCTCTTTGCCGTGGGTGTAAACAGCGCAGGCGGCCCGCTAGGGCAGCATACTTCTGAACCCGGCGGCCCGCCGACGCAGCTTACTTCAGCAATCCCGCCAGCTCCACCGCCGTCTTGACCTGCATCTTGTCGAAAATATGCGCCCGGTGCACTTCGACCGTGCGCATGCTGATGCCCAACTGGTCGGCCACGACCTTGTTCATCTTCCCCGCCAAAATCAGATCGAGCACTTCGCGTTCGCGCGTGGACAAGGTGGCCAGGCGCGCGTGCACCTGGGCCAGTGCGCTGGCCTGGCGCGAGCCGGCCAGGCCTTCCTGCACCCGGTCCATCAGCAGATTGTCGTTGAACGGTTTTTCGAAAAAATCGAAGGCGCCGCGCTTGAGCGTGTCGACCGCCATCGGCACGTCGCCATGGCCGGTCAGGAAGATCACCGGCAGGCGCTGGGCCAGGCCGCGAGCGGCCAGCAGGTCGAACACGGCCACGCCGTTCATGTCGGGCATGCGCACGTCGAGCAGCACGCAGTCGCCATCGGCGTCGTATTTGCCGGCATCGACATAGGCCAAAAACAGGGCAACGCTGTCGTAGGCGCGCGCGGGGATGGCGCGCGAGGTGGCCAGCCAGGACAGGGCGTCGCGCACCACGGCTTCATCATCGACGATATGCAGCATGTCAGTCTCCTTGGGGCGCAACCGGCGCGGCCGGGAGCACGAATGTAAAGATGGTGCCGCCGGCCGGATTGGCCCTGTGGTTGAGGGTACCACCATGGAATTCAATCGCGGTGCGGCAGATGTTCAGGCCCATGCCCATGCCTTCGGCCTTGGTGGAAAAGAAGGGCGAGAACAGGCGCTCGGCCACTTCCTGCGGTATCCCGTGGCCCTGGTCGATGACGTCGACCACGATCTGGTTCTGCACGGCGTCATGGCTGGCCACCACCCGCAGCAGGCGGCGCTGCGGGGCGATGTGGGCCATCGCTTCGATGCCGTTGCGGGTCAGGTTGAGCAGCACCTGTTCGATCATCACGCGGTCGGCCAGCACCGGTGGCAGTTCGGGCGGGATCTCGCTCTTGAAGGCGACGTAGCACTGGCGTGCCTGCAGTTCGATCAGGGCGCCGATGTCGTCGACCAGCGATGCCATCGGCACGGCGCGCCGTTCCGGTTCGCTTTTCTTGACGAATTCGTGCACGCTGCGGATGATCTGGCCGGCGCGCTGGGCCTGGGCGCTGGCCTGTTCCAGCGCCGGTTTGAGCATGCCCGCGTCGACCGCGTCGCCGCTGTCCTGGGCGCGCTTGAGCACATTCAGCGCGCCGGTGGCGTAGCTGGAAATGGCGGCCAGCGGCTGGTTCAGTTCATGCGCCAGCATCGAGGCCATCTCGCCCATGGTGGCCAGGCGTGCGCTGGCCTGCAGCTTTTCCTGCTGCTGGCGATTCAGTTCTTCGACCCGGCGACGGTCCGAGATGTCGAGGATGGAACCCATCCAGCCGGTCTGCTTGCCATCCTTGTCCATCAGCGGCGACTCGAAGATCAGTACCTGCACCCGTTCGCCGCTGGGGCGCTGGAACATGGTCTCGAATTGCGGGGTGGCGTTACCGGCCAGGACATTGGCGAAGCGCTCCTGGTATTCGGACATCGCTTCCGGCGCCCAGTAGGGCATGGGCGGCAGTTTGCCCACCACCGCTTCGGGCGGGTAGCCGACGATCTGGCAGAAGGCCGGGTTGACGTAGGTGACCCGGCCATCGAGGTCGCGCGCGCGCAGGCCGGTCACCAGCGAGTTTTCCATCGCGGTGCGGAAGGACATCTGCTGGCGCAGCGCGCCCTCGGCGGCGAGCCGGCGCGAGATGTGCTTCCACAGCGCCAGCAGACTCCATAGCAGCCCCAGGGTCAGGGCGATGACCGAGCCGACCAGCAGATTGGGTAGCAGGCGCGGGGCGCTCTTGACGCTGTCGGTCAGCAGCCAGACCGAGGCGCCGGGCAGGTCGAGTGCGCGCTTGTGGGTGTAGACGCCCTGGCCGGGACCGGCGGCGGCGCGCCGGGCCAGCACCCGGTCGTCGCGGTCCACCAGCGAGACCTGGTTGTCCTGGGCGAACCACCAGGGCACCATTTCGTCGAGCAGGGCGGCGGCCTGGTAGGTGGCGACCAGGCTGCCCAGATAGGCTTTGCCGCGGAACAGCGGCTGGTGGTAATCCATCAGCACGGCGGCCGCTGCGTTGGCGGGCTTGTGGGGGAGGACTTCGGGCTGGACGTAGTTGCCGTTGCGGGTCTTGCGGGTTTGCTCGAAGGTGGCTTGCGAGGCGGCCGATAGCTCGGCCTGCGCCGTGCCGCTGTCGGTGCTGGCCAGTACCCGGCCGTCCGGCGCGAGCCACATCACGCGCTGCAGTTCATGGCCGTTCTTGAGCAGGCCCAGCATGCGTTCGCGCAGCTGTTCCGGCGTCAGCGTGGCGGCGCCGATGTCGGCCGCCAGCGTGCGCAGGCTGTCCTCGTCGCGGCCCAGCTGGAAGCGGATGGTCTGCTCGACCCACAGGGTGTCGGCGATCAGTTGTTCCTGGCGCTCATTGCTTTCCATCTGGCGCGCCTGCCAGGGTAGCCAGATCAGGATCGCCAGGAATAGCAGCACCAACATCACGGGCAGCAGCCAGCGCACCGGACTGGTGAACTGCAAACGGAGCGCGAGAGTGGGCTTGGGGATCATGGCCGATCAGGGTAAGTCATCCAGCGGGAGACTCCATTGTGGTTAACCACAGTTGCGCCACACAAACTATCTGGTAAGAATCTTGGAAAATATCCATAATAGTGCAATTTCCACAGGAGACATTATGAAACTGAATGCCATATTGGCTGCGCTGTGCGCTGCGGCCAGCTTCAACGCCACCGCCCAGGGCCCGATTGTCATCAAGTTCAGCCACGTGGTGGCGACCGACACGCCGAAGGGCCAGGCCGCCGATCGTTTCAAGCAGCTGGCCGAGAAGGCCACCAATGGCCGCGTCAAGGTCGAGGTCTATCCGAACAGCCAGTTGTACAAAGATAAAGAAGAACTCGAAGCGCTGCAACTGGGCGCCGTGCAGATGCTGGCGCCGTCGCTGGCCAAGTTCGGCCCGCTGGGCGTGAAGGAATTCGAAGCCTTCGACCTGCCATATATTTTCCCGAGCAAGACCGCGCTGTACAACGTGACCGAGGGCGAGATCGGCAAGAGCCTGATGAAGAAGCTGGAGCCCAAGGGCATCACCGGCCTGGCGTTCTGGGACAACGGCTTCAAGGTCATGTCGGCCAACAAGCCGCTGCACTCGCCGGCCGACTTCAAGGGCCTGAAAATGCGCATCCAGTCGTCCAAGGTGCTCGACGCGCAGATGCGCGCGATGGGGGCCAATCCGCAGGTGCTGGCCTTCTCCGAGGTGTATCAGGCGCTGCAGACCGGCGTGGTCGACGGCACCGAGAATCCGCCATCGAATATGTACACGCAGAAGATGCATGAGGTGCAAAAGCATGTGAGCATTTCGAACCACGGTTACCTGGGCTATGCCGTCATCGTCAACAAGAAGTTCTGGGATGGGCTGCCAGCCGATATCCGCGCCGCCCTGGACAAGGCGATGAAGGAAGCGACCACGTTTGAAAAAGCCATCGCCCAGCGCGATAACGACCTGGCGCTGGAAGCGATCAAGAAAGCCGGCAAGACCGAGATCTATACCTTGAGCGTGAAAGAACAGGCCGACTGGCGCCGCGTGCTGTTACCGGTGCAGAAGGAGATGGAAGGCCGGATTGGCAAGGATCTGATTCAGGCGATTAATAAGGAAGCGGCCAAGTAAATTTGGCGGCTCAAAAAAAAGGGCAGGCCTTGCGGTCTGCCTTTTTTTTGAGCCGGCGGCGTACCTGAGGGTAAACCCACGGCGTAACCCTGGGGTCTGACCCAGGGGCCGGTGAGGGGCTGCGCCCCGCCGGTCCCGTTGGGACCGGCCCCCGGCTCTTTGCCGTGGGTTTGAAAAGCTGCCGCCGGCCCCTTTGCCGTGGATTTTAAAGCAGGCGCCAGCCCCTTTACATCAAGCCCATCGCCTTCGGCAGCCATAGCGACAATCCCGGCCAGTAGGTGACAATCACCAAAAACACCAGCATCGTCAGCAGCCAGGGCATGACCGCCACGGTCAGCTCGGAGATGCTCATCTTCGAAATGCCGCTGGCCACGTACAGGTTCAGGCCGACCGGCGGATGGCACAGGCCCACTTCCATATTCGCGTCGATCATGATGCCGAAATGCACCGCGTCGATGCCCAGGCGGATCGCGGCCGGATGCAGAATCGGCGCCATCACCAGGATGATCGACGAGGGCTCCATCACATTTCCCGCCAGCAGCAGCAAGATATTGGTGAAGAACAGGAAGCCGGCCTGGCCCAGGTCCTTGGCCAGTATCCAGTCGGCCATCGCCTGCGGAATGTTCTCGTGCGCCATCAGGAAGGAGAACAGCACGGCGTTGGTGATGATGTAGAGCAGCATCGCGCTGAGGCTGGCCGATTTCTTCAGCACTTCCGGCGTTTTGCTCAGCGGCATATCCTTGTAGACGAACACCGAGATGAAGAAGGCGTACACGGCGCTCATGGCGGCCGCCTCGGTCGGGGTGAAGATGCCCTTGGTGATGCCGCCGATGATGATCACCACCAGCATCAGGCCCCAGACGCTGGCGCGGAAGGCTTTCCAGCGCTGGCCCCAAGTGGCTTTGCGCATGCGCGGATAGCCGTTCTTCTTGGCCAGGACCCAGGTGGTGGCGCACAGCATCACGGTCAGCAGGATGCCGGGGAACAGGCCGGCCAGGAACAGGGCGCCGATCGAGGTGTTGGTGGAAATGGCGTAGATCACCTTGGGAATCGAGGGCAGCATCAGGATGCCGAGCGAGCCGGCGGTGATGATGACGCCGGCGCCGAAGCGTTTCGGATATCCCTGCTTGACCATGGCCGGCAGGATGATCGAGCCGATCGCCACCACCGTGGCCACGCTGGAGCCGCACACCAGCGCGAACATGGCGCAGGCGATGATGCCGGCCAGCGCCAGGCCGCCGTGCCAGTGGCCGATCAGGCTGGTGGCGAAGGCGATCATGCGCTTGGCCACGCCGCCGTGGGTCAGGAAGTTACCGGCCAGGATGAACAGCGGGATCGCCATGATCTCGAATTTTTCGATGCCGGAAAACAGTTTCAAGGCCACCGCCTCGACCGGCACATGGGTCAGCAGGTACATGAACATCAGCACCGTCAGGCCCAGCGCGATCGAGACGGGAATGCCGGTCAGCATCAGCAGCATCAGCAGGGCGAACACGATGCCGACCTTGCCGCCGATGAAGCAGACGGCCAGCAGGATCGCGGCGATGGCGGCCAGCCAGGTGCCGGCCTTTTTCCTGGACCAGGGTGCGCCCTCGTCGATTGCCGTCGCGCCGCTCATCGCACACCTCCAGGGGTGGCCGGGGTGGCCGGTGCCGCCGCGGCGAACAGATCGTCGTCATCGTCGTCGAGCCCGTCGACATGGGCTTCGTTGTGGTGCGGCATGTCGCCGGTGCGCAGATAGGTGATGGTGACCTGGATGAAGCGGAAGCACATCAGGTAGGAACCCATGGGCACGACCGAGTAGATGACCCAGGTGGGCCATTCCAGGTCCGGCGTGGTCGGGCCCTGGGGCGCGTCGCCCGGGTCCATGCCCAGCAGGGTGAACAGGGCGTAATGCATGCCGTTGCCCCAGATGAAGCGCAGGCCGAGCGAGCCGATGATGCCGGTAAACAGCATGCCGCAGGCCAGCGCCACCAGGGTGGCGCGGCGGCGCCAGGCGTCCGGCAGGCGCCGCACCAGTACGTCGACGCCGACGTGCACGCCCATGCGCACGCCATAGGCGGCGCCGAATTTGGCCATCCAGACGAACATGATGATGGCCAGTTCCTGGGCCCATTCGAAGTGCAGCGACAGCAGGTAATCCTGCACATAGGGAATCGCCAGGCCGGTGCCGTAGCGGTGCACCACCGACAGGAAGATGATCAGGGTGGCCCCGCCCATCAACAGGGTGATCAGCCACTCCTCCAGATGATCGAGTAATTTCATTAACATGGTATTACCTCTATTTTTTATTGACGCGGATAAACTAGTGCAATCATAAAATATAATTTTTATCCGCGGTGTGGAATTGGGGGAAATACCCATCGTTTCATAGGGGGAAGGGGGCTGGGCAATCTGGATATTTGGACAAGACACTTGACCGGCCTACCACAACTTACCGGGTGCAAGTCAACTTAAATATTGGGTATGTGACGGCTCACAACACTGCGGGAAAAAATGGTGGACAGGGTATTCAGATACGTTATGATGGCGTCGCTGTCAGGGATATATCTCATAACGATATAGCGCTGGGTAGCAAAGGACACGCGGTTAAGTTGGTGGGGAGTGTGTATAACAACGGCTTCAAAGCCGGCCATATATCGAGGAGACACACGTTTTACAGAATGTTGTTGGTATCAGCGCCGAAGGCCGCCACAAGCGTGCCACGGAGCGAACCAAACGACCGGGAACGTGAAGCAGTATTCAGAGCGCACCTTCGGGTGCGCTTTTTTTTCGTGCCGCGCTTTGATTCCGGCGGCCCAGGGTGTAGTCTGTACGCGACAAAATCAGCCTGACAACGATGAACAAACAACAACAAGGTAGCGAACTCTTCTCGGCCATTCTTGCCGTCCCCTTCGGCAAGTTCGGTATCCGCACGGCCGGCGGCCTGGTGACCGAGCTGTATTACCTGGCGCCCCACTTCGACGAGAAGTCCGCGCAAGACCCGGTGGCCGAGCTGGCGGCGGCCCAGGTGCTGCGCTATTGCGCCGATCCCGACTTCGTGTTCGAGCTGCCGCTGGCGCGCGCCGGCAGCCCCTTCCAGCACAAGGTCTGGGACACGATCAGCAGCATTCCGCGCGGCAGCGTGCGCACCTATGGCGAGGTGGCGCGCCACATCGGCTCGGCGCCGCGCGCGGTGGGCCAGGCTTGCGGCGCCAACTGGTTCCCGCTGGTGATCCCCTGCCACCGCGTGACCTCGGCCAGCGGACTGGGCGGCTTTGCCCGCAGCGACGACCAGAACGGTTTCCTGCTGGGCGTGAAGCGCTGGCTGCTGGCGCATGAAGGGGCGAGCGAATACGCATGGCAACAAGCAACCTTGCTCTGATCGATGGCTTTTGCGACAACCTGTGGCTGGAAGACGGCTTGTCGAAAAATACCCTGGAAGCCTACCGGCGCGACATGCGCCTGTTCGCGCGCTGGCTGGAAGTGCGGCGCCCGGACCAGCCCGGCCTGCTGGCGGTGGGCGCGGCCGACATCAACGCCTATTTCGCCGCCCGCCACGAGGAAACCAAGGCCAGCTCCTCGAACCGGCGCCTGTCGGTGCTCAAGCGCTTTTATCAGCAGGCGCTGCGCCAGCAGCAGATCACGGAAGATCCCTGCCTGAAGCTGGCCTCGGCGCGCCAGGGCTTGCGCATGGTGCATACCCTGAGCGAAGCCCAGGTCGAGGCCTTGCTGGCCGCACCCGACGTCGACACGCCGCTGGGCCTGCGCGAGCGCACCATGCTGGAGCTGATGTATGCCAGCGGGCTGCGGGTGTCCGAGCTGGTGGACTTGAAGACGCTGGAGCTGAGCCTGAACGACGGGGTGCTGCGCATCACCGGCAAGGGTGCCAAGACGCGGCTGGTGCCCTTCGGGGCGCAGGCGCGGCTGTGGCTGGAGCGCTATCTGGCCGAGGCGCGCGGCATCATCCTGGACGGGCAGGTGGCCGACGCCCTGTTCGTGACGCGGCGCGGCGGGGCGATGACGCGCCAGATGTTCTGGGTGTTGATAAAAAAACATGCGCAGAAGGCGGACATCACGGCGCCGCTGTCGCCGCACACCTTGCGCCATGCCTTTGCCACCCATTTGCTCAATCACGGTGCCGACTTGCGTGTTGTGCAACTGTTACTGGGTCACTCTGACATTTCTACAACACAAATTTACACCCACGTAGCACGGGAGCGCCTGAAGCAATTGCATGCGCAACATCATCCTCGCGGCTGAAAAACTTGCGCAGGTCATATCTGCGTCATAATGTGAACAGGCAAGTCAACATCGTGAATACAGAGGTAAGCAATGGCAAAGACCAATTTCCAGTACGAAAAGCGTCAACGTGAGTTGGAGAAGAAGAAAAAGGCAGAAGAAAAGGCCAGGCGCAAGGCCGAGCTGAAGAACAGTCCGGGCGGAGCACAGGAAGAGGGGGATGCCGATCCGGACGATGCGGATGAGGATGAGGCGGGCGAGGCGGGTGAAACCGGCACCGCCGCCAGCGAATAAGTTTTAGAAACTACGGTGAAGGGCCGGGGAATGCTTTAAAACCCAAGGCGTAACCCTGGGGTCTGCAAGCTAAAACCCACGGCGTAACCCCGGGGTCTGACCCTTGGTCCGGAGAGGGGCTATGCCCCGCCGGTCCCGACGGAACCGGCCCCCAGCACTTTGCCGTGGGTTTAAGCAGTGGCCGGCGGCAAGCCCGCGCACTCAAATCCGGATCCGCCGCATCGTCCCCGCCAGCGCGGGGACGAGTCAAGCGACTGCTCAGGCCACTTCGGCCATGTCTTGCTTTACATCCGGCTTGCTTTCCATGGCATCGTCGCCATGCTCGGGCTTGCCCTTGAAGAAGCGCGCCGCGCGCTTGCCCAGGCTGTCCAGATAGGTGTAGGCCACCGGCACCACCACCAGGGTCAGCAAGGTCGAGGTAATCACCCCGCCAATCACGGCCCGGCCCATCGGTGCCTGGATTTCGCCGCCTTCCCCCATCCCTATTGCCATCGGCAACATCCCGAACACCATCGCCAGCGTCGTCATCAGGATAGGGCGCAGCCGCACCTGGCCGGCCTGCATGATGGCTTCATGCTGGCCCAGGCCGTCACGCTGGCCGTGGTTGGTGAAGTCCACCAGCAGGATCGCGTTCTTGGTTACCAGGCCCATCAGCATGATGAAGCCGATCACCGAGAAGATGTTCAGGGTGCTGCCCGTCACCAGCAGGGCCACCAGCACGCCGATCAGCGACAGCGGCAGGGACACCATGATGGCGATAGGCTGCAGGAAGCTGCCGAACTGGGACGCCAGTACCAGGTAAATGAAGATCACCGCGATGCCCAGCGCCATCATGGCGCCGTTCATGGTTTCGGCCATCTGCTGGGCGTTGCCGGCCACGTCGAAGCGCACGCCGGCCGGCAGCTCGATGCTGTCCATGGCCTTGCGCACATCGCTGTCGACGTCGCCGTTGGGGCGGCCTTCGACGCCGGCATACACGGCCACGCGGCGCTGCAGGGCCTGGCGTTTCAGTACCTGCGGGCTGGACGAGGGGATGAACTCGACCACCTGGCGCAGCGGCACCATCACCGGCTTGCCATCGGCGCCGACCTTGCTCGAGGCCAGCGACAGATCGGCCAGGTCGGCGATCTTCTGGCGGCCGGACTTGGGCAGTTGCACATTGACGTCATAGTTCTGGCCGTCGCCAGCGAGCCAGTGGCTGACCGTGTCGCCCGCCACGAAGGGACGCAGGGCGGCGCCGATCTGCTGCACCGACAGGCCCAGGTCGCTGGCCAGCTCATTGTTGATCTTCACCGTGGTCGACGGGTTGGCGCCTTCCTGGCTGTATTCCAGATCGGCCACGCCCTTGATAGCGCGCATCTTGTCCATCAGGCGGTGGGCAACGGCGTCGAGCTTGGCTTCGTCGGAGCCGAGGATGGCGATGAAGATCGGCTTCTGGCCCACCGACATGGTGATGCCAGGAATCGATTGCAGCCGCTCCCGTATCAGTTTTTCCAGATCCTTCTGGGAGCGGCGGTGCTTGACCTTGATGTCGGTCAGCTTCAGGTCGACGCGCGCGGTGTTGCGGCCATCCTGGGTGCCGACGATGGCGACCCGGCTGTCAATTTCCGGGAAGGCTTTGAGTGCCTCCTCGACCTGGCTCACCTTGACGTTGGTGTATTCCAGGCTGGAACCGACCGGGGTCTTGAAGGCCAGGTTGATCCAGCCCTGGTCGGTCTCGGGGAACATCTCGCCACCGATCATCGGCACCAGCATCAGGCTGGCCGCGAACAGGGCCAGCGCGGCGCTCAGGGTCAGCTTGCGCCAGCGCAGCGCCACGGCCAGTACCTTGCCGTAGACCACGTGCAGCTTGTCCACGCCATGTTCCAGCCAGGCCATGAAGCGGCCCAGCCATGGGACGTATTTGAAGCGGTCCTTGACCGGATCGCGCCAAACCGACGACAGCATCGGGTCGAGCGTGAAGGACACGAACAGCGACACCAGCACGGCCACGGCGACGGTGATGCCGAACTGCAGGAAGAAGCGGCCGATGATGCCCTGCATGAAGGCCACCGGCACGAACACGGCGACGATGGCGAAGGTGGTGGCCATCACGGCCAGGCCGATTTCATTGGTGCCGTCGTTGGCCGCCTTCAGGTGGTTCTTGCCCATGCCGAGGTGGCGCACGATGTTTTCGCGCACCACGATGGCGTCGTCGATCAGCAGGCCGATGCACAGCGACAGCGCCATCAGGGTCAGGAAGTTCAGCGTGAAGCCGAACATCTTCAGGGCGATGAAGCTGGCCATCACGGAGATCGGCAGGGTCAGGCCGGTGATGATGGTCGAGCGCCAGGAGTGCAGGAACAGGAACACGATGACCATGGTCAGCACGCCGCCCTCGAGGATGGTTTCCTTGACGTTGTTGAGCTGGTTCTGCACCCGCACCGATTCGTCGTCCATCATGCGCAGCTTGATGTCGGCGGGCAGGCTTTTCTGCAGCTCGGCGGCCACGCGCTGGATGCCGGTGCCCACTTCGACCACATTGGCGTCCTGCACCTTGGTGATCTCGATCGAGATGGCGCGTTCGCCGTTCAGGCGCGAGATCGAGGTTTCCTCCTGCTCGCCGTCGACCACGGTGGCCACCTGCTCCAGGTAGACCACGCCGCCGGCGCGGCGCGCCACGATGATCTTGTTGAACTCGCGCGCTTCCTTCATCTTGCCTTCGACCCGCACCAGTTGCTCGCTGGCGCCGTAGCTGATGCTGCCGGCCGGCAGATTGGTGTTGGTGGCCTGGATCGCGCGGATCACTTCATCGACGCCGATGCTGTGGGCGGCCAGGTCGTTCGGCTTCAGGCTGATCAGGATCTGGCGCGCGGTGATGCCGGTCAGGCGGATCTGGCCGACCCCGGCCACGCTCTGGAAGCGCTTCTTGATGTATTGCTCGGTCATGGTCGACAGCTCGCGCAGGCTGTGCGCGCTGGCCGTCAGGCTGAGCTGGGCGATCGGGCGTTCATTGTCGCCTTCGGCGCGGGCGATGAAGGGGTCCTTGGCTTCCTTGGGGAAGCGCGGACGCACCAGCGCGACCTTGTCGCGCAGCTCCTGCATGGCCTTGTCCATATTGGTCGACAGTTCGAATTCGAGGTAGATGCCGGCCCGGCCTTCCCAGGAATTGGTGCGGATGGTCTTGATGCCGCTGACGGTGTTGACCATGTCCTCGACCGGACGGGTGATGTCGTTCTCGACCGCTTCGGGCGAGGCGCCCGGGTAATTGATTTCAATCGCGGCGAAGGGGAATTGCACGCTGGGCATGCTCTCCACGCCCAGGCCCTTGTACGAGAACAGGCCGAGCACGACCAGCGCCACCATCACCATCGTGGCGAACACCGGATTCTGGATACTGGTTTTAGTGATCCACATGGCTTAGCCTTTCTGCGCCAGCATGGCCGCTTGCGGCGCGGGCGTCGGCGTCGGCGCGGGTGCCGGCGTGGCGAGTGCGGCGGCCGGCAGCTTGACCTGGCTGCCGGGCTTGACGTTGTCCAGTTTGGAGACGATCACATTGCTGCCCTGGCTCAGGCCTTCGGTGACTTCGGCATAGCCCTCGTCCTCGTTGCGCATACCCAGGCGCACCGGCTGGGCCACCACCTTGCCCGCCTCGATCTTGTAGACCACCTGCTGGCCCTTGTCCGTGCGCAGCGCGGCCAGCGGCACCAGCGGCACCACGGCCGAACGTTCGGTGACGATGCTGCCCTTGGCAAACATGCCGGCGCGCAGGGCGCCGTCGTCGTTGCGCACGGCGATATACACCAGCATGGCGCGCGAACCGGCTTCGGCGGCCGGATTGATGCGCGCCACCTTGCCGCCGAAGCCGCGCTGCTGGAAGCCGTCGACCTTGAACTGCACGTCCTGGCCGACCTTGATGCGCGGAATTTCCGAGGCCGGCACCTGGGCCTCGAGCACCATTTCGCTCAGGTTGACGATGGTGTAGACCGGCATGTCGGGCGAGAGTTTTTCGCCGGCCTGCACATGGCGCTTGCTGACCACGCCGGCCAGCGGCGCGCGGATGACGGTGTCGGCCAGCGCGATGCGGGCGATCTCCACCATGGCGGCGGCCGATTTGACGCTGGCGCGGGCCAGTTCCACGCTGTTGTGGGTGTTGTCGTAGGCGGTCTGGGAAATATAGTTCTGCTTGAGCAGGGTCTGGTTATTGGTTTCATTCTTGCTGGCCAGCTTCAGCTTGGCCTGGGCCTCGTCCAGCGCGGCCTGCTGCTGCGCCATGCGCGCGTGCAAGTCGCCGGCGTCGAGGCGGGCCAGCACCTGGCCGGCGGACACGACCATGCCTTCCTGCACCGTGGTCTGCTCGACCTGGCCGGAGGCCTTGGCCTTGACGGTGGCCTGGCTGAGGGGGGCCAGCGAGCCGCTCAGGGGCAGGCTCAGCGCCAGCGAACGGGCGCCGATGGCGGCGATGTCGCCGCTGGCCAGTTCGAAGATCTCGGATTTGGCTTTCTTGGCGTCGGCCGCCGTGGCGGCGGTCTTGGCGGCGGCCTTGTTGTTCGTTTGCATCACGGTCCAGCCGCCGCCGGCGATGGCCAGCACGACCAGGGCGATCAGGGGCTTGCGCCAGCGCCGCGCGCCGGAGGCCGCACCGGCGGGTTGGGGGGACAGGGGCAGGGTTTCGAGTTTCATATTGGTTTTCTGGTCAGGGTGTGCCGCTGTCGGCAAGGACGCGCGGTCTCGGCGCGCACCGGAATGCATGGTGCTACTGTATGAATTCACAAGGCTGGGCGCCAGAGGATTGCGACAAAGCGCCAAAAAACCGGCCTGAAATGCAGAACGGCGGGATAGCCAGGTCCGGAACGCCGTCTTGCCCTCTTGTTCACTATAGGAGGACTCCGGGGCGGGCGCCAGCGAACTGTGGCGTACCGGCAATTGCCGCAGGGAAAGCCGTTTGCGGCTTTTTTGCTGCATCCCACTGAGGTTTGCGCGCGCGCAAACCTGCGCCGGCGCGGCGCGCAAGAATGGATGGTGGCCCTAAAGGCATATTCATGAGCGAGGCTAGCGTGGCAGAGCGCGACGACGAGGCTGGGGCGACACCCATTTGGCAGGCAAGTTCCAATGGCGGTGCCAGCCGCCAGGCGCTGGAGCTCATTGCCCAGATCGTCGAAGCGATCGAGCTGACGCCCATCGTGGCCGTGCGCAGCTTCGACCGCAGCGGCCGGGTGCGTTTCTGGAACCAGAGTTGCTGCCAGCTCTATGAAATCACGACCGAGGAAGCCCTGGGCCAGCCGTTGACGGCGCTGCTGCAGCCGGCCGACAGCGCCGACGAGCATGCGGTGGCCGTCGAGCAAGTGTGGCAGACCGGCAAGCCCAGCCCGGCGCGCGACTGGCAGGTGCGCACCCGCAGCGGGCGTCTGCTGTGGATTTATTCCAGCATGTTCCCCGTCTACCGGGGCGGCACCCTGCACCAGGTGTTTTGCATGGACATCGACGTGACCGCCCGCAAGCAGGAAGAAACCGCGCTGCAATCGGTGAGCGTGAATTTTCGCCAGCTGTTTCACAAGTCCAGCGACGCCATCCTGCTGATCCGCGACGAGCGCATCGCCGACCTGAATCCGGCCGCGCTGGCCCTGTTCGATTGCGCCGGCGCGCAGCAGCAGATGCTGGGACGCACGCTGATCGAGCTGTCGCCGCTGCGCCAGAATGGCGGCGGCCTGTCGGCCGAGGCGATGCCGGCCGCGCTCGAGCAAGCCCACGCGCAGGACAACTGGCGCTTCGACTGGCGCTTCGTCAGTGCCCAGGGGCGGCTGTTCTGGACCGAGGTGCTGCTGACCTCGGTCAAGATCGACCACGAAAAGCTGTTTTACGCCATCATCCGCGACATATCGGCCCGCAAGAACGCCGAGCAGCGCCTGTTCCTGGCGGCCCAGGTGTTTGAAAACAGCCGCGATGCCATCTTGCTGACCGACCGCGAGCAGACCATCATCGCCGTCAACCAGGCTTATGCCGAGGTGACCGGCCATCCGGCCAGCGAGATCGTCGGCCAGCCGCTGGCGCGCCACCGCGCCGGCATCGAGGACGCGGTGCGCTTTGCGCATCTGTGGCAGGAACTGCTGGCGAACGGCCACTGGCAGGGCGAAATAACCGCGCTGCGTCGCGATGGCGTGCGCTATCCCGGCTGGATGTCGCTGACGGCGATCCGCGACGGCAGCGGCGAAACCTGCAACTATATGGCGATCCTGTCCGATATCTCCGAACGCAAGCGCTCGGAGGAAAACACCCGCCACCTGGCCGAGCACGATTTCCTGACCGATCTGCCGAACCGGGTGCTGCTGCTGGACCGGCTCAGCCTGGCGCTGACGGCGGCGCGGCGCAAGCAGACCATGCTGGCGGTGATGTTTCTCGACCTGGACCGCTTCAAGAATATCAACGATACCCTGGGCCACCATATCGGCGACCTGCTGCTCAAGGAAGTGGCGCTGCGGCTGGTCAAATGCGTGCGCGGTGCCGACACCGTCAGCCGCCAGGGCGGCGACGAGTTCGTGCTGCTGCTGTCCGATATCGGCGGCATCGACCAGGCGGCCCATGTGGCCACCAGCATCCTGAGCGCGATCGCCCAGGTCTATCTGCTGGAGCAGCACCAGCTGCATGTGAGCACCTCGATCGGCATCAGTATCTATCCGGACGATGGCCAGGACATCGACACCCTGGTGCGCAATGCCGACCTGGCCATGTACCACGCCAAGGAAAGCGGACGCAACTGCTTCCAGTTCTTCAACGCCGACATGAACGAGCGCATCGTCGAGCGGGTCGCCTTCGAGAACGCCTTGCGCGGCGCGCTGGCCGAGCAGCAGTTCAAGCTGGTGTTCCAGCACGAGATCGACATCGCCAGCGGCCAGGCGGTGGCGGCCGAGGCGCTGATACGCTGGTGCCATCCGCAACTGGGCGAGCTGGCGCCCGACCGCTTCCTGGACGTGGCCGAGCAGTGCGGGCTGATGATCCCGATCGGCAACTGGGTGCTGCAGCAGGCTTGCCAGCAGGCGCGCCGCTGGCAGCAGCAGGGCACGCCGCTGGTGGTGGCCGTCAATCTGTCGCTGGCCCAGCTGGGCCACCGCCATCTGATCGCCAGCGTGCGCACGGCGCTGGACATGGCGGAACTGGCGCCGCAATGGCTGGAGCTGGAAGTGACCGAGACCAGCATCATGCAGCTGGGCCATGGCGCCCTCGAGACCTTGCGCGCGCTGCGTGCGCTGGGAGTCTGCCTGACCATCGACGACTTCGGCACCGGTTACACGCGCCTGAGCCAGCTCAAGGATTATCCGCTCAACAAGCTCAAGATCGATTGCTCGTTTACCGCCGGCATCGATTCCGAGCCGCGCCACGCCAGCGTGATCGGCACCATCATCGGCATGGCGCACAGCCTGCATCTGCGGGTGGTGGCCGAGGGCGTGGAGACGGCCGGCCAGCTTGAATTCCTGCGCGAGCAGGGCTGCGACCAGTACCAGGGCTATTACGCGGCCGCGCCATCGCCGGTCCCGGCACTGCCAAATGGCGACGGCGCGGCCGGCCTGGCCTAGCCTGCTAGCCCGGCAGCATCGGCGAGGCGCGGTCGCGCGCGCCGTACAGGCGCAGGCGTACCAGCACCTGGCCGTGGTCCGAGGTTTCCGGACGCTGCTGCAGCAGGTGGTCGTTCAGATAGCTGACGTCAAGCACCTCGCCAATCGCATAGCGCGAGGCCGGATTGAATTCCTCCGACACCAGCACGTGGTCGATCGTCATGTAATGGCCTTCGTGGATATTGGTATAGGCCACATGGCGCAGATGGTCCTGGCGCAGCTGGATCTGGTTGCAATCGAACATGCGTCCGCTCAGCTCATCGCCTGACAAACACCAGCTGCCCGCGCCCAGCACGATGGCGGTGGTCACGGCGTCGGCGGTGTCGTTGAAGTCGCCCAGCACCACGCGCGGACGGCGCAGACCCTGGTCGAGCTGGCTGAGTAGCGCGCGCAGCGCCACCGCCTCGGTGCCGCGCCGTATCAGCGAGCGCAGATTGGCTTGCGCGTACAGCATGGGATCGTCGCCGCTGTCGCCATTGCGGTAGTCGGGGCGCTTGGATTTGAGGTGGACCACGATCACGTCGAGGATGCGCTGGTCCGGCAGCAGCACCTGCGCATGCACGGGCGCTCGCGCGAAGCGGTCGGCGTCGCGGCTGCCGGCCGGCATCGCCACGCCTTCGGGAAAGCGCGGGTAGCTGATGGCCGGCTGGGCCAGCGGCAGGCGCGAGACCAGCGCCACTTGCGGCGTCAGGCGTTCCGCATGGGGATCGGCTTCGATGCCGGCCAGGGTGGCGTTGGCGTAGCGCCGGCTGTGGGCCAGCACGTCGCGCAGGGCGTCGAGCGAGAAAATCTCCTGCAGGCCGATCACGTCGGCGTCGAGCTGGTCGAGCTGCTGCGCGGTCCAGGCGACTTTCGCTTCATACTCCCCGCGAGTCAGGGGGGCCAGGTTGTCGTACAATTTCGCTCCCGGCGGCGCGAGGTTGCACACATTGAAGGTGGCAAAGCGAATTTCCTGCTGCATAATTAGAAAACTCCTCCTCATCCGAATCTTTAGCGTAACACGCATGGCCAAAAAAGAGCATATTTCCGAGACACAAGCGACGCAGATGCTGCGCAAGCATGGCGTCATCTTCACAGAACATCCTTATGACTACGAGGCGCACGGCGGCACCAGCGTGTCCGCGCGCGAACTGGGCGTGGACGAACACAGCGTGGTCAAGACCCTGGTGATGGAGGATGAACAGGCTAGGCCGCTGATCGTGCTGATGCATGGCGACTGCAAGGTCTCGACCAAGGAGCTGGCGCGCCAGGTTGGCTGCAAGCGCATCGAACCGTGCGCGCCGGAAGTGGCGAACCGCCATACCGGCTTCCTGGTCGGCGGCACCAGCCCCTTCGGCACGCGCAAGAAGATGCCGGTGTATGCGGAGAAGACGATTTTCGAACTGGAAACGATTTATATCAACGGCGGGCGGCGCGGCTATCTGGTGGGCATCGCCCCGGCCGACGTGCAGCGGCTGCTGGAAGTGACGCTGGTGGACGTGGCGCAGAAGAGTTGAGCGTGCTCAGCTGTTGATGCGGTGGATGAGGCCAGCGCCCACTTTCAGCGCGCCGGCCTTGAGGTCGCCGTTTGCGGGCTGTCTCCATAAACCGACAGGCTGCCGGGGGGCCGAGCGTGCGGCGCAGGCCATAGTGCGGCGTCCAGGCCACGGGCGATGTGGGCTTAGAGCCAACATTCCACCCCGGCATCCCGGCTTGGTGTATATTCAGCGGCCCCGGCGTTCAGTACCGGGTTCCAAACTCAGAGGGAAACTATGATTTCAGTATTGATGGTGGTGGCCGCTTACCTGATCGGCTCGATTTCTTTTGCCGTCGTGACCAGCCATCTGTTCGGCATCGCCGACCCGCGCACCTACGGTTCCAAGAACCCGGGCGCCACCAATGTGCTGCGCAGCGGTAACAAGAAGGCGGCCATCGCCACCCTGATCGGCGATGCCGCCAAGGGCTGGCTGGCGGTGTGGCTGGCGATCCATTTCGCCGACCGCCTGGACGTGGGCGATATCACCATCGCGCTGGTCGCGCTGGCGGTCTTTTTGGGCCATCTGTGGCCGATCTTCTTCCGTTTTGTCGGCGGCAAGGGCGTGGCGACCGCGCTGGGCGTGCTGCTGGGACTGAACCTGTGGCTGGGCCTGGCCACCCTGGTGACCTGGCTGGCGGTGGCCTTCGCCTTCCGCTACTCCTCGCTGGCGGCGCTGATCGCGGCGCTGTTCGCCCCCTTCTATTATGGTTTGCTGTTCGGCTTCGATGCCCAGCTGGGCGCCGTGGCCGTGATGAGCGCGCTGCTGCTGTACCGCCACAGCCAGAATATCGGCAATCTGCTGGCCGGCAAGGAAAGCCGCATCGGCAGCAAGAGCGCCGCCGCCAAGGGCGCGAAAAAGTAATTTTTTCACAAGCTTGCTTCAGCCACCCTCGTTTTCCGCGCGAAAATCAGGGTGGCTTGATTTTTTGCGGTCCGCCATCATCTGTCTGGCATTGCGCCGCCGCAGAGCGGCGCCTTAACTTACAAGGCCAGCCATGACTACCCCTATCAAAATCGATTTTGTCTCCGACGTGTCCTGCCCCTGGTGCGCGATCGGCCTGAAGTCGCTCGAAACCGCCCTGGCCAATATCGGCGCCGATGCCGCGCCCGAGCTGCACTTCCAGCCCTTCGAACTGAATCCCACGATGGGGCCGGAAGGCCAGGATATCGGCGAGCACCTGGCCCAGAAATACGGCGCCAGCCCGGAACAGCAGGCCCAGACGCGCGAAATGATACGTGCGCGCGGCGCCGAAGTCGGCTTTACTTTCGCGATGGACAAGCGCGGCCGCATCTATAACACCTTCGACGCGCACCGCCTGCTGCATTGGGCCGGGCTGGAAGGGCGCCAGTCCGCACTGAAGCACGCGCTGCTGAGCGCATACTTCACCGAGGGCGAGAATCCCAGCTCGCATGAGGTGCTGGTGCGCGCGGCCAGCACGGCCGGACTGGACCCGGACGCGGCCCGGCAGGTGCTGGCCAGCGGCGAGTATGCCGATGCGGTGCGCGAGCGCGAGCAGTTCTATCAGCGCCAGGGCATCAGCTCGGTGCCGGCCGTGATCATCAACGAGCGCCACCTGATTTCCGGCGGCCAGCCTGCCGAGGTATTCGAGCAGGCGCTGCGCCAGATCATGGCCGAGTCCTGATCCGCTGAACGATGCCACCGGCGCCTGCGCGCCGGTTTTTTTTGGGCTACACTCGTTGGCCATTCTGTCTTCCCATCCATTGCAGCACGCAAGCAAGGAGCAGCACCATGCCTACAGCACTCTGGAACGGCGCGGTCATCGCGCAAGCCGGCGACGATGAAGTCGAGATCGTCGAGAACAATGTGTATTTCCCGCTGACGGCCGTCAAGGCCGGCTATCTGCGCCCCAGCAGCCATCAGACCAAGTGTCCCTGGAAGGGCACGGCCAGCTATTACTCGCTGGAGGTGGATGGCAAGACCAATGAAAACGCCGCATGGTTCTATCCCGCGCCATTCGATGCGGCCAAGCAGATCAAAGACCATGTGGCCTTCTGGCGCGGGGTCGAGGTCCAGCGCTGAACGACAAGCTATATAGGCAGGAGCCGGTATCGACAATCTGACCCACACCATCATCGGCCTGGGCGCCGGTGAGCTGATCCAGCGCAGCCTGGCCCCTGAACCGGATGCGCAGCGTCAGAGCCTGCGGCGGCGCCTGCTGCTGCTGTCGTGCGCGCTGGCCAGCAATTTTCCCGACCTGGACCTGTTCCTGACCAAGCTGCTGCCCGATCCGCTGGGCTATCTGCTGAACCATCGCGGCCACACGCATACCTTGGTGTATGCCTTGCCGCAGGCGCTGCTGCTGGCCGCCTTGCTGTGGCTATGCTGGCCGGGCGCGCGCGCCTTGCTGCGCCAGAGCGGTGTGGCCAGGCTAGGGCTGGCCATCAGCACGCTGACGGGACTGGCCCTGCATATGCTGATGGACTACACCAATTCCTTCGGCATTCATCCGCTGTATCCCTTCGATGGGCGCTGGTTCTTCGGCGATATGGTGTTTATCGTCGAGCCTTTGTTCTGGGTGGCGTTTGGCGTGCCGCTGGCGCTGATGCTGCGGCGCGTGGGTGCGCGCGTTGCTGTGCTGGGCGGGCTGGCGGCGGCGCTGGGCTTCTTCGCGTTCAAGGGATATCTGGGCTGGGCTTCCTGCCTGGGGCTGGGTGTACTGGCGCTGCTTACCGGGATGGCACAGCGCCGCTCCGGCGACGCCGGGCGCGCGGGCTTGTTGCTGGCGCTGGGCGTCAGTGTGGGCTTTATCGGCTTGCAGGGTGTGGCTTCGCACGCGGGACGGCAGGCGGTGACGGCCGCCGTGCTGCAGCGCGACGCCGGTGCCCAGGTGGTGGATGTGGCGATGACGGCGTTTCCCTCGCAGCCGCTGTGCTGGGCTTTCGTGTCGATGGAAGTGAACGAGGGGAAGGGGCGTTATCGCCTGCGGCGTGGCGTGGCCAGCGTGGCGCCGCAGTGGCTGGCGCCGCTGGCCTGTCCGCGCGCGCTGGTGGAGCGGGGGGCGGTGACGGAACTGAGTCCGGCGCTGGTACAGTTTTCCCAGCAGGACGCGAGCCTTTCGGCCCTGCGCACGCTGCAAAAGGATAACTGCTTCGCCGATGCGTGGCTGCGCTTTGGACGGGTGCCGGCGCTGGATCTGGTTGGCGGAAGCTTGTCTGATTATCGTTTTGCCGTCACGCCTGCGGGGAATTTCACCACCTTGCCGCTGGAAATGGCCAAGCATGCCGCCTGTCCGCAAGGCGTGCCGCGCTGGGATTATCCGCGCGCCGGCGTGCTGATGGCGCCTTAGGCTAAGCCTTAAAAAACCCACAGCGTAACCCTGGGGTTCAAAGACCAAACCCACGGCGTAACCCTGGGGTCTGACCCGCCGGGTCAGACCCCGGCTCTTTGCCGTGGGTTTTTATGAGGGGCGTGGCGCGCGTGCCGGCGTCAAGCCGCTTCGCGCCGCTCGGCCACATCATCATGATCGGTGGACGTGGCCAGTCCAAGCCAGCTATCCATCTCCGCCGCAACGCTGTGGTTCTTCGCGCGCACCCTCTCCACCGTATCCGAGCCTAGTTGCAGCCGCAGCGGCGGCTGGGCCGTGTCGGCCAGCGTCAGGATGGCCCGCGCCAGCTTTTCCGGATCGCCCGGCTGTTTGTGATTGACGTCACTGGCAAACGCGCGCATCGCGCCCACGGTGGCGTCGTAGTCGTCGATGCGGCTGCGGGTTTCCACCAGCGAGGCGGCGTCGAGGAAGTCGGTGCGGAAGAAGCCCGGCTGCACGATCGTGATGTGGATGGCCAGCGGCGCCAGCTCCAGCGCCATCGATTCGCTCAGCGCCTCTACCGCGAACTTGCTGGCGCAGTAGATGCCCCAGCCATGATAGGAGGCGTAGCCGCCCACCGAGGATAGATTGATCACCCGCCCGCTGCCCTGCTGGCGCATGATCGGCAGCACGGCGCGGCTGACGTGCAGCAGGCCGAAGACGTTGGTGTCGAACAGATTGCGCACCTCGTCGGCGTTGGCTTCCTCCACCGCGCCGAGCAGGCCATAGCCGGCGTTATTCACCAGCACATCGATGCGGCCGAAGCGTTCCAGCGCGCGCTGGGCCACAGTGACCGCCTGCGCCTCGAAGCGCACATCCAGCCTGAGCGCCAGCAGCTTCGGGTGCTCGCCCAGCGCGGCGGTGACGCTGGCCGGGTCGCGCGCGGTGGCCACCACGCTGTCGCCGCGGGCCAGCGCGTCGCGTGCGATCAGGGCGCCGAAGCCGCGCGAGGCGCCGGTGATCAGCCAGACTTTATTGGGTGTCGACATGGTGCATTCCTTATGGTTTGGCCCGGCGGATGGCCCGCTCCGGCCTATTCCGGTGCGGGCTCCAGGGCCGATGCAGGGCAGTGTAGGTGGGCCGCAGCTGTTACACTAGCCATAGGAAAGATGTTTGATTATCACCTGTTGGTTGTAAATAAAAACGCATGGACAAGGCCAGGGTTACGACATTATTCATCGCTGTGGTACGCGCCGGCAGCTTCAGCGCCGCCGCCGCCGAGGCCGGACTGACGCCGCAGGCGGTCAGCAAGGCGGTGCGCCAGCTGGAGCAGTATCTGGGCGTGCGCCTGTTCCATCGCACCACGCGCAGCCTGAGCCTGACCGAGGAGGGCAGCCGCCTGCACGAGCTGGCCCACCCCGGCCTGCGCCTGCTCGACGATGCGCTCGACCAGGTGCAGAGCAGCCGCCAGGACCTGGAAGGGCTGATCCGGGTGGCCGCGCCCACATCCTTCGGCAATGTGAAGCTGGTGCCGCTGGTGCGCGATTTTCAGGAACTGTATCCGGGCATCCGCTTCGACCTGCTGCTCGACGATCACTACACCGATCTGGTCGAGGCGCGCATCGACGTCGGCTTCCGCGCGGGTAGCGCGCCGGAGCGCAATCTGGTGGCACGCAAGCTGGGCGATGTGCATCTGTTCATCTGCGCCGCGCCGCGCTATATAGAACGCCACGGCGCGCCGCGCAGCCTGGCCGAACTGGCGCAGCACCGCTGCACCGGTTTCCGCCACCCGAATACCGGCCGCATGATGCCCTGGGAGCTGCATGTCGACGGCGGCACGGTGTATCAGGATCTGCCGGTGGTCACCAGCTTCAACACGGTGGAAGGGGAGCTGGAAGCGGTGCGCGCCGGCATGGGCATCGGCCAGCTGGTGGCGTATATGATCGAGGACGACCTGGCCAGCGGCGCGCTGGTGCATCTGCTGCCGCAGCTCGCTACCAGCAATATGGCGGTCTATCTGTACTACCCCCAGCGCACCCAGATGCCGCTGCGGGTGCGTCACTTCATCGACTTCGTCGACGCCAATGCGCCCGGCCTGCTGGCGCCGCGGCGCCCACCTTCCGGCCGCGCGAAGAAAAAGTAATCCACAAAATAAAGTATGTTTCTGAGCGCCCGGTTTCGTTTCCCCCTTTACCGGCGGGCGGTATGCAAAGCGCCTTGATGTGGTGCTGAATTTGCGGGCAGTTCTGGTGCGTCGCACAAAAAGAGGGAAGGCCTGCCCCTGTTCGCGCTAACAATGCACGCAATTGGTCCCAAATGATGGCGCCAGCCCTTGCGCAAAGCTGGCACGTCATTTGCTGTTACATCTTCGAGGCCGCCGTCCGGCGGCCGTTGCCAACAGCACGAGGAAAAGATGACGACGGACACATTGATCAAGCCGACCCGCCGCAAACTGCTCAAGGCAGGCATGGCCGCCACCGCACTGGGAGGCCTGGCCACCCAGGGCGTGTGGGCCGCCGGTTCCGACAAGCCGGAAAAAGAAGAAGTCAAGATTGGATTCATCCCGCTGACCGACTGCGCCTCCGTGGTAATGGCGTCGGTACTGGGCCTGGATAAAAAATATGGCATCAAGATCGTGCTGAGCAAAGAGGCTTCCTGGCCCAGCGTGCGCGACAAGCTGGTCAACGGTGAACTCGATGCGGCCCATGTGCTGTATGGCCTGATCTACGGCGTCCACCTGGGCGCGGGCGGCCCCAAGAAAGACATGGCCGTGCTGATGAACCTGAACCAGAACGGCCAGGCCATCACGCTGTCGAAAAAAATCGCCGACAAGGGCGCCGTCGACGGCAGCTCACTGGCCAAGCTGATGAACACAGACAAGCGCGAATATTCCTTCGCCCAGACCTTCCCCACCGGGACCCATGCGATGTGGTTGTACTACTGGCTGGCGGCGCATGGCATCAACCCGGTCAAGGACGCCAAGGTGATCACCGTGCCGCCGCCGCAGATGGTGGCCAATATGCGGATCGGGAATATGGACGGCTTCTGCGTGGGCGAACCATGGAACCACCGCGCGATTGTCGATGGCGTGGGCGTCACCGCCTGCACCACCCAGGATATCTGGCGCGACCATCCCGAGAAGGTGCTGGGCACCAGCGCCGAGTGGGTGAAAAAATATCCGAACACGGCACGCGCGCTGACCGCCGCCATCCTGGAAGCGGGCCGCTGGATCGACGCTTCGCTGTCGAACAAGAACCGCATGGCCGAAACCATCGCCGACAAATCGTATGTGAACACCTCGGTGGACGTGATCAACCAGCGCATCCTGGGGCGCTACCAGAACGGCATGGGCAAGACCTGGGACGATCCGAACTACATGAAGTTCTATAACGACGGCAGCGTGAACTTCCCCTACCTGTCGGACGGGATGTGGTTCCTGACCCAGCAGAAGCGCTGGGGCCTGCTCAAGACCGAACCGGACTACCTGGCCGTGGCGACCCAGATCAACCAGATCGACGTGTACAAGGATGCCGCCGCGATGGCCAAGGTCAGCGTGCCCAAATCGTCCATGCGCAGCGCCAAGCTGATCGACGGCGTGCTCTGGGACGGCAAGAATCCCAAGGCCTACGCCGATTCCTTCAAGATCAAAGCATAAGGAGACCGTTCAATGAGTGCAGTGCTGAATAATCTTACGGGGCCGGTGGAGCTCAAGCCGGTCACCCCGGTGGCAGCCGCCGTCGCCGCGCCGGAAAAGCCGCCGCGCAGCGCGCGCATCGCCGCCAAGGGCATCGTCCTCAGTGGCAGCAAGTCGCGTCTGCGGCCCCTGGTGATGCAGGTGCTGCCGCCCGTGCTGGGGCTGGCCCTGCTGGTGCTGGTGTGGCAGATCCTGGCCAGCCGCAACAGCGGTATCCCGACGCCGCTGACCACCTGGGAAGAGGCGGTGCGCCTGTTCGCCGATCCCTTCTACCGCAAGGGACCGAATGACCAGGGCATAGGCTGGAATATCCTCGCCTCGCTCAAGCGGGTCGGCGTGGGCTTCGGCCTGGCCGCCGCCGTCGGCATTCCGCTGGGCTTCCTGATCGGCCGCTTCCAGTTCATGGCGGGCATGTTCAACCCCATTATCAGCCTGCTCAAGCCGGTGTCGCCGCTGGCCTGGCTGCCGATTGGCCTGCTGGTGTTCAAGGCCGCCGATCCCGCCGCGATCTGGTCGATCTTCATCTGCTCGATCTGGCCGATGATCATCAACACGGCGGTGGGCGTGCAGCGCGTGCCGCAGGACTATATGAACGTGGCGAAGGTGCTGAATCTGTCGGAGTGGAAGATCCTCACGCGCATCCTGTTCCCGTCGGTGCTGCCGTATATGCTGACCGGCGTGCGGCTGGCCATCGGCACCGCGTGGCTGGTGATCGTCGCGGCCGAAATGCTGACTGGCGGCGTGGGTATCGGCTTCTGGGTCTGGGACGAATGGAATAACCTGAACGTGCCGCACATCCTGATCGCGATTGGCGTCATTGGCGTGGTCGGACTGGCGCTGGAACAGCTGCTGGTGACGATCGCCAAGTGGTTTACCTACGAACAAGTGGAGAACTGATATGAGCGCGCAAAAATTCATCGAAGTCAGTCACGCCGACATGACCTTCAACACCAGGAAGGGCAGCTTCCACGCGCTCGCCGATGTGAACCTGGCGGTGGAGAAGGGCGAGTTCATTACCCTGATCGGCCACTCGGGCTGCGGCAAGTCCACCTTGCTCAATCTGATCGCCGGCCTGACCAGCGCCACCGAAGGGGTGCTGCTGTGCGGCGGCCGCGAGATTTCCGGTCCCTCGCCGGAACGCGCGGTGGTGTTCCAGAACCATTCTTTGCTGCCGTGGCTGACCTGCTACGAGAATGTGTATCTGGCGGTGGAGCGGGTCTTCAGCGGAAAGGAAAGCCGCGCGCAGCTGAAGGAGCGCACCATGGCGGCGCTGGCAATGGTGGGGCTGACGGCAGCAGCCTCCAAGCGCCCCAACGAGATCTCGGGCGGCATGAAGCAGCGGGTGGGCATCGCCCGGGCGCTGTCGATGGAGCCCAAGGTCTTGCTGATGGATGAGCCGTTCGGCGCGCTCGACGCGCTGACCCGCGCGCATTTGCAGGACGAGCTGCTGCGCATCGTGGCGGCCACCGAATCGACCGTGGTGATGGTGACGCATGATGTGGATGAGGCGGTGCTGCTGTCGGACCGCATCGTGATGATGACCAATGGGCCGGCCGCCACCATCGGCGAGATTTTGCAGGTGCGGCTGCCGCGTCCGCGCGACCGGGTGGCGCTGGCGCAGGATGCGCTGTATATCGAGTACCGTACCAGCGTGCTGGAGTTCCTGTATCACCGGCAGGCGAGGCCGGTGGCAAAAGCCGCGTAAGTTTTTGCCGGTACTATTCGCGTGCCGGCGACGCGCCCGAAACCCAAGGCGCAAAGCCGGGGTACGACCCGCCGGGTCGTACCCCAGGGTTACGCCGTGGGTTGAAGAAGAAGAGTCGCCATTTAAAAATGCCGCCGTCTGGCCGAGGGCGGCATTTTATCGTTACACTTCGCGAATCTCGTCCAGCGGCCATCTTGGCCGCACATTGAATGAGTAATCACGCTTGGCCGCATCCGGATTGATTTTGAGCCGCATCGCGCCGGCAAAGGCGATCATGGCGCCGTTATCGGTGCAGAACTCCAGCTCCGGATAATAGACCTTGAAGCGCTTCTTGACGGCGGCCGCGTTAAGCGAGGCACGCAGCTGCGCATTCGCGCCCACGCCGCCGGCGATCACCAGCCGTTTCAATCCCGTGTGCTTGAGCGCCGTGACGCACTTGGCCGTGAGCACATCGACGATCGCATCGACAAACCCGCGCGCGATGTCGGCCTTGTCCTGTTCGCAGATATTGGCGATGACTTTTTCTTCGTGGTTTTTCACCACCGTCAGCACCGCCGTCTTCAGGCCGGAGAAGCTGAAATTCAAATCCTTCGAATGCAGCATCGGGCGCGGCAGCTTGTAGGCGTCCGGGTTGCCGAATTCGGCCAGGCGTGAAATGGCCGGACCGCCGGGATAACCCAGGCCGAGCAGCTTGGCCGATTTGTCGAAGGCTTCGCCGGCCGCATCGTCCAGCGTCTCGCCCAGCAGGGTGTACTGGCCCACGCCATCGACCCGCATCAATTGAGTGTGACCGCCCGACACCAGCAGCGCGATGAAGGGGAACTCGGGCGGCTGGGATGCCAGCAGCGGCGACAGCAGATGGCCTTCCAGGTGATGGATGCCGAGTACCGGCTTATCCAGCGCCAGACCGAGGCTGCAGGCGACCGAGGAGCCCACCAGCAGCGCGCCGGCCAGGCCGGGGCCTTGGGTATAGGCGATGGCATCGATGTCGCTCAGCGCCTTGCCGGCGCCTTCCAGCGTTTGCTGCAGTAGCGGGATGGCGCGGCGGATGTGGTCGCGCGAGGCCAGTTCCGGCACCACGCCGCCGTATTCCTCATGCATGGCCACTTGAGAATAAAGGGCGTGCGAAAGCAGGCCGTGTTGCGTGTCGTACAGCGCAAGGCCGGTTTCGTCACAGGAGGATTCGACGCCGAGAACGATCATGAAGGAAGCTGAAAATGAAAGGGGAATCCGCCATTGTAACCCCTTTGGCCTGCCGCTTCGCGCTTGGCATCGCTCTTGCTTAGTTGCCTTATTGGTATTTGTGGGAGGACGAGCTCATGTCGGAACAATGGAAAATGATTTGCAGGCTGAAGGACATTCCGCTGCACGGTATGCGGCTGGTGCCGCGCGGGCTGGGGTGGCAGGAGCTGCCGGGCGCCTTGCTGTATCGCGCCGATGAGGAGGTGGTGCTGGCCGCGCTGGACGGGCCAGCGCACCAGGGCGGACCGCGCTGGCCGCCGCAGGACGGTGCGCGCACCTATTCGGTGAAGCTGGAAGAGGGCAGGGTCTATCTGGACCTGGAAGAGCTGTGCGCGCCGGCCAGCAAGGCCGAGGCGGCGCTGGCGGGGAGTTTGGGGGTGGCGCAGAGGGTGATGGTGCTGGGGTAGGAGGAGGGGCTGTCAGCCAAAGGGCCGGCGGCGCTCCTAAAACCCAAGGGGCCGGCGGCGCTCTTAAAACGCAAAGGGGCCGGCGGCGCTCTTAAAACGCAAAGGGCCGGCGGCGCTCTTAAAACGCAAAGGGCCGGCGGCTTTCTTAGACCCCAGGGCGTAACCCTGGGGTCTGACCCGGCGGGTCAGACCCCGGCTCTTTGCCGTGGGTGTTAAGTTGAGCCGCCGGCCCGCCGGCCAAATACTTCTTAAGGCCGCTGGCGCAGCACCGCATGCGCGTCGCGCAGCATTTTTTCGGTGGTGTCCCAGTCGATGCAGCCGTCGGTCACCGAGCAGCCGTATTTCAGCTCGCTCAGATCGCTCGGGATCTTCTGGTTGCCGCCGACGATGTTCGATTCGATCATCACGCCGACCAGCGAACGGTTGCCGTGCACGATCTGGTTGACCACGTCGGCCATCACCAGCGGTTGCAGTTCCGGCTTCTTGTAGCTGTTGGCATGCGAGCAGTCGACCACCAGGTTGGCGGGCAGCTTGGCCTTTTCCAGCGCCTGTTCGGCGATCGCGATGGAGACCGAGTCGTAGTTGGGACGGCCGTCGCCGCCGCGCAGCACCACGTGGCCGTAGGCGTTGCCGCGGGTACGCACGATGGCGACATTGCCCTGGCTGTTAATGCCCAGGAAGGAGTGCGGGTGCGCCGACGACAGGATGGCGTTGATGGCGATGCTGATGTCGCCGTCGGTGCCGTTCTTGAAGCCGACCGGGGTGGACAGGCCGGACGACATTTCGCGGTGGGTTTGCGATTCGGTGGTGCGCGCGCCGATCGCGGTCCAGGCGATCAGGTCGCCCAGGTATTGCGGCGAGATCGGATCGAGCGCTTCGGTGGCGGTGGGCAGGCCCAGCTCGCACACGTCCAGCAGGAACTGGCGCGCCTTTTCCATACCGACGTTGACGCGGAAGGAGTCGTCCATGTCCGGGTCGTTGATGTAACCCTTCCAGCCGGTGGTGGTACGCGGTTTTTCAAAGTAGACGCGCATGACCAGCAGCATGGTATCGGCCACTTCGGCCTGCAGCTGCTTGAGGCGGCGCGCGTAATCCAGACCGGCGACCGGATCGTGGATGGAGCAGGGGCCGACGACGACGAACAGGCGCTTGTCCTTGCGGTCGATGATGTTGCGCAGGGCTTCGCGCCCCTTCATCACGGTCTCGGAGGCGCTGTCGGTCAGTGGCAGCGATGCGTGCAGCACCTCTGGCGACGGCATCGGCGCGAACGAGGTGACGTTGATATTTTCGATGTCTGGGGAGATCATGATTCTTGCTTCTCTACAATGAATGCGTTCCGGGGGATCATAGTGTAGCTGAAATACGCCGTTCTGGTCTCGGCAGTACGGCTTTTGTCCCCGGCCGCGTCACAGTGGCAGCAGCCGCAGATCGAAGGCGCGCTCGACCAGCCAGACCCCGGCCAGCAGCGCGATCAGGGCCGAGCCGCCCGTCAGCAGGCCGCGATAGACCCGGCTGCGGCGCAGCAGGAAGGCGCAGGGTAGGAAGGCGGCCACGATGGCCAACTGGCCCAGTTCGACGCCCAGATTGAAGCCAAACAAGCTCATCAGCAGGGTGCCTTGCGGCAGGCCCAGGTCGGCCAGCACGCTGGCAAAGCCGAAGCCGTGGATCAGGCCGAACACGAAGGCGGCCAGCGGGCGGCGGCCGGGGAACAGCGGCCAGATGTTGTTGAGCGCGGCGATGACCACCGAGGCGGCGATCGCCGATTCGACCCAGCGCGAGGGCAGCGACAGCAGCGACAGGCTGGCCAGCGTCAGCGTGAGCGAGTGCGCCAGCGTGAAGGCGGTGACGACCTTGAGCACGTCGATGAAGGCGGCGCGCAGGCTCAGGGCGGGTGCGGTGGGGATGGGAAGCGGCGTTGCGGCCGCAGGGGGCGGGGCACCGGCCGCATGAACTTCGCGAGGCCATGGCGATGTGAGGCGGCGCATGGCGGGCAATGCCGCCGGCAGTACGGCGGGCAGCAGCAACGACAGCAGGAACAGGATGTGGTCGGCGCCGATCCAGATATGCCAGGTGCCGTGGCGCACATAGTCGAGGAACTGGCGCAGCGGGTTCGGGCTGCCGAGGGTGAAGCGCTGTTGCGGCTGATCCGGTCCGAGGATGGCGGTGATGGTGCCGGCGTCGCGCTGTTCGATGCGCAGCAGGCCGCGGTGCTGGGGATCGAGGTCGGCGAACAGGCGGTAGTTGACTTGCAGCGAATCGAGGTTGGCGGGGCAGCTGGCGTGGAAACGCAGCACGGTGTAAGTGCCGTCGGTATGACGATCCAGCAGCTGCTCCGCGGCCTTGACGGTGCACTGAGCGCTGTTGGCCGGAAGCGTGCCGGCGTCGGTGGAGATCTGCAGGCGTGCCAGCGCATAGGCCGCGATGTCGGCGTGGCGGCTGCGGACTTCGTCCCAGGTGAGCTGTCCGTCGCCATCGCTATCCAGGCCGATGGCGTAGTCCAGGTCGCGCAGGGCGATGTCCCAGCGGCCTTCCAGTTGCTGGCTTTTGGCGTCGGCGCTGGTGCTGAGGGTCAGATAGCTATCGCTCGGCTTGTGGGCATGCGCGGGCGCGGCCAGGATGACGAGCAGGGTGCACAGCAGCAGGCGGAAGGTTTTCATCAGGTCCTCTTGCGTAGTTGTTGCAGCAGTTGTTGGATGGCGATGTCTTCGACCGCATGGCGCTCGGCCCATTCGATGGCAGGCTTGGCGGCGGCCGGGTCGCGCGCTTGCAGGGCCGCTTCCAGGTAGATGCGCAGGTCGGCGCTTTCCTTCTGCACGGCCCAGTTTTGCTGTGCGAGTTTGAGCGCGGCGCGGGCATCGGCGCGCACATGCAGGGCGTGGCGCGCCTGCTCGCGCTGGTGCACGCTGTCGCCGCGCAGGGCGGCGGCCTGGAAGCGGGCTTGCAGTTCGGCGTCGGCGGACGCCAGTTCCGCTTGCATGCCGGGCAGGCGCCGCAGGGCCAGCGCGCGGCGTAGCAGCAGGGCGTCGATGCGGTCCATGCCTTTGAGCAGGGTGAGAACTTCGGCGGGCCGGTTCTGGTCGAGCAGGAAGTCGGCATAGGCGCCCAGCAGATAGCTGTCGCGCGGGGCCAGCTTGAGGGCGCGCAGGTAGCGTGCTTGTGCGGTGGCGGCGTCGCCCCGGTGGCCGGCCATTTCGGCGAGCAGGGTCAGGCTCCAGGTTTGCAGCTCGGGATCGGCATCGCTGCGCGCCAGCGTGGTGGCTAGCAGCGCTTCCGCCTTGGCCAGGCGGCCAGTGGCGGCGGCCACGTTGGCGATGCAGCCGATGGCCACCAGCGGCGCGGCCAGGTTCGACACGCGCGCGCAGCTGGCGGTGGCGCGTGGATAGTCGCCCTGGACGGTGAGCACGGTGGCCTGCGTGAGCCAGGCCTGGACGTTGTTGGGTTCCGCCGCGACGACGGCGGCGAGGTCGCTCAGCGCGGCGTCGAAGTGATGGGTGGTTTGCAGCAACGTGGCACGCAGCAGGCGCACCGGTGTCGGAGGGGCGGGAGTATTCCACCACGGCGCCAGCGCGGCCTGGGCGTAGCCGAGGTAGCGCGGATCGGTTTCGCTGCGGCTCAATTCCAGGTAGCGCTGCGCGAGGCTGGTGGCCAGTTGCAGGTTTTGTGGCGCCGCGTTCAGCTGGGCGCGCAACTGGCGCAGCTCCTGTTGCCGTGGCGTGTCGCGCCGCGACAGGGTTTCGACTACCGTGTTGCCGGAGGCGGGCAGGTAGGGCGCTGCGTGCAGCGACAGGGGGAGCAGGCACAGTGCGGCCAAGCGGCGAATAAGGGAAATGGCGTTCATGGCGATCTACGCATAAGGTTCAGGTGTCTCAGGTGCAGGCCGAACGCGCGGAAGGGCGGGGTCAGGTCTGGCATTCGGACACGAACCCAGCAGTTATTGTTTTCTTTGGGCTTTAAGTGTTCAGGTTGTGTCCAAATGACAGACCTGACCCCTGGGTTTTACGGAGTTCACGGGCTGCTGCACGTTTTTAAACCCACGGCGTACCCCTGGGGTCTGACCCGGGGTCCGGGGAGGGGCTGCGCCCCGCCGGTCCCATGGGACCGGCCCCCAGCTCTTTGCCGTGGGTTTTGTTTTACGCCCCCGGCTCTTTGCCTTGGGTTTTAAAAAACAGCGGCCCGCGCGCTCCGACAACGATCTAATTCAGCGCCACCGGCTCGCTGTCCTCCGGTGCGGTCACTGCCGCTGTTTCCACTGCCGCCGGTTCGGTATCTTCCGGCGCCGTTGCGGCGAGCGTTGTGACGGCGCTGGTGAAGGCGTCGGTCGTCGCTGGCGGCGGCGTGGTGGGCATGTCGCCGCCTCCACCGCCGGCGCTGGTGCTGCTGCCGCCGCAGGCGCTGATGCCCAGCGCGACTGCCATGATCACAATCAGCTTGTTCATGACGATCTCCTTATTGCTGCGGCGAGCCGGCCAGCGGGGTTTTCAGGTAGGGGAAACCGACGCTGAAGAAGCTGTCGTCCAGATAGGCGCCGTCGGTAAAGCGCAGCGCGCCCGCCGGTGCGTCGGCCGGGGCGCAGCCCAGGTTCAAGGTACACAGCTTGCCCATGACGACGCGCAGCGCGATGTCGACCACGTCGTCACCGGGACGGCGGCCGTTCGGGAAACCGGCGTTGTCGCCATCGATCACGCCCAGACGCTTTTGCGCACCGGCTGCCACGGGGGCGATGCTGGTGTTCAGGCGCAGCATTTCGGCGGCGCTGACCTTGGCCGGCTGGTTCAAGCCTTTGACGCCGGTGAGGAAGGTGGCCACCAGGTCGTTGCGCGGGAAGTTGGTCGGGGCCTTGGCGCCGGCGCTGCCGAACAATACTTCCACCAATGCAGGCAGAGTTGGATTGGTGACGTAATCGGCAAACTGCGCATCGGCCGATGGCTTGCTGTGGTTGAACCTGTCCTTGTCTTTCAGGCCGATGACCACCTCATTCACCAGCGGCATGCCCAGGCGCGAGACCTGGGTCCAGGCGCCGCCTTCGCGCGAGGCGCCGATGTTGCCACCCGGCGTAGGATTGAGCAGACGGCCCTGGCGCAGGCTGGCCGTGGTCCAGCCGCCGATCACCGGATCGCTGCCGCCGGCGGCGGTCAGGCAGGAGGCGGCCACTTCCAGTTCGATCGAGGTGACGTTCTTGTCGGCCAGGTCGTCGCGGGCGTTCTTCTCGGCGCTGGCCAGGAATTCGACGGCGGGGGCCTTGATGTTGATCAGGTCGAAGGTTTCGCCCAGGTTGACGACGAAGGAGTCCTTGCGCTGGCCGACGAACATGCGCGCCGGCGTGGCGCAGCCGGGGATGTTGACGTCGTAGACGTGCTTGGCGGCGTAGGCGGCGTAGTTGGGAATCGACTTGTTGCCGATGTTGTCGACCGGTTTGTCGAACTCGCGGGCGCCGCCGCTGGCGTTGGTGATGGCGGACCGGCTGGTGCCGCGCCGCGTGCCGCGCACCACATCGACGCTATAGGTTTCGCGCACGTTCAGGCCGGGCGGGTTGACGCTGTCGATGGCGCCGCCGTTGATCACCAGCGGGATCGATACCTTCTTGCCGCCCACGGTGAACTGGCTATCCTTGTTGGTGTTCTTGAAGCGGAACTGGAAGGTCAGGTCTTCCCTGGCGTCGCCGTCGTTGTCGATGTGGATTTCGTAGAGGGCGTCCGGATCGAGCGCGAAGTAGTTGGGGCCGCCGTAAGCATCCTGCAGCGGCACGTAGTTGGCGATCAGGGTCACGAACTTGTCGCGGCCCGGCTCGAAGCTGCGGAACATATAGAAGTCGGTGGCATCGACCTTGGGGGCGCGGGCGATGAAGGGGGCTTCGCGGTGGCTGGAAGCGTAGGCCGGGCCGGGCAGTGCGCTGGCCAGCAGGGTGCCGAGTACGGCTGCGACTAGCGCGGTCTTGTTGTACAAAGTGGTCATCACTATCTCCTGTAAATGGCGGGAAAACAGAACTGCAAGGGATATACGGCGCGGAGTTGCGGATGGATTCAAGATTGATACAATTATTTTTTGACTATCGCTCGGGCCGCGCTCGGTGCCAGCCAGTTCGCGGCGATTTTCGGGTAAGCTTCGCCTATGACTACATTGCCCATGACCACAGCAGATACTCCCTTCCCGGCGGCCCGATTCATCAAAGAAATCGGCCGCGGCAAACACGGTGCGCGCAGCATGACGCGCGACGACGCCCACGATCTGTACCAGGCCATGCTGGCTGGCCGGGTCTCCGACCTGGAACTGGGCGGCATCATGCTGTCCATGCGCATCAAGGGCGAATCGGTGGAAGAGATCGCCGGTTTCCTGGACGCGGCCGAAGCCTCGTTCGCGCCGCTGATCACGCCGCCGGGCCAGTACGCGCCGATCGCCATTCCCAGCTACAACGGGGCGCGCAAGATGGCGAACCTGACGCCGCTGCTGGCCATGCTGCTGGCGCGCGAAGGCGTGCCGGTGCTGGTGCACGGCGTGGCGACCGACCTGGGCCGGGTGGCCTCGGCGGAGGTGTTCGCCGCGCTGGGCATCGCCGCCGCGCAAGACCATGCCGAGGCGGAAGAGTCCATGGCCAAGGGTCAGCCCGCTTTTATTACCATCGACAAGCTGGCGCCACGGCTGGCCCATCTGCTGTCGCTGCGCCGGATTCTGGGCGTGCGCAATTCCACCCACACCCTGGTGAAGATCATGCAACCGTTCGCCGCGCCGGCGCTGCGGCTGGTGTCCTACACCCATCCCGAATATCTGGAAATGCTGGGCGAATACTTCATCACGGCGGCCTTGCCGGAACGGGGCGACGCCTTCCTGATGCGCGGCACCGAAGGCGAAACCGTGGCCAACGCCAACAAGGCGCAGCAGATCGACTGGTTCCACGGCGGCCTGCGCACCCTGCTGGTGCAGAAGCAGGCCATCGTCGGCGCGCTGCCGGTGCTGCCGGAAGAAAAGGACGCGGCCACCACGGCGGCCTGGATTCATGCGGTGCTGGCGGGCGAGGTGCCGGTGCCGGACTCGATCGCCGAGCAGGTGGCGCAATGCCTGCTGGTATCGCGCACCCTGCAATCGCGCCAGCGCGTGAGTGAACCGATCGCATAAAAGCTCTTGGGCGCCGGCATCACAGTACAATCACGCCTTTGAAACAATGCAGGACCGGGATTGAATATGGCGAAACAGTTTGATGTGGCAGTAATCGGGGCGGGCGCGGCCGGCATGATGTGCGCGGCGGAAGCAGCCAAGCGCGGCAAGAGCGTGGTGCTGATCGACCACGCTTCCAAGCTGGCCGAGAAGATCCGCATCTCCGGCGGCGGCCGTTGCAATTTCACCAATATCAACGCCGGCCCGCAGAATTTCCTGTCGGAGAACCCGCACTTCTGCAAGAGCGCGCTGTCGCGCTACACGCCGCAGGACTTCCTGACGCTGGTCAAACGCCACCGCATCGCTTACCACGAAAAGCACAAGGGCCAGTTGTTCTGCGACGAGTCCGCCGAGCAGATCATCGAGATGCTCAAGGACGAGTGCGCCGGCGGCGATGTGCACTGGCGCATGCCTTGCAAGGTCGAGTCGATCGCGCAAAGCGCGACCGGCAGCTTCCAGCTGGTGACCGATAGCGGCGAGATCGAAGCCGATAGCGTCGTCATCGCGACCGGTGGCCTGTCGATCCCGAAAATCGGCGCGACCGACTTCGGCTACCGCATCGCGGCCCAGTTCGACCTGAAGATGGTGGAACCGCGCCCGGCGCTGGTGCCGCTGACCTTTGACGCGGCCGCCTGGGCGCCGTTCGCCGATCTGGCCGGCATCGCGCTGGAAGTCGATGTGGAAACGGGTTCGCTGAAAGGCCGCAAGGCCACCGGCGCGCGCTTCCGCGAAGATCTGCTGTTTACCCACCGTGGCCTGTCCGGCCCGGCGATCCTGCAAATTTCCAGCTTCTGGCTGCCAGGTACGCCCATCGTCGTCAATCTGCTGCCGGACCTGGATGTGGCCGAGACGCTGATCGAAGGCAAGGGCACGCTCAAGAAGCAGCTGGGTAATGTGATGTCGCAATGGCTGCCGACCCGTCTGGCCGAGAGCATGGTGCTGGCCCAGGGCCTGGCGCTGGACGCCCGTCTGGCCGATCTGACCGACGCGGCGCTGCGCAAGCTGGGCGCGGCCGTCAATCAGTGGACCATCGTGCCGAGCGGCTCGGAAGGCTACCGCAAGGCCGAGGTGACCCGGGGCGGCGTCGATACGCGCGAGCTGTCGCAGCAAACCATGATGGTCAACAAGGTGCCCGGCCTGTACTTCATCGGCGAGGCGGTCGACGTGACCGGCTGGCTGGGCGGCTACAATTTCCAGTGGGCCTGGGCATCGGCAGTGGCGGCCGGGCAGGCAGTCTGATATACTGCGCTCCCCTGAGATTGCTTTGCGGTTGTATCGGCGCAGCACCTTGAGCTGTGAGAAACATTGCCTCCGATATGACGTTGTTTTAACGCCGCAATGCGCCCTGCGGGCCAGTCCGGCTCGCGGGAGGCTTCCATTTTTGGATAAAAGCTGCTACTATCTATCTCTTCATAAAACATCAACGGTTTGAATTTTTACATGACCACTATTCGCCTTAAAGAAAACGAGCCGTTCGAAGTCGCAATGCGTCGCTTCAAACGCACCATCGAAAAAACCGGTCTGCTGACCGAACTGCGTGCACGCGAGTTCTACGAAAAGCCAACGGCTGAGCGCAAGCGCAAGCTGGCAGCTGCCGTAAAGCGTCACTACAAACGCATCCGCAGCCAGCAACTGCCGAAAAAATTATTCTAAGACTGTTCATTCAGTTCCGACCCGGGTTGTACGGCGCTTCGCTCGCCACGGGTCAGTTCTGTGTCGTTTGAATGCTGTCTGTTCAGATGAGTCGCCTACCCGCTCCGGTTAACCGCAGCGGGTTTTCGCATTTATAACGCATTCATTTATACCAAGAGGATTGCCATGGGTTTGAGAGAACAAGTCACCGAAGACATGAAAGCCGCGATGCGTGCCAAGGAAACCGGCAAGCTCAACACCATCCGTCTGCTGATCGCCGAGATCAAGCGCAAGGAAGTCGATGAGCGTATCGAAGTGGCGGATGTGCAGGTCGTCGCCATCGTCGAAAAAATGATCAAGCAGCGCAAGGATTCGATCACCCAGTTCGAAGCCGGTGGCCGCGCCGATCTGGCCGATATCGAAAAAGCCGAACTGGCCGTGCTGGTGGGCTACATGCCCGCCGGCCTGTCGGACGAGGAAATCGCCGCCGAAGTGACCGCCGCCGTGGCCGCCTCCGGCGCCGCCGGTCCCCAGGACATGGGCAAGGTCATGGCCATCGTCAAGCCGAAACTGGCTGGCCGCGCCGATATGACCGTCGTGTCCGCATTGGTGAAGAAGGCGCTGACACCGGCCTGATCGCCGCTGTTTTGCGCTCCTTTTCACTGAGCCGCAGCTTGCGCCGTATCAAAGCCGGCGTGCTGCGGCGGTATAGTCTGCTTTATAACAAACCCGTTCCCGCCCCGTGATCCCACAATCTTTCATTTCCGATTTGCTGAACCGCGTTGATATCGTCGACGTGGTCGGGCGCTATGTGCAACTGAAAAAAGGCGGCGCCAATTTCATGGGCCTGTGCCCGTTTCATAGTGAAAAATCGCCCAGTTTCACCGTCAGCCCCACCAAGCAGTTTTACCACTGCTTCGGCTGCGGCGCGCATGGCACCTCGATCGGCTTTTTGATCGAATACTCGGGCATGGGCTTTGTCGATGCCGTCAAGGATCTGGCGCAGAACGTGGGCATGGTCGTGCCCGAGCAGGACGACAAGATTCCGCCGGCCCAGCGCGCCCAGATGCAGGCGCACAGTCTGGCACTGACCGACGCGATGACCCAGGCCTGCGATTTTTACCGCGGCCAGTTGCGCGGCGCGACCGATGCGATTGCTTATTTGAAAAACCGTGGCCTGACCGGTGAAATCGCGGCCCGCTTCGGCCTGGGTTTCTCGCCCGGCGGCTGGGATAATCTGCGCTCGGTGTTCCCCGATTACGAAGCCGTGGTGCTGGCCGAGTCCGGCCTGGTGATCGACAAGGTCGACGAGGATGGCGGCAACCGCAAGCGTTACGACCGTTTCCGCGAACGCATCATGTTCCCGATCAAAAACACCAAGGGCCAGGTCATCGCCTTCGGTGGCCGGGTCATGGGCGACGGCGAACCGAAGTACTTGAATTCCCCGGAAACGCCATTATTTTCGAAGGGATTCGAGCTGTATGGCTTGTTCGAGGCGCGCCAGGCGATCCGCGATGCCGGTTATGTGCTGGTCACCGAAGGCTATATGGATGTGGTGGCGCTGGCGCAGATGGGTTTCCCGCAGGCCGTGGCCACGCTGGGAACGGCCTGCACCACCCACCATGTACAGAAACTGTTGCGTCAAACCGACACGGTGATTTTTAGTTTCGACGGCGACAAGGCCGGCCGCCGCGCCGCGCGGCGCGCGCTGGAAGCCTGTCTGCCCCATGTGTCGGACAACAAGACCATCAAGTTCCTGTTCTTGCCGACCGAGCACGACCCGGACAGCTATGTGCGCGCCCATGGCGCCGAAGCGTTCGAGAACGAGATTTACGAAGCGATGCCGCTGTCGCAGTTCCTGCTCAAGGAAGTGGTCGGCGAGCATGATTTGAATGGTCCGGAAGGCCGCGCGCGCGCCCAGTTCGACGCCAAGCCGCTGCTGCAGGCCATGACGCCAACGTCGCTGCGGCTGCAGATCGTGCGCGGCCTGGCCCAGCTGACGCAGAGCACGCCGTCCGAGATCGAGGTGCTGTTCGAGCTGGCCAAGCCGGTGGCCGTGGCCCGCCAGGCGCCGCCGCGCAGCGGGCGTCCGGTGCCGGTGGGGCTGGAATTGCAGATCGTGCGCCATCTGGTGGCCCATCCGCCGCTGGCGCTGGAGTTCGACGAGTCGGCGCTGGACAGCTTCGCCTACTTTGGCGCCGAACCGGCCGAGCGCCTGGTGCAACTGGTGCTGGCGGCCCGCAGCCTGGGTCCGCATGGCGGTTTTGCGGCGTTCGCGCAACACTTGAAGTCGCAGGGCGAGGAATATGACCAGATTATTGGTGAAATCGTCAAAGAACCGGAGTCCGATTTCGAAGCCGTCAAGCTGTGGCTGAAGGGGGCGATCCGTCAGATCAAGATGGATGGCCTCAAGCAGGAGCTGAGCCAGTTGTTCGCCGCCGGCCTGTCGTCCGACGAGATTGGCGTGCGTTACCGCGAGCTCACTTCGCAGCAGGATCAGCTGATGCGCGAGGCGGCGGCCGAGCTGGCCAATCGCTAAGTCCTCATAGGGGAAACGGGGTCTTGGCCCCCTGGAAATTGCAATATCACGTGCTATAATAAAACGCTAAGTGTTGTATCTTTTGGCATCGTTTTTCTGTTCAGAATTTGTGTTTGTTTTCAGTAAGTTAGGCTCTTGATCGGCGCGGAAAGGCAGCGTCGGCGGCCAGGGCCAGCTTTGGTTTAGACGGCGCACGATTGCTTGTCGCCGATGGCGGACGTTCTGTCCGCCTGCGAACCACTCATGGCGCTCGCCCCCACACGCATGTCTTATGCAGTAGAATTTCTGCCACAAAGGCCAGCGATGGCCGGGCAGGGTAGCTATTGTGGTCGCGGATCGTGCCCAACGAGGTGTAAGTAAGTCGTAGCAGGGCCCCACAAGGGCCGCAAGAACTTTATCCTTAATAGCAAGTCGTTGTGTAATCGAAAGCGCCTGTGCCAATCAAGAAACCTGAATCCAAAGCGGCTGATAAGCCAAGCAAAGTGTCCGCCAAGCCTGCCAAGGCAGCAGACAAGCCGGAAACACGTGTCGCCGCGAACCCGCCATCGGTCAGCCAGACCACCGATGCGGCCACGCTGGCTGCCATTGACACGTCGGGTTATGTGCTGCCCTCGGTCAAAGTGCCGGGACGGCGCGGGCGCAAGCCAAAAGAATTCCAGCCCGAGAACGACGAAGTGGCCGCACTGAACGCGGTTGAACGCGCCGAACTGAAGGCCGTGGACAAGGCCAAGGCCAAGGACCGCAAGGCCAAGGAAAAAGCCCTGCTGAAGGACGCTTTCTCGTCGGATACCGAAGCGAGCGAGGAAGAACTCGAGCGCCGCCGCCAGAAACTCAAGACCCTGATCAAGTTCGGCAAGGAACGCGGTTTCCTCACCTATGCCGAGATCAACGATCACCTGCCCGAAAATATCGTCGATCCGGAAGCGATCGAAGGCATCATCGGCACCTTCAACGACATGGGCATCGCCGTCTACGAGCACGCGCCGGACGCCGAGACGCTGCTGCTGTCGGACAACGTCGCCACCGTCACCAGCGACGACGAAGCCGAAGCGGCCGCCGAAGCGGCGCTGTCGACCGTCGACTCGGACTTTGGCCGCACCACCGACCCGGTGCGCATGTATATGCGCGAAATGGGGTCGGTCGAGCTGCTGACCCGCGAAGGCGAGATTGAAATCGCCAAACGCATCGAAGACGGCCTCAAAGACATGATACAGGCGATCTCGGCCTGCCCTGTGACGATCGCCGAGATCATCGCCGCTTCCGACCGTATCCGCGCCGAAGAGATCAAGATCGACGAAATTGTCGACGGTCTGGTGGACGATAACGACGCCGTCGAAGCCCCTGTGGCGCCCGCGGCGGTCAGCGAGGACGACGAAGAGGAAGAGGAAGAAGAAGGCGAAGAAGAGGGCGAGGAAGAAGAAGCGGCCGGCGCCTCCGGTGCCGCCGGTTTCTCGGCCGAACAGCTGGAAGCGCTGCGCGCGACCGCGCTGGAAAAATTCGACACCATCTCCCTGCAATTCGACAAGATGCGCAAGGCCTTCGAAAAAGACGGCTACAACTCCAAAGCCTACGTCAAGGCGCAGGAAGCGATTTCCTACGAGCTGCTGGGCATCCGCTTCACCGCGAAAGTGGTGGAAAAGCTGTGCGACACCCTGCGCGGCCAGGTGGACGAAGTGCGCCATATCGAGAAGCAGATCCTGGACGTGGCCGTCAATAAATGCGGCATGCCGCGCGCCCACTTCATCAAGGTCTTCCCTGGCAATGAAACCAATCTGGACTGGGTCGACGGCGAAGTCGACGCCGGCCACGCCTACAGCGCCATCCTGGGCCGCAACATTCCGACCATCAAGGAACTGCAGCAGCGCCTGATCGACCTGCAGGCGCGCGTGGTACTGCCGCTGCCGGACTTGCGCAACATCAACCGCCAGATGGCGGCCGGTGAAATGAAGGCGCGCAAGGCCAAGCGCGAAATGACCGAGGCCAACTTGCGTCTGGTCATTTCGATCGCCAAGAAATACACCAACCGCGGCCTGCAATTCCTCGACCTGATCCAGGAAGGCAATATCGGCCTGATGAAGGCGGTGGACAAGTTCGAATACCGCCGCGGCTACAAGTTCTCGACCTATGCGACCTGGTGGATACGCCAGGCCATCACCCGTTCGATCGCCGACCAGGCGCGCACCATCCGTATTCCCGTGCACATGATCGAAACGATCAACAAGATGAACCGGATTTCCCGCCAGATTCTGCAGGAAACCGGCGCGGAACCCGACCCGGCCACGCTCGCCATCAAGATGGAGATGCCGGAGGATAAAATCCGTAAGATCATGAAGATCGCCAAAGAGCCGATTTCGATGGAGACGCCGATAGGCGACGACGACGATTCGCATCTGGGCGACTTCATCGAGGACAACAACACCCTGGCGCCGTCGGACGCCGCGCTGCACGCCTCGATGCGCGGCGTGGTCAAGGATGTGCTCGACTCCCTGACGCCACGCGAAGCCAAGGTGCTGCGCATGCGTTTCGGTATCGAAATGTCGACCGACCATACGCTGGAAGAAGTGGGCAAGCAGTTTGACGTCACGCGCGAGCGGATACGCCAGATCGAAGCCAAGGCGCTGCGCAAGCTGCGCCACCCATCCCGCTCCGACAAGCTGAAAAGCTTCTTGGAAGGTAACTAAGACTTGACTAGTGTGCTGGCTAAGCCTTATCCTCGCGAGTTCGTTTTTATAACGAAAGCGTCAGAGGGAAGCTTGGCCAGGCCCCAGCGCAATCGCAGTACTCTGGGCCTCTAGCTCATGCTTGGTTAGAGCAGCGGACTCATAATCCGTTGGTGCCGTGTTCGACTCACGGGAGGCCCACCAATAAAAACAAGGACTTAGGTGAAAATCTAAGTCCTTTTTTGGTTTCTGATGGGCACATCGGTACAATTTCGGTACAGTAAGCAAAATTCGAGAGTACTGGAGAGTGCATGGCAACCATCGTTAAGTCACCCTCGGGGACCTGGAAAAGCAGTTATTCGGAAGGCCGGATGGCCGACCACCATCAAGACTTTTCGCCTGAAGAAAGACGCCGATGACTGGTCGCGCCGCACCGAGGATGAGATGGTGCGCGGTTTGTTCATCCAGCGCGGATCATCGGAGCGGATGACCTTCGAGGCGGCCATGAAACGCGACCTGGCCGACGTGACGCCCACCAAGCGACCTCTGACGCAGGCCGCTGAAAAAAGTCGCTCTCGTTCGATTTTGGCGTCCTTTGGGAAGTATTCCCTGGCTGCGATTACGACGGAACTGATTGCTGAATATCGGGACGCCAGGCTGGCCGGCGAAGACCGTATGGAGACGTCCCCTAGGTGAATACGTTTCCCCGTCATGCCGGTATCAAGAATCCGATTTCTCTCTGCAAGCTGGATAATTGCTCTTGGCGGTAGCAGGGCATGAGAATGCTCGCAAAACGGCAGTTTCCTACACGTCAAGAATCTTCTTATCGGACATTGCCAGAAGAGCTATCAAACTGTTATAGTTTCCATCAGTTTTTTACCGTCCGGCGACTGTCAATGAAACAATGCAATCTGCTGTTCTCCAGCGTATTAGCCGATGCCGCGCCGCGGCCCGCGACGCTGGAGCGGGTATTCACCGAAGGGCATTGAGTGCAGTTCGTCACCCACGGCCCCGACATTCCCGATGCGCTCTTACAGGCGCACGAGGAAGGCCGCGTAGTATTTTTTTGCGGCGCTGGTGTTTCCTATCCTGCAGGCCTGCCGGGTTTCAAGGGACTGGTGGAGGAAATCTACCGGCTGAATGGCACGGCGCTCACGGACATCGAACGCGAGGCGTTCGAGCGTGGGCAGTACGACGCCACACTTGATCTGCTCGAACGGCGCTTACCTGGACAGCGTCTGGCTGTTCGTCGCGCACTGGCACAGGCGCTGAAACCGAAACTCCGCCGCAAGGGCGCCGTCGATACGCAGGCGGCGCTGTTGCGCCTAGCACGAAGCCGCGAGGGGGCTCTGCGCCTGGTCACCACCAACTTCGACCGTGTCTTTCATGTGGCGGCCAAACGTACGGGCCAAGCGTTCCAAGCCTACGCCGCTCCGATGCTGCCAGTCCCGAAGAACAGTCGCTGGAACGGGCTGGTCTATCTGCACGGGTTGTTATTAGAGAAGGTGGACGACACGGTCCTGAACCGTCTGGTGGTTACCAGTGGTGATTTTGGCTTGGCCTATCTCACCGAGCGCTGGGCGGCACGTTTTGTGAGCGAACTGTTCCGCAACTACGTGGTCTGCTTTGTGGGCTACAGCATCAACGATCCAGTATTGCGCTACATGATGGACGCACTGGCAGCCGACCGGATGCTGGGCGAAGTCACGCCGCAGGCATGGGCGCTGGGCGATTGCGAGCTCGGGCAAGAACACCGGAAGACCATCGAGTGGGAAGCCAAGGGCGTCACGCCCATCCTATATAACGTACCCGCAGGTAGCTACGACCATTCAGCGTTGCACCAGACCCTTCACGCCTGGGCAGGTACCTACCGCGATGGAGTGCAGGGCAAAGAGGCGATCATCGTCAAACATGCCCTAGCCCGACCACAAGATAGCACGCAGTCAGATAACTTCGTTGGCCGAATGTTGTGGGCCATCTCGGACAAATCTGGACTGCCGGCCAAACGATTTGCTGATTTCAACCCCGCCCCGTCACTGGATTGGTTGTTGGAGTCTTTTGCGGATGAGCGCTTTGGGCACGGCGATCTGGCACGATTTGACGTGCCACCGCGCGAAGAGACCGATGCGGATCTGCGCTTCAGCCTGGTTCGTCGGCCCGCACCCTATGACCGCGCACAGTCAATGCTGTTGGCCTCTGGAGGCGTCACAGGCAGCCTGTGGGATGATGTGATGTTCCAAGTGGCCCGCTGGCTGGTGCGTCATCTGAATGACGTGAGGCTGCTTATCTGGGTTGCGGAGTGTGGTGGGAAGCTGCACGACCGCTGGCTGTTGCTAATCGAATACGAGCTGGATCGGTTTGCATCGCTTGAGCGTGACGGAAAAACTTCTGAGCTGGATGAAATCCGCCTGCACTCCCCTGAGGCGATTCCTGGCCCCTTGATGCGCACTTTGTGGAACCTTCTGCTGAGCGGGCGGGTGAAATCGCCGTGGCACGATCCTGATCTATTTCGTTGGAAAGGCCGTCTTAAGCGAGAGGGCTTGACCACCCCACTGCGCTTGGAGTTGCGTGAATTGCTCGCGCCCCAAGTGAACTTGAAGAAGCCGTTTCGCTGGGGCGACGACGATTCGAGCACTGACGAGCCCACGCGGGTCAGGCAATTGGTGGACTGGGAGCTAGTGCTAGCCGCCGGCCATGTGCATTCGGCTCTGCATGACATCACCGATGAATGCTGGGTAGCTGCCTTGCCGCTGCTGCTTGAGGACTTACAGCAACTGCTGCGAGATGCTCTTGATCTGTCGCGCGAGCTGGGTGAGGCCGACGACCGTAGTGACCGGTCTTACTGGGATCTTCCCTCCATTACGCCACACTGGCAAAATCGGGGTTTTCACGACTGGGTGAGCTTGATCGAATTGCTGCGCGATGCGTGGATGGCCGTTCGTGAAAGCGACAGTGGACGCGCGACGCGGATTGCTCATGGGTGGTTCGAGTTGCCATATCCTTCTTTCAAACGCTTAGCCTTGTTTGCCGCTAGCCAGGACGGATGCGTACCGCCCGAACAATGGGTGGATTGGTTGTTGGCCGATAACGCGTGGTGGCTATGGGCCACGGATTCTGGGCGTGAAGTGTTTAGGTTGTTCGTTCTGCAGGGGCGACAGTTAGTGGGGAGCGCTCAGGAACGGCTGGAGGCGGCTATCCTAGCAGGCCCGCCGCGAGAGATGTATCTGGATGACCTGGAGCCGGATCGGTGGCAGGACTTAGTTTCTCGCTCTGTCTGGCTGCATCTGGCCAAACTGAACGTATCAGGCCTTGCATTGGGGGCACTCGCAGCGGCTCGCTTGGTAGATATATCCAGCGCCAACCCCCAATGGCAACTGGCAGCTAACGAGCGTGACGAGTTTTCGCACTGGATGAGTGGTACTGGCGATCCAGACTATGAAGACAGTCGTGATGTCGATATTGCGCCTCGAAAGCGGGGTGATATCGTTCAATGGCTGGCAAAGCCAATACCCGAACAGCGACCATTTTACGAAGATACCTGGCGCGACGTTTGCCGCACCCGCTTCTTTCACAGCCTGTCCGCGCTATGCGATCTGGCACGGGATGGCGTGTGGCCCGCCGGCCGATGGCGCGAGGCACTGCAAGCCTGGGCCGAGGAAGGCATTGTTTTACGTTCCTGGCAGTACGCCGCACCGCTGGTGCGAACCATGCCCGATACCGTACTTCAGGAGACTGCTCATGCTGTCACATGGTGGATACAAGCCGCATCCAAGGCGAGCAACCGCTACGAGGACATTCTGCTTGACCTATGCCGCCGTGTGCTGGCGCTGCCGCTGGAAGCGGGTGCCGGTTCTCGCATTATACGAAATGGCGTCGAAACCTATGACCCTGTCGGTTCCGCGATCAACCACCCCATCGGTCATGTCACGCAAGTCCTAATCAATTTGTGGTTCAAACGGAACCCCAACGACAATGATCTACTTCAAGCCGACATCGGGCCTTTCTTCACCGCCTTGTGCGACTTGCGTGTGGACCGGTTCCGGCACGGGCGCGTACTGCTGGGATCGCGACTGATAGCTTTTTTTCGAGTAGATCGCCCTTGGACCGAACAATTCTTGTTGCCGTTGTTTAGCTGGAGCAATCCAGTCGAAGCAAAAGCTGTGTGGGAAGGTTTTCTCTGGTCACCACGCTTGTATCAACCCTTGTTGGCGGCCTTCAAATCGCAGTTCTTGGATAGCGCAAACCACTATGCTGATCTTGGCGAGCATCGCCAGCAGTTTGCGGCGCTTTTAACGTATGCGGCATTGGGCCCGACAGAAGGATATGAAGTGGAGGACTTCAGAGCCGCGATTGGCATGCTGCCGCAAGCAGGGCTAGAGGAATCCGCACAAGCGCTTTCCCAAGCCCTGGAAGGTGCCGCCGATCAGCGTGAGGATTATTGGAAAAACCGCACCCAGCCGTTCTGGCAACAGGTCTGGCCTAAGTCCCGTGACTTGGCTACTCCGCGAATCGCCGAGTCTTTGACCCGACTGGTCATTGCTGCCCGAGGTGAATTTTCGGCGGCCTTAGCTGCGGTGCAGGACTGGCTGCTGCCGATTAAAAATCCGCATTACGTCGTGCACCAACTGCACGAATCTGGCCTATGCAGGCGATTCCCTGCGGATGCATTACGCTTGCTGAATGCGGTGATTGCCGACCAACAGTGGGCACCCCGGGAGCTGGGGCCATGCCTGGACGAGATCGTTCAGGCATGGCCCCAGCTTGCGCAAGATTCCCGTTATTTGCGTCTCCGCGACTATTCCCGAAAACGGGGAATATGAGTTCTTCCTCTGTCACGGTTATGAATTGAGTTAGAAGTGCTGACAAGCCCTACAGCGCAATAAAAATTGCGCCCAGCTACTCAACTGTTCCTGCAGCGGGAAAAATGCGCTACGCTTGGGATGCGCTGCGCGCATGGGATGTGGAATCGCTCGTCGTGCTGAGGGGCGCCGATTGTGAGCGCGATAAGTTTTGAACGCATGGAGGCGCGCTAGTCAGCCAAAGTGCGCAACTGAAATTAATCGAGGAAATTATGAGCAGTTCGCCATTACTTGAAATGCTTGCCGGGGCGGCGCTGGCCTTGGTTAAGCAACAGAGTCCAATTGCGGCATCCGTCTTAGCTGCCCTATCTTCGACATCGAACGCCGATGCTTGGAAAAATGCTGGCGACGCGCTGTTAGAAGCGGCGATTAACGCCAATCACATAGACGATGCCAATGTTTGTTACACGGAAGCGCAAAAGTGCTTTGCCCGCTATGTCTATCTTCATCGTCAGCAGGCAGGTAAAAAGGTGGCCTAGAACATGTCGTTATACATAAGTCAGCCGAGTCCCTCGCGCAGAGCTCGTAATGTTTCGGCTGCGGCGTGGACTTGATTCAAACCGCGCCAGATCGTTTTGACGCCGGGCTCGCCATCGCTTTTGCGGCCGAGGAAGCCGCCGACTTGGGCGATGAGGCGCACGATCTCGTTCAGGGGGGGGCGGGGTGGCCGGCATTTTTTTCTTAGTCAACAAATGAGCGCCGCGAATTTCATCGGGATCGAAGAACACCGCGGCGTCGAGGTCGGGGCAGGTTCTGCCCATGCGCATCAGATAGGTGACGCGCCAGGCCACGACCATGAACAAGGCCAGCGCCCGCTCAATGCGGTCGATGGCGGACAGCTGCAGTTCCTCGACCTTGCAACCATTTTTGATCACATGGAAATAGATTTCGATCTCCCAACGCGCCCGGTACCACTCGATGAGTTCGACGGCTTGCTCGACGCTCGAGATGATGCGGTTGGTCAGCAGACGCCATTCGACGACCTCGCTGCCGGCTGGTGCATCCACTTCGCGGGCCACGATGCAGCTCACCTCAAGGCGCCCGCCCTTGCCGTCGGCGATCTCGACTCGCCTGGCCCAGAGCTGCTGGCGCACGGGACGCGCCTTTTGTTCTTCGCGGGCCGGCATGGTGAAGGTGATTTCCCCCAGCGCCATACCGTCGCAGGTGTGCTCCCACAGCTTTTCGCCGTTGTCGACGCTGCGGTTGTGCGTGGCGCGCACCAGCCAGTCGGCCGGCGTGTCCAGGTCGCGCGCGCGGCGCATCAACGCCACCACGTCGGCCTCTCGGTCGGCCACATACACCAGTCGGGTGTCAGGCAGCGTCGCGGCCATTTCGGCGACGCGCTCGTAGCCTTCGATCCAGCGTTCGCTTTCATTCTGCCCGTGGCGCACGCCGTCCTTGCTGCGGTTCTCGCGCGCCCACATCCACGCATCGAGTACGCCGAGTGGCTCGCGCGTCGGCGTGACGGCGTAGGTCGGGTGCAGGTACATGCCGCGCCGTGCCTCATAGTTCAGCGGCCCCAGCCCCTGCGCCTCCTGGCCGTTGAAATCAAGTTCGGTAGTGTCCTGGATGCACAGCACCACCGGATGGCCCTGCATGCGTTCCAGGGTGCGCTCCCAATGTGGCGCCAGGATGCCCTCCCAGGACACTTCGTCGTTGCCGAGAAAGCGGTAAGCCGCGCAGGTTTCACTCCAACTATCGCAGGCCTCGGGAATGCTGGCCGTCGGCTTCGCCGTAAATCGTTCCACCAGTGTTCTCGCTCGTTTGTCGAGGCGCGCATCCCCCAAGTCCAGTCCCGCAAACTCTTGATCCGTCCAGCGACTCGATATCTTGGCCAATGCGTCACCCAAAATCAAAGAGTAAACGCGATCTCAACAAAGTTTACAAGCCCCTCAGATAAGTCCTTGAATGTTAACGATTTTCAGAGCGACGCAGGGCACTCGCTTCAAGTTGTGTATAACGACATGCCTTTAGGTCCGGTCTCCCTAACGGAGAAGGGGTCAAGGGGACGTGGAATACCGGAGCCGGATTCATCGGCGAGGATATGCCGCGAAAGCCCCTTGACGCCTTCGTAGTGAGCTACGCTAGGGCAAGGGGCAGGAGATCGGGGTTCTCTCCTGCTCCCGCCGCCTCGCAAGCGAGACCCCCCCCGGTGGGGCCGTCGTAGACGGTTTAGTTGTTGACGTACCCCATCAGCATGGCGTATAAAGCTAAGCTTTATACGCCATGCTGATAATAGACTCTACTGTCTATTTTATTTTTCCCTTAAAAATCAAAGAGTTGCATTTTTTGTGCGGCGAGCTTCTGCAATTCCAATTGACGTAAGTACCCGCTAATGGGTACTATTATTCTTGACAGGTAAATCCTAGGGCAATCGCGATACCCGTAAGGCGTCGTAAGCGCGTTGTAAACGCGTCGATCTTAGGGGCTGTCCCTAATTCATGGCCTCGTGGAAACACGGGGCCATTTTCATTTGTGAGTGCGTCGTTGCAAATCTACGTCGATGAGAGTGGCGATCTTGGCTGGTCGTTCGAGCAACCCTATGGTGCGGGCGGGTCTAGCCGCTACCTTACCATTGCTGCTTTGCTTGTTCCCGATGAACTTGATCATTTGCCTCGTCGCAAGGTCAAAGACTTATATCGTTACGGTAAGTGGGATACGAATCGAGAAAAAAAATGGGTGGAAATGTCAAACGATGCCCGTTTAACGTTCGCTCGGAATGCCGTTTCTCTAAGTGAAAAGCATCCTGAAATTTGCTATAAGTCAATCATTGTAAGTAAGCAGAATGTTGCTGCGAATTTCAGAAGGGACAGCAACAAACTCTATAACTATATGATTCGTTTGCTGCTGCTGGATGAGATGGCAAAGCATCCACATGTGACGCTGATACCTGATCCGCGTTCCATTAAAGTTCAAAATGGCAACAGTCTTCATCACTATATGGAAATGATGTTGTATGAGCAAGAGGCTCCTACTCAACTTGAGACAGTGATTAGAGATAGTAAAGATTGTTTGTGTTTGCAGTTCGCTGACATGTTGGCAGGAGTAGTGGGGTCCTGCTATGAATTCCGGAAGCGTGAGCCTTACGCCGCGCTAGGGCGTCATATGCCTGTGAAAAATCTGTTCTTTTCTTAGCGTCAACGAAGTGTCAACGGTATAGCTGGTTAATGCGGATTCAAAGCGGGGCATGGGTGCCGTAAGTTGTTGAATTGCTGGGTATTGCTGGTCTATAGCTGCCCTGTATCAACGACTCATAATCCGTTGGTGCCGTGTTCGACTCACGGGAGGCCCACCAAATTCAGTTGCAGGAACAAAGGGTTAGCTTCGCGCTAGCCCTTTTTTATTTCGAAAGCGCGATGCTGGCAGGGCATAAGCGCTGTGCCATCTATCGTTTCCAGTCGAATGGCACTTGTCAGAAATGAATTTCTCGGGCCTAATCCAGCTTCGATGCATATCAAATAAATAATTTTGACGCGAGTAGCCAATATCCCTGACGGTATTCCTGAATCAGCGGCGAGTGTGAATGCTCGCTGGTGGCGTATGTCGCATCCGAATGCCGATCGCTTCGAACTGACGTTCCATATTCCGACGCCGACAAGGCGGCATATGCAAATCGGGCGCGTTTTCTGGTGGACTTTGTCCATTGCCTATAGCTGCTGGGCCTTTTTCTGGGCCGGGCATGCGGGCAGCATCGCTGACTTCATCGTGCTCTTCCTGTTGCTGCTGTCCCCACTGGGCCTTACCGCGCTGGTTTTGCGCTCGGCGAAGGCGGTGCGGGTGCAGGCGCTCACGATCGACAGGCGACGCCGCATGATAGACGTCGTCGGCCTGCGGCGGGGACTGCAAATCACGCTCAGTTATCCATTTTCCAGAGTGCTTGAAGTGAAATTCAAGGCGGCGTATCGCGGACTAAATACGTCCCGGCCGGCGGGGATTTTTATTCAGCTTGCTGCGCCAGATGAGCTGATTACGCTTGACCACCTGGGCGACGGCGAACATGCGCAACTGGAGGCATGGATCAGCGCGATGGTGCAATAGGAATCGGCCACAGAGTCAGCTTGACCGCCACGGTGCGAGGAACCGCGCGTTAACGGTAGCTGGCCTCTATCCTGGCCGCCTCGCCGCTATGCCGGATCGCAGTGATCGCCGCGTTCATTTCCTCGATGAAGGCGGCTTTGTAGGCAGGGTTGTTGGATGCGCTGTAGCCGATGTAGGTATCTTCACCGGATAACTCGACAGCTTCGCGCAACGGTGTTGCAGCCCGGGTATCCATGTGCAGGTGTTTGGCTGAATACAGCGCGGCGGCACGGTCGCTGGCATAGCAGTCGATGCGTTTGAGGGCGAGCTTCTTCAGGTTGGTGTCATTGCCCTTGGCTTGCTGCAGGACCACCGTGCCCGTGCGGGCGGCCTCGGCCAGCCGCTCCGACAGCAGAAAACCGGCGTTCACGCCCACGGTCAGTCCGGCGAAGTCGGCGGGAAAAACCCGGCGTGGTGTTTTCATGATGTCCTCGTTGCAAAACAATACCACTGTCTCGCGGTACAAGGGCACCGAGTAGGGCTGGATGTAGTTGCGTTCCTTTTTCAGGCCGGGAGGGAACAGGCCGAAGGATAAACCGAGCTCAAGGTCCGACAGCCCGCGTTTCCAAGGCCTGGGCTGCAGCTCGATCGTGAAATGCGGCGCGAGCCGTTTGGCGGCAAGCTTCAGCATATCCACGTAAATGCCTTTGAACTTGCCGCCTTCGACGAAGGAATAGGGCGCGTAGTCATCGTCGCCGTACAGGATCACGCGCTCGGCGGCGTGGCTGGTTTCGTGCGACAGCGCTCCTGCACACAGGAGAAACAAGGGGAGAAGGATCTGTCGTCGGTTCATTGATAGGGCGCCACTCAACTGGCGTCCGGACGGCGCGAGGGCGCTGTCGCCAGACGCGATACTGGCGATTCCCAAAGGTAACAGAATTTCTCTTCGGGTGGCGCATGAGTCGAACCATTATCAGGTCATTCTCTTTATTCCAGTCGAGATGGGCCGACCCGGCACACGTGTATTTGATGCGCGGTGACCTTAGCTGATAGACGAAATGAGTTTTGCTCCGCAGGCGGTTTGATTGCCGTCGTAGGCGACGGCCTTGCCATTGTGGCGACGGTCGCTGGAAGCGACTTGAATCGGATAAGTGCCTTTGCACTGCGGGCACATCGTCATGTCACCGTTGACGGCGATGGCCTTTCCGAGCGCCTTGAAGTCGGTGCATGCTGAGATTACCTTGCCACCGTGCGAGGTAGAGTCGCCCAGTCTGATCACTCCTTTTCCATTGCTGTTTTTCATAACGCTTCCTTTTGACGAAACGCTGAAGCTTCTCGATTTGCTTCTTCGCAATACTGGTGAGGAGGCAAATCATTTCTCCATAGCATGGCATTTTTAAGTGGATCTTGTTCGCCGGTCCAGTTTTCTGTAATGCACATTGAACCTTCTGGGTAACTGCCTTCCCGATGAGCTCGAACAGTCGCTGCCCAACCTATTGGAGTAGCTCCACTAGGTTGGTGAAATTGATCATTTTCGGAAATCTGGCTTACTTCGAGCACTTCGCTGGCCCACTTAGGTGTGGAGCATGTCAAAAGTGAAATAAGTCGGAGTGCTGTCAGTACGAGAATAAAAGGTATAAGAATAATGCGAATCAAGCCTGGTAAGTTAAATCCAATTTCGTACAGGCAATAAAAAAAAGTTTCAATAATATCCTCACGTTCAGCAAGGTAAAGCATAGGCTTTGGCAATTTAGACGGCCCTTTGTTCATGTATAAGCACCAGTAATTCCATTGTGCAAGCAGATCGCGAAGACCGCTTGTTCCTTGCCAATCTTTTCCCATGGCGAATGCACGCAGTACATTGCCCGCATCGTCCAACTGATAGCAACGAATATGGTAATGGTTACCTAGATCGAACTTTGCAGGCCCTTTGTGAACGCAAAAAATAGTGGAGCTGTCCCAAGAGATTTCCCAAGAGAGGTCTCCTCTCACATCTCTTTCTAACCAGCGTCTATGTCGAATGGCGTAAATTTTCTGTGTCAGTCGATTAAAACGAATTGGTCGGCGTTTGAGTGAAAAAAATTCATGATGGCCAAAAAAGACAGTGGTCGCTCCAAAAAATATGCTGGCGGAAATAATAAGAACTAGGGTTGCCGTGTCTATGGATTCCCAATTTTTTGGGGGGTAGATAAATGAAACTAAAAAAATACTATAGAAGAATAACGTGAACATGATTCCTGCGGTCAATGTTCCGCCAGCGAGCCATTGCCTGATCATGTGAGGTTGGTCGGTGATATCCATGAAAGTTGAATTAACTCGAAAAATTGTACCGTTGTCTGTTGTTGTTGGACCTACTTTTCCATTTATTGAAAGCCGATGTTGCATATCCCATGATGGAACTGGTTTTCCTTTCTTTGGATAAAATATTCTCTCATCCATTACGCGACTCCCATTGCATTTTGGTATGTTTTTAGTTCTTCCTCGAGCGTTGGGTATATATTAGTTTCAAGTTGATTTTTGTCGATATTTGCATAATGGCAATGCGTTAGCCATTTCTTCAACGCCGATTTTTTAACCAGTGAAATTATAATTGCGAGAACTAAAGAAGCAAAAAATGCTGGCCAGAAAAAAGTGGCTCCTATAGAAAAACTGGCCATTGCCAAAATCCCGCCTAAAATGGCGTTTCCAAAATATAGATATGCAAGAGTTTTTTCTCCTTCTTTCCTCGCATCCCACGCAGCAACTACATCAAAAATAGCCATTACCAAGCCTGCAGCCAATGCAATTTTTTTTGCGACTACGGTTGCTTTTTTCCCGAACTCCTTTTCTAGCGACCATTGTTTATACAGATATGCGGACAAGGGATGGTCAGGAGAATTTTCGAGTGAGGTAGTGACCGTTTCCATGATTGCGGCGGTTAGGCTGACGGCAGACACCGCAGCAATCATGCCCGTTTTCTTCTGATCGAAGCGATCACTGCCTTGATAGTCCTTGGCTGCATAGTACAGGGCTGCAAGCTGGATAATGCTACCGACGACTCCCAAATTGAAATCGGGCGACGAAGCCAACCATCGTTTTGTCGATTCGAAGCCCGGTAGTTTTACTGATTTGATCGTGTCTGAATCGATTTTCTTCATTCGTTCAAGCTGTGCAATATTCAATTCATAAGCGCAAATTGATGGATCAACAGGAAGACGTGGAATCGTCTTCTTTGCGCCTTTGGTTGTGGCGACCTTGGTTTCAGTTCCATTGGTGTCCAGCTGAATACCCTGCGCGGTGGCTTGACTTATCGCCCACCCCTGGATGTCATCTCCGTGGAGCTTGCTGGGACTGATCAACGTTTTTCCAAGCAAAGAAAGACTGTTGAGTGTCAGGGTACGCATTGCCATAGTACTGCTCTGATGCAACGCATATATCAAGATATTGGTAGTCGTCAAAGCCAGTCTATCAATCAGCTTGCTTTCTTCGCCGTTGGTCAATCGTTCCAACGCGCCTTTGTAAATGTTTAATAGATTCTCAGCTTTTATATCGCCTCCGCCTACTTGCGACTCTGCCGCGCTCAGGATCTCGGTTTGATTGAACAGCATGGCCCGGCTGTACAAGTTTCGCGTATTGGAAATGTCTGTGGAATTGAGCCATTGTTTGAGTTGGTTGGAGCAGAGAACGGTGCCAACGGCTTTTCCCAGACACTGGGCTAGCGATTCTCGGAACGCGAAGCCGCTGCGAATATCTGCCGGGTCGTGTACTCCTTCCATCCAGTCGGCCAGTTGTGCTGATGTCAGCCAACGAAAATGAGCGTTGGAAAGTGCGAGGGCTTGTGGTTCGAATGCTTTGATGGCTTGTTCGTATAGGGTGGGCTGTTCTTTTCTTCGCTGTTCATCTAAAATTGGCTTGCCTTCGATGGTGGTCAGTTCCCGCCAGGCGCTATCTTCGGCCGCTTTTTGACGAGAGAGTCGACTTTCTTCCATCTTCCTTTCGGCCTTTTTTTGTTTCTGATAATAGTCATAGACATCGCCGCGCAAGATGTCTTTGAGGTTTCCTAGCCATGTGCGATTGGGATTGTTATAAACCTCGGTACGTGCATCAGCAACAACGGTGTGCTCTTCTGCGAATTTCGCGCGGGCATGCGTACGAACGGAATATTCTGTCGATCGCAGCAGATCATCAATGATCTTCCCTCGATAGACCTGCTCATCGAATCCAGAATGCCTGGTTGGTATGGTGAGTTCGCTTAAGTCATTGGTGATGCCGACCGGATCGTTTACAGCAACGATGTAGCCTTTGTGGTGAGGGGAGTGCTCGGACATCGTCTTGATAATTCCGGCACTCCAGTATCTTCTGCGACTCTCGTGCTTAACCGCCGCGTTGCTGTAGCCGAAGGCCGTGTGCATGCCTCGGAGTTCGCTCGCAAAATGCGATACGCCTGTATGGCAAGCTTGAAATTCACCTGTGTGCGCCGCGCCGCCAGCCAGCATCGCGGGAACGTCTACGCATTGCATGTGTTTTTTTCGCCATTTGAGGTCTTTTGCATTCTTAAGCAAAGAAGCTGTCCAAGTGGTGCTGGACCAGCCTAGCCAAATTTTTCCGGCGGGATCGATATCAGAATGGGTGACGTCCACGCACAGGGATAAGGCGATATCGACGGAGTTGATGCACACCATGCCGCCCTGGCTGAGGTCTGGCGGTGGAAGATGGATCGGGAAATTCCAAAGGTGGCCACGCTCCATCACCACATACGCTTTGAGTCGGTCGCGCTTTTCATCGTAGCTGTACAAATAGCCGGAGCGCAGTGCGCGCAAGGCGTATTTGGCGCTCCCCACATTCTGGGGAGCATCGATGATCTGGAAGTTTCCGCTTAAGCCGGGCACGCCATCGGCGCCAGCGGGGCAGGCCACCGCATAGCGCACGGGGTAGATGAGCAACCCCTTCCTTCCACACAGACTGCAATCCTTGGACGTCATTTTCTATATCCTTTCAACTAGAACAGGTATGGAGCGGTTGGAGTCTGTAACTTCTGCAAATCCGTTTGGTCGAGCCGGCAACGGAGTTCCGACCAGCTAAGGCGTCCTTGCGCTAGCTCTGTCCAGGCGGGCTTCAGTTTTGAGTGATCCCGAAATGCGGGGCCATACTTTGCGCACAGGTAGGCAAACTCAGTCAGGTCATCAGCGTCGGATAGCTGAAGTTTGGTCGTCGCGTCGAGAAGACATGCGATCACCGTTTTCTGTGTTTGCAAATAGTCTTGCGGAGAGAGGTTTTGTTCAGCGGACAGTCTCGCAAGAACGACGGAAATGATTTTGCTGAAGTGTAGAATTTGCCACTGTGCCTTATCCGGCATGGCGGTCTCATAGTCGGACAAGCGATCGACTTCGTGGCTGGCTCCTTGCACGCTCCACCAATACGGTCCCCAGGCGAAATTCCATTTCGAGATCGGGCCGAGCAATGCATTGCGTTGCTCCTGATTAAATGCTTCCATTGCGATGGCAAATACTCGCGGATCGAAGTAGCGCCAAAAAACCGGAGCGCCATTTCCATCGTTTACACACAAGAACCGGGCGATCTGATCCGCAAGCTTTTCAATGTCCAGACTGCTGAGCAGCCAGGCACAAACACTAGGCGCTTGTTTTCCCTCAGTTTGCATGCGCAGAAGGTGCTTCAGCTCTTCCAGTTGTCTTGGATTTAGCGCGCGTATTTCCAGCAAGTGCGGCATCAAGTGGACGAAGTTCACCAGATCACCAGGGATGCATGCCTGCATAGGCAGAGGATCGCAAGCGAGCGACGTTGAGAAATTTGGCTTGCTGACTAGAAAATAGCCACTGCTCATTTCAGCGAATGGATCAGAAATTGGCTGCATGATGTTTTATCCGATCAATTCCTAGGTTGCGTGGCGTCACCGGAGTGTTGTGCTCCATCCATTTGCGAGGGACATACAGTCGAACCGGCGAACTTCACCGGTTTGCTGCTGGCCCCCATGGTCTGGTGATCGGCCGCATGCATCTCATGCTTCCCGCCGGTGTAACCTTTGATGCCGTCGGCGCTCAGCACCAGCTCGGTGCCGCCACCGTTGATGCGCACACCCTGCCTGGCGCTGATGTTGATCCAGTCGGTAGTGCTGATAATGTCGAGGACTTTTTTCGCCAGCAGTCCCATCGCGTCGTTCTGGGCCTGGAGCTGCACTTTTCCGCCGGCGGTGTTGAGCTTCATGTCGCCTTGGTTGGCGAACAAACTCATGCTGGTGGCGCTGGACAGGAACGCTTTTCCGCCAGTGGAAATATAGCCGTCACCTCCGCTGGCGATGTCCAGGGTGCCGGCGGCGCCTAGCAGCAGGCTTTGACCACTGCCTATCAGCACGCCGGCAGGACCATCGATCGCGATCACAGGTTCGCCCTCTGTATCGAGCTGGCGGATCTTCTCGACCAACTGGCCCAGCTCCTTGCCATGCGGGGCGTCTTGCGCGAACTTTTCCGTCATTTTCGATAGCTGCTCCGCCAGCTTGAGCAAGCTACCGGCGATGCGGGTCAACTCCGAGCGCTCCAACTGCTTGCCCTTTTCAGCTTCGCCGGCTTGCGCGGTAATCAGCACGCCTTCCGCGCCACGCACGGCCACCGTCAAATCGCTGCGCAGTTCTGCGCCCTCGCCACGCGACTCGCCTTCACCAGCGATCCTTGGCTGGGTAAGGAAGCCCAAGTTCAGCTGCGATTGTCCGTGCTCGCTGGCCAGCTGCGCGCTGATCTCGCCAGTGCTTTCATCAAAGCGCAGCTGATTGGCGCGGCCGCCACCCACTTCGCGGCTTTTGATGCCCGACAGGTGACGGTTGCCCGGCAGGTCGCCCTGCTTGCTAAGCGCGGGTGGCAGCGCCAGCTGGTTGTACAACTGGCCGACGATCACCGGCTTGTCCGGATCGCCGCCGAGGAAGGCGACCAGCACTTCGCTGCCCACGCGCGGCAGACCGACCGTGCCACATTGCTGCACACTGCCGCCGCCGTTGCCGGCCCAGTTCGAGGCCACGCGCACCCAGGCCGAATCATATTCGCCGTCGGACGCGCCGGCACCGTGGGCGTGCTCGTGATCCTGCGGGCGCGTTCCGGGGAAGCGGATCTTCACCCGTCCCAGGCTGTCGCAATGGACTTCCTGTCCCGCCGAACCGACCACGATCGCGCTTTGCATCGAGACCTGCGGCAGGTCGATGCGGGCGTCGTAGGCGGGCACGATGTCGATCCCGCGCCGCACGGCGGTGAACTGGATGTGCACGCGCAGCGGACCGTTCGCGGTCTGATCCGATACTGCGGGCAAGGGCCTTGCGTCCATCATCCATTGGCTGCGCGCGAACAGGCTTTCAACCCGCGCCGCGAGCGCCTTGGGCAGGTTGTTCTGCGCCGTCACGGACAAGGCGGTGACGACAAAGTCGCGCTCTTCGTCGGGATGGCTGTCGATCTCGGGATGGCCGCTCAGGGTGAAGTATTCGCCGGCGCACAGGTCGCGCACGCTACCTTCGCCGTGAAAGCATTTGGATTCGTAGTCGTGCCGGCTCATATGCAACTGGCCGAGGTTGAGCAGGTCTTCATTGTTGATGCCGGCATGCGGCATCATTACCTGATAGTCGTCCAGGCTGGCGGCCAGTTCATTGCCACGCGCGCCCTGATTGCTGCCGCTGCGGGTGTGCGCGGCCATGAATTGGGTGCCGGCTGGGTTCATATGGTCCCAGCTGTGGCGCGTCACGGTGCCTGGCCTCAGGCTGCGCACGGCGCTCCATGAGGTGATGGTGTCGCGCTGCTCGGTCGCCGCATCGCGGTGATAGCGGATCTCGCCGGCGGCGTTCTGGTGCAGGCTGTCGGGGCTATTGAACAGCACCAGTGTGTGAAGGGAATACGCTTCCTTCGGCGTGGCGCGGAAGTACCAGCCGATGCCGCGCCGCTTCAGCAGGCGGCGTATGAAATCGGCGTCCGATTCGTTGTGCTGCATGGTGAATTCGCGTTGCGGATAGCTGTGCTGTTCAAAGGCTTGATCGGTTTCGTAATCGAAGCAGATGCCCAGCAGGGGACTTCCAAGGCACCATTCGTTGAGGATCTGCCGGACGATCTGGACTTCGTTCATCGTGCGGAAGACACGCGTGTTAGTGCGTTTCTCCATGATCGATAGCGCATCGCGCAGCACCAGCTGGTAGCTGGCCAGGCCACCGTCGCTGTCGCCGGAACTGGCTTCGGTGACGATGCCGCAGACGCTGCGTAGTTCGCCAGTATCGGTAACAAATTCCAGCGTGGCCGCCACCGCGATCATATGTTTGAGCTGCAGATCCACTTCCTCCGACACGCACAGTACGCGGTACTCGATGCCGCCGCAAATCGTCTCGGTGCCGAATACGCGCTGCGGTAGCAGCAGCCGGTCGGATTGTCCGCTGGACAGGTCCAGGCGCAGGCGCAAGGGGCGGTTGAAGGTTGTCAGTTCCTTCGCCTGCGACATGAGTTCGATGAAGCTACGGTGGTCGTCCATTGTGGTCTCCCTGTTTGAGAATTTGGGCGCTACATGGGCAAGAGATAGGAAAAATCATCCCTGTCCCGCGCGATGGCCTGACCGGATAAATAACAATCGATCCCCAGCCGGGAGCCGCCGGGATCACCGGCGCCGGCCAGGCGAAAGTCGTGTACGTCGTCGGCCCGCAGTACCAGACGGACTTCATACGTCATGCCGGCGCCGCAGTGCATGCGCAGCAGCGCGGCCAGGCTGACGGCCGCGCTGGCGCCGGGCAGAAAGCTGTCGAAGCTGGCCTGGTCCAGTGGCCCGATACGGATGCGGGCGCGCGAGTCGCAGGTGTAGATGGCATCGCCCAGCAGCATGCCCGCATCCAGATCGCTATTGACAACGCCCAGTTGCGCCTGATGCTCCGTCGGCAACTGCTCCCATACGCCGACCAGCTGTTCGATAGTGAGCGGTACGCCGAAGTATTCGGCCAGTACGCTGGCCAGCGCGCCCGCCGATGTGGTGCGGCAGCGGAATTGCGCGGCGTAGAAAGCCAGCGTCTCCGGATCGAGAGCGCTTTCCGATGCCTCTGGCGGATCTTGTAGGGCGGGCGAGCCGGAAAGCGCCGTCAGCATGGCGAGAAAAGCGTCATCGCCGCCGGCAGTGACCATGCATTCGGGCCGATGCCTGGCCCAGGCTTGATAGAACAGCGATTGCGCGCGGTGCGACAGCATGTCCAGGAAGGCGCGCGGCCCGGCGTCGCCGGTGCTGCGCTCGTGCGCGGCGATGCGCTCCGAGTAGTGCAGGGGAAGCGTACCGGTGCTGCCCAACAGCCCCAGAAAGGCGGGCGTGATGTGGAGGCCGGTGGCTTGCCCTGGATCGCCATCGGTGCCCGCTTTCAGCGTCACGTCGTCGATCTGGCTTGGCGGGAAGGCCAACGACAGACGGTTGTGAAACTGGATCGGTTGCGCCAGGCGCGCGTCGGCCATGCCGTCCGCGTCCTCTCCATTCCTGGACTGCCGCATCGCCAGCTCCAGCAGCCGCACCGCCTGAAAAAACTCGAAGCGATGCGGCGTGGAGGTCAGCATGTCGATCAGATCAGTGCCAGTAGTCCGTTCCGGGGTGGGCATCGCAGCAGCTCCTTTCCGCTGGTCTCGCACAGGACGACCAGCTGCGTAAAACTGTTCATGTGGACGTGTAGCGAAAAGAAGTGCTCCAGCACCTGGGCGAAGACGTGCAAGCCAGTGCCGGCAAACGCTTCCTGATCCAGCGTGACGCGGATTTCAATCCCGCGCAGATAGGCCGAAGCACCGGCGCTGCGCAGCCAGGCCGTGGTGGCCTGGTGCGTCAGGCCGCCGATGCTGTCGATCTGGCGCTGTGACACGGCGTCGTCCGCTTGCGCATACAGGCGCAGTATTTCAAGGAGCGCTGGCAAGCCTGTCTGCGTCAGTGTGTGGTGATTGAGGGTCAGGTGCGCGATCAGCCCCCAGTGCGCGCCGCCGGCGGAAGCGATGCGCTGCGGCGCGGTCGGCCTGCGCAGCAGCCGGATAGGAAAGGCGGGCGGCACCGCTTCGCAGCTCAGATCACCGTCGGCATGGCCGTGGCGCAGCAAGGGCGGCAAGGCGCGGTTGGTGCAGCTCAACTGCACCGAGGTGGTGCCGGCTTCCAGTCGCAGCGCCGAAAAATCGCGGTCGACCAGCGACAGCGAAAATTCATGCGCATTGCCCATTGCGGCCAGCTCTCCATCGCGCCGCAGTAGCCAGTAGTGGCCTTTGCGGTTCTGCGTCTGGCCATGGCGCAGCGAGTAGTAGGGGACGAACTCGGTCAGGTCGGAACCTGATTCCGTGTTGCGCAGCAGTTGCACGGAATCGACGCTGTAGATTTCACAGGCGGCGGCCGACAGCTTATGCGGCAGCAGCGGGTAACTGCTTCGTGTGTGGTTGACGTGGATAGGCGCGGCGCTGTGCTGAAACAGGTTGATGACGGGCGTACAGGCCGGGACCAGCCTGTCCGCCGACAGCGTGCGCAGCAAGCCGGTGGCGGCGGCATCATGGCGCAGGCCCGTCAGCCCCAGGGTCAGCGTGAGCGTGCGGCAGCCGGGTGGCGCGTGGCGCAGCAGGGCGGCGAGGTCGATATCGATAAAGTCGAACTTCTCCGGGAAGGCGAAGTATTCGCTGAGCAGGCGATAGGCGGCATGCTCGGAAGCGGCGGCGGGCAGCAAGGCATCGGTGTCGGCAAAGCCGACGGCGGCCAGCGGAATGTGATCGAGCATGCGCCACTCGCCATCGGCCTCCACCAGCGCGCAGCCGGTGCGCATGAACAGCGCGTCGCGCAGGGCGGCGCGCAGCGATGCTTCGCCATCGATAAACAGACGCAGCGACGCCATGCCTGGGTGGTCCAGCCCCATCTGCGGCGACAGGGCTTCGATGCCGATGCGGATAGCCGACGTCACCTGTGCCGGCAGGCGCAGGGCTGGCGGCGTCTGGATGATGGGATCGAAGCGCAGCTCGCTGATCGCCACCGGAGCGATGGTGACGTCGTAGACGCTGCGGAAGCGGCACACCAGGCCATCCTGATCCCGTGAGCGCATCTCGGTGCCGCGGGGTACGACCGTTACCTTGCCAAGGGCATTGGCGGTGACGTTGCGATAGTCGATGCGCGCGATCGAGCAGGAGGGGAAGGGCCGCAGATAGTGCGGGTAGAGCACGCCCAGCAAGGCTTCGGTGAAGCCGGCGTAGCTGTCGTCGAGCAGCTTGGCGGTGCGCGCGTTGAGCAGGGCGGTCCCTTGCAGCAAGCGTTCGACGTGCGGGTCGGCACAGGATTCGCCGTTGATCTGCAGGCTGCCGGCCAGTTTGGGATAGCGCTGCGCAAACGCTTGTCCGGCTAGCCGCAGCATGCCCAGCTCGCGCTCGAAATAAGGCAATAGTTTGTCCATGGTGAGCCATCCCGGAGGTATCGGGATTTGATGGTGTCACGGCAATTGTTCCCTGGATTTGACATGCAGCAACTTTCGCTGCGGAGCCCGCGCGGATCGCACACCGCAGCGTCCTCGCACGATACAAATGCTTGGTTTGACATGGTTGTGGCTGCCGCCTACACTAGCCAATTGTGAAAAAATCAACGATGTTGACGCTCAGGCCTCAGATCGTTTTTCAACCGTTTTCCTAGGAGTTAAAAGATGATGGCAACGTGGAAGAGCGTTTTACGTACCGGCGCCGCTGCGCTGGTGTTGGCGCTGGCTGGCGCGGGAAGCGCGCCGGCATGGGCGGCGACCCAATATACCGAGGCCAAGGGTGCCGCCGATCACCCGCTGGTGAGCCGTTACCAGGGCGCGATCCTGTTCCGCTATGGGACGATCAACTTCGACCATGTCGACGTCAAACTGGCTAGCGGTAAAACGGAGTCCATGGAAGGCAAGCTGTTCAACTATTACTACCTGACGCCCAAGGACCGTACCGCGCTGGAAGTTTATCGCAACTATAAACAGGCGCTGGAGAAGCAGCGTTTCACGATCCTGGCCGCCTGCGAAGATGTAAAGCAATGTCCCAAGCAGGGATTGAGCGCCCATGCGCGCAAATGGACGGACGATGCCCGTTCCTTCGTGGGGGGCTCGCAATACATGAACAATATGGATAGCGATCGCCCCTTCCGTTTCCTGATGGCACGGCTGGAGCGGCCGGCTGGCGACGTGACTGTCATCATGACGCTGCGCGATGGCTATTTCGAGGGCTATGGCACGGATTATTTCATGCAGATCATCGAAGCCAAGCCGATGGAGACCAATCAGGTGACGGTCAATGCGGACGCGCTGGGCAAGGGCTTGAACGCGGACGGCAAGATTTCCCTGTATGGCATTTTCTTCGATACGGCCAAGGCCGACATCAAGCCCGAATCCAAGCCACAGCTGGATGAAATGGCGAAGCTGCTGACGCAGAACGCGGCGATGAAGGTGTATATCGTCGGCCATACCGACAACCAGGGCGGCGTGGACGCCAATCTGAGCCTGTCGCAAAAACGGGCGGAAGCCATCGTGCAGGCGCTGGTCAAGGAATACAAGATCGCTCCGGCCCGCCTGGCGGCGAAAGGCGTGGCGAACTATGCGCCGGTCGCATCGAACGCGGCCGAAGCGGGACGGGCCCAGAATCGCCGCGTGGAACTGGTGACGCAGTAAGCCGATGAGGTGAAAATGGCAGACGATGCGGGAAGATTTGGCTTTCTGCCATTCTTTCCGCGTATTTTTTAGGCGAATTGATGATCTAAAGCGTGCGCCGGTGCTATGCTTGCGGCTGGAAGAGAACAACCGTTCTTTTTTTATCCCGTAAGTATCCCTCGCCATGAGCATCCACGACCTCGACCTCAATCTGCTGCCCATTTTCGATGCCGTCATGACGGAGCAGAACCTGACGCGCGCGGCCGACAAGCTGGCGATGCGTCAGCCGGCGGTATCGCTGGCATTGAAGCGCTTGCGCGAGATGCTCGACGACGAGCTGCTGATCCGCACCGCCCATGGCGTCAAACCGACGCCGCGCGCGGAGGAATTGTGGCCGGCGGTGCGGCTGGCGCTGGCCAGCCTGGAATCGGTGATCGCGCCGGACAGCGTGGAAGTGGCCGGCTCGCAGGAAACGGTGCGCCTGATGCTGCTCGATTCGATGGCATCCTTCGTGCTGCCGCTGTTGATGGGGGCGATCCAGCAATACGCGCCGGGCTTGAATCTGCAGGTGACGCCGCTGACCACCCGCGATCCGCGCACGATGATGATGCAAAATCAGATCGATATGGCGATCGGCGTGTTTCCCCGGCTGGTGGAGGAACTCGGCAGCGCGACCGGTTTCGCACCTATCCAGCACGAGCGCCTGTACAGCGGGGAGGTAGTGTGCATCATGCGCAACGGCCATCCGCTGGCCGAACGGGAGCTGACCTTGGAGGGGTTTTGCCAGACCCAGCATGTGTTGATGTGTTTGTCGGGCAAGGCTTACTGGCCGGCCGAATCGGCGCTGGCCAAGCTGGGCCTGGAGCGCCGGATCGCATTAACCGTCAATCAATTTTCGACCATCGGGCAGATTGTCGCCAAATCTGATTTGATTTCGATGGTTCCCTTTGATTTGATCGACGTCACGGGCATGACGGGGCAGGTGGTGGTGAAAAAGCTGCCTTTCGACTTCCCCGAGTCCCAGGTCGACATGTTGTGGCATGCGCGCGATCAGCGTAACGCGGCGCATAAATGGCTGCGCGATACGCTGACGGCGATGTCGATCCGGCCTTCCGTTTAACGCGACAGGGCGGCGCTGGCTGAATATGAGCTGCCGTTGGCGCTCAGGATATACAACTGGCCATTACGCAGCATTAATCCACCCGGCGAGGCGCCGGAGATGGAATCGATCCGTATTTCCGTCGATCCCCCCGTATAGCTGATCTTGAAGATTGTTTTTCCGTTGACCACGCTGGACGTGACGCCACTGCCGGTAAAGGTCACGTTCGCATCGGTACCGACCGCGGTGCCGCGATCGACCACGCCGGTGACGGTTTCGCCGTTTTGCAGTTTAACGGAGGCGTTGGTATCGGTGCTGGAGTAATTGACCCTGGCGATCGGCTGGGAATACACGCCGGTCGCCACGATCGCGCCGGTGCAATCCTCATTGTCGAAATATTCGATTTTATTGCTGATGGCAATCGTGGTCGCGGAATTTGTGACGGCAAAGCTGGATGTTTCACGATGATGGAATTGGCAGGCATCTTTCCATTCACCTTCGTACTTGGCGAATGGGGAAGTGACGACAGGCGCGGGATTATCCGTGCTGCCTCCGCCACCGCCACCGCAGGCGGTCAAGACTGAAGCCATGGCAATACAAGTGATAAATGTTTTCATCGTGTCCCTGTTTATTTTATCCCATCATTGGTCTTCAATTATAGCCAACAGAATTAGAGGCTAGCCGCTAATAGTTCCCCCTCCCGGTCCATCAGGGCACCATGCTCAATCTTGGTTTTTACGTGCCAGATTCTGGTCTGACTTGCCCGTGAAATGCGCGGCCGGGCCCGGTTTGCGCTGTCCTGCGATACCGAAAACATTGTTGATCCTCCCGCAAATCTGATTTCCTGGGCGGGCCGCTGCGCCGCCGGCCATTCGGCGGTATATTGTGTGGCTGCGGCGAGACTCAATCAGTGCTCGCTTCATTCCGTGGGTAAATTCTTTTTTCAAAAAGAGGTGAATGATGGAACATCGTTTTCTGGGCGCATCCGGTTTTAAAGTGCCGGTGTTAAGTTTCGGTACGGGTACGTTTGGCGGTAAAGGCGATTTCTTTGGCGCGTGGGGTAAAACCGATGTGGACGAGGCGCGCAAGCTGGTCGATATTTGTCTCGATGCCGGACTGACCATGTTTGACAGCGCCGATGTCTATTCCGGCGGCGTGGCTGAATCGGTATTGGGCGAGGCCATTAAAGGCCGGCGCGATAAGGTATTGATTTCGACCAAGGCGACTTTCCGTACCGATGAGAATCCCAATTCGGCGGGGTCCTCGCGCTTTCATTTGATTCAGGCTTGCGACGCGGCCCTGAAACGCCTGGGCACCGATTATATCGACCTGTTCCAGCTGCATGGTTTCGATGCGCATACGCCGGTGCAGGA
>JABTBR010000002.1 GCA_013284265.1 Oxalobacteraceae bacterium | reverse complement strand
AAGTATTGTCCACGCTCGATGATCTGGTGCGGGCAGGGAAGATCCGCTATGTGGGCGTGTCCAATTTCTCGGGCTGGCATTTAATGAAATCGCTGTCCGTGGCCGAGCGTTATGGTTATTCGCGCTATATCGCCCACCAGGCGTATTACTCGCTGATCGGGCGCGATTATGAGTCGGAGTTAATGCCGCTGGGGCTGGATCAGGGTGTGGGCGCGGTGGTGTGGAGTCCGCTGGGATGGGGCCGCTTGACGGGCAAGATCCGCCGCGGCCAGCCTTTGCCGGCCTTGAGCCGCCTGCATGCGACGGCCGAACAGGGACCGCCGGTCAGCGATGAATTGCTGTTCCGTGTGATCGATGCGCTCGATGTTGTTGCGGAGCAAACCGGCAAGACCTTGCCGCAGATCGCGCTGAACTGGCTGCTGCAGCGTCCGACGGTGGCCACGGTGGTGGTGGGTGCGCGCAATGAGGAACAACTGCGCCAGAATCTGGGCGCGCTGGGGTGGTCGCTGACGGCGGAACAGGTTGCGCTGCTGGATGCGGCCAGCGCGGTGACGCCGGCCTATCCTTACTGGCATCAGCGCGGGTTTGCGGAGTTGAATCCGAAACCGGTGTGAGTTTGTAAAGCTGGCGGGCCGGGGGCAATAAAAAACCCACGGCAAAGAGCCGGGGTCTGACCCGCCGGGTCAGACCCCAGGGTTACGCCGTGGGTTTTTAAGATGTGCGCCGTGGGGTTTTTTACGGCCAAACGCTTAGTCCGGAACGAGTTCGGCAGGCACGTTGTAGGAGAAGGCTTTGCTGTCAAACATCAGCTTCCAGGTCTTTTCCTCCACCGGCTTGCCATCCCGGCTGCCTTTGAGCGTCACGCTCAGCGGGCCGGGAACCGGACCCGTCACTGGTGCGGTGCGATAGCTCCAGCGGGTCTTTTCGCAGCGCATCGGGCCGTTATCTACCTCTTCTCCCGCCATCTCATCTTCTTCTCCCTTGGCAGCTGCTTCCGCGGCGGCGACCTTCGTTTCATTGAGCCACAGTTCGTATTCGCCCAGGGCGGCGGCGCAATCGCCTGCCGGTTCGGATTCGACGCCGGCCTTGAAGCTGGCCAGTTCAACGATCGTCTCGCCATGCGAGGCAAACACCATATTGGTGGTATGCACGGGCGCGGCCTTGGGCGACTTGCCATCGCTGGTCTTGATCACCCAGGCCCAGACGTTCTCGCTCAGCGCTTCGAAGTGGACGTTTTCCGGGGTGATCGGACGGTTGCTGTCATAGCGGTACGGCGAGCTGATCTCGACCATGCTGCCATCGGTGGCGTTGGTGGCACCGCGCACCTGGAAGACGCCGTATAGCGAGCCTTCTTCGCCATCGGTCGGCGTGCCGCTGGTGACGAAATACAATTCATCGCCGTCGGGGCCGTCGCTGGTCTTGCTTTGCTGGACCACGCGTACCAGATAGGTACGGTCGCCATCGGCGACGTACAACCAGCCTTTTTTCTGTTCGGAATACTTGCCGTAAGTGCGAGACATGATGCCGTCGATCATTTCCGTTTCATCGATGCTGACGCGCACGGCTACGGCCTTTTCCTTATTGACCTTGTAGCCGACGAAGGCGAACAGGGCGATCCCGGCCAGGCCGATGGCGGCCAGGGTATAGAGCAGGTAGCGCTTCCATTTGCCGCCGCTTTTCTTGGGCGGGGGCACCGGCAAGGGCTTGGCTTCGGGCGATGGGGGGATGTCGACGACGGTATCTGGTGTTTCCTGCATGGCAATTCCTGGGTGGCTAAAATGACAAAGTGGCAATGATATATGGAAAGTTGCCAGGATGATATTCGAACCGAAAAAAAAGTGGCGCGCGCTTGTGCGAGACAAGGCAAGGAGGCGCGGCGGTGCGCGGCAAATGCGGGGGCAATGTGCGAAGGATTGCCGCGATGGATGGCCGGGATTTAATGCGGCGGCGTGTGCGGGGTCAGCGCGGGGAAGGTAAAAGTCAGGTGCACACCCTGGCCGGGGGCGCTGTCGAGCTTGAGCTGGCCCTTGAAGATCGCCTGCACCAGGTTGTGGACGATGGACAGGCCCAGGCCGGAACCGCCCTGGCCCAGCTTGGTGGTGTAGAAGGGTTCGAATACCTTGTGCTGCAATTCGGCGGCGATGCCGTGGCCGTCGTCGCTGTAGCGCAGTTCGACGATGCCGCCGCAGCAGCCGGCGTCGATGACGATGTTGCCGCCCTCGCGGCCGTCGAAGCCGTGGGTGATCGAATTCATGATGATGTTGTTGACGATCTGTTCCAGGTGGCCGGGGAAGCTGTCCATCGCGATGCCGTCCGGGATGCGCAGCTCCACCGTGGCGTGGGCGCGGCGCAGGATGGCGCCCATCGCGGCCAGGCTGTCCTGCACGGTGGCGCGCAGGTCGAAGCTGCGGCGGCGCTGGCTGGTCTGGTCCACCGCCACGCGCTTGAAGCTGTCGATCAGTTCACTGGAACGGTGGCCGTTGCGCGAGATGATGGCGCTGGCGCCCTGGCATTCCTGTAGTCCCAGCAGCAGGCCGGAACGGGTCAGGGCATTGTTTTCGGCGGCCGCCACCAGTTCCTTGAGCTTGTCGTACAGGGCGGTGGCGGCCAGCACCATATTGCCGATCGGGGTATTCAGTTCGTGCGAGACGCCGGCCACCAGCATGCCGAGCGAGGCCAGTTTTTCCGATTCGATGATCTGGGCCATGGCCTGGCGCAGTTCGCTGGTGCGTTCCTCGACCCGGGTTTCAAGCTGTTCGTTCAGTTCGCGCAGCGCCTCGTCGGCGCGCTTGCGTTCGCGCCGCTGGGCCGCCTCGCTCAGTTCGCGCTTGACGGCCGGCGGCAATCGCGCCAGGTCGCCCTTCATCACATAGTCGTGGGCGCCGGCGCGCATCAGCGCGACCGCGGTCTCTTCGCCGATATTGTTCGATACCACGATGAAGGGCAGGTCCTGGTCCACCTCGCGCAGCAGCGCCAGCGCGGCGCTGGCGCTGAAGGCGGGCAGGTTGTGGTCGGAGATGACGATGTCCCAGCGCGTCGAGGCCGAGGCCAGCGCGGCGCGCATGGCGTCGCCGGTCTCGATGCGTTCGTGCGTCACGTCGATGCCGGCCTTGCGCAGGCAGCGCAGCACCAGTTCCGCGTCGCTGTCGGAGTCTTCAACCAGCAGAATCGATAGTGGCGTCATCGGACTCTCACGACCTTGGTTTTATGGAGCTTCGTTTATTAGCAGCCAGTATAGCCCCAGCTGGCGGATGGTTTCGGTAAACTGGTGGAAGTCCACCGGCTTGCGGATATAGCTGTTCACGCCCAGGTCGTAGCCGGCGGCGATATCCTGCTCCTCGCGCGAGGAGGTCAGGATCACCACCGGGATGCGGCGGGTGCGGCTATCGGCGCGGATCGCGCGCAGCACTTCCAGCCCGTCGATTTTGGGCAGCTTCAGGTCGAGCAGGATCAGCACCGGCGCATTGGCCGGGTCGTGCCCCGCGTGCACGCCTTCGCCGAACAGATAATCGAGGCCTTCCTGGCCATCGCGCGCCACCACCAGGGCGTTGGTGATGTTATTGCGCAGCAGCGCGCGCTCGGTCAGGGCGATGTCGCTGGGATTGTCTTCGATCAGGAGGATGACTTTGGCGTGCATGGAAAGTCCTTGAGGGTGAAGTAGAAGGTGGCGCCCTGGTCGAGCGCGGACATGGCCCAGGCATTGCCGCCATGGCGCTGGACGATGCGCTTGACGGTGGCCAGGCCGATGCCGGTGCCGGGAAATTCGCTGGCCTGGTGCAGGCGCTGGAACACTCCGAACAGCTTGGGCGCGTAGCGCATGTCGAAGCCGGCGCCGTTGTCGCGCACGAAGAGGGCGGTCACGGTCTGGCCGCTGGCCGGGTCGATCTGCGTCTCGGCCCCAAAACTGATCTGGGCCGGCGTGCGCATGGCGGAAAATTTGCAGGCGTTTTCCATCAGGTTATGCAGCACCGCTTCGAGCAGGCGCTCGTCGCCCCGCGCCACCAGGCCGGGGGCGATGGAGAACGCGATCGCGCGGCCGCGCTCGGCGTCGCGGATGCGCGCGGCCACGGTGGCCGCCAGATGCGACAGGTCGATCGTGCGCAGCGTCAACGCGGCGCGGCCCAGGCGCGAGAATTCGAGCATGCCGTCGATCAGCTGGCCCATGCGCTGGCTCTCGCTGCGCACCCGTTCCAGATACTGGCCGGCGGTGGCGTCGAGCTGGGCGCCATAGTCTTCCTGCAGCGCCAGGCTCCAGCCGTCGATGCCGCGCAAGGGGCTGCGCAAATCGTGCGAGACCGAATACGAAAACGCTTCGAGCTCCTTGTTGGCCAGTTCCAGCTGGGCGGTGCGCTCTTGCACCTGGCGCTCCATGCCCTCGTTGGCGCTGCGCAGATCGGCGCGCGCCTGTTCGGTTTCGGCCAGCAGGCGCGCCAGCTGTTCCTCGGCGGCGCGGCGCGCGCTGATGTCGGTGTGGGTGCCGATCATGCGGGTGGCGCGGCCCTGCGCATCGGTGTCGACCACCATGCCGCGCGCCTCGACCCATTTCCAGCTGCCGTCCTTGCAGCGCATGCGCTGCTCGATCGCGTAGTGGCGGGTCAGGCCTTCGAAATTGGCCTGCAGCAGGCCGCTGGCGGTGCGCAGGTCGTCCGGATGGGCCAGCGCCGCGTAGGTGTCGAAGTGGTCGGGCAGTTCATCCTCGGCATAGCCCAGCATTTCCTTCCACAGGCGCGAGTAGACCACTTCGCGGCTCACCACATTGAAGTCCCACACGCCATGGCCGGCGCCTTCGAGCGCCGCTTTCCAGCGGAATTCGCTGCTTTGCAGCGCGCGGAAGGAGCTGTCCAGGCGCGCGCGCATGGCGTTCAGGGCGGTCACCATCTGGGCCAGTTCATCGTTGCGGTTGTGCGGGCACTCGGCCCGATCGAGCACCAGCGGCTCCTGGTGCTGGCCGGCGAACAGCGCGTCGGAATAGGCGGCGATGCGTTTAAGGTAGCGCCCCACCAGCAGCTGGAACAGGATCAGGATGAACAGCGAGACCAGGAAGGTCTTGATGGTCTGGGCGATCAGGATGGTGATCACCTTGTCCTTCAGGCGCGCGTAGGCGCCGTCGAGCGAGGCCAGGGCGCGCACCTTGCCGATGTAGACGTCCTGGCCGCGATGGCCGTAGTGCAGGGGGAAGCTGTGCTCGACCACATTGTCGAGGCGGGGCGTGCCGGCGTGCGCCACCACGCGGTCCTGTTCGCCGATCACTTCCACATACTGCAGGTCGGGCAGGCGCATGATGCCCTGCAGCTGCAGCTCCATGTCGCGGGTGCTGGTGATCCACAGGCTCGAGGCCAGGCTCTCGGCATAACTGGCGCGGATCTGGCGCAGCTGGGTTTCAATCTCGCCGACGTCGCGCCGGTATTCCAGTCCGAGCTGGAGCGCGGTCGATACCAGGGTGACCACGGAACTGAACAGCAGGATCAGCATGGCGAGGCGGCGCCCCAGGCTGTGGCCAGCGGACTTGCGCAACCAGGTCAGGAGGGAGTCCATGCCGCATGCGCCGGCTTAGCCGCCGTAACGGCGCAGTACACCGTCGAAGATGCGCTGGTAGCTGCCATCCTGTTTCATCTTGCGCAGTTCCTCGGCGATGCGCGGGACCAGCGCGGCGTGACGCTTGTGCAGGTAGAGGAACCAGTCGCCTTCGACGAAGGCCGGTTCGAGGATGCGGATGCCTTGCAGGCCCATGCTCTGGATGAAGTGCATGCCTTCGAGTTTTTCGATCACGGCCAGGTCGATGCGGTCCTTGTCGAGCATGGAAAACAGCTGGCGCCCGGTTTCCAGCTTTTGCAGCGAGCGGGTGCCGACGATGCTGCGTTCGAGTATCTTCCAGCCGGTCAGGATGCCGACGTCATAGGGCGCCAGGCTGGCCGCGCCCTTGACCGGGAAGCTGGCGTGGCGGCTGAACACCACCATCTGGTAAGTCATCACGCGTTCGGGCACGCGCACCAGGTTGGGGTAGGCCTGGTCGATGCCGAGCACACGCGAGACATCGCCGTCGTCGGTGCCGTTGTTGGCGTTGAGCAGGCCGCGTTCGGCCGAGGAGGCCTGGATCTCGACGCGCATGCCCAGGCGCTGGAACAGGGCGGCGTACAGCTGGTCGAGCACGCCGTCGCGTTCGGGCGAGGTGATCGGGGCGAAGAAGGCGGTGTTCAGTACCAGCAGCGTTGGCGCTGGCGCCGGCGCTTCGGCCGCGGCGGCGCGGCAGGGCGGGGCGGCCAGCAGCAGTGTGGTCCAAAGCGCGGCCAACAGCGCTGCCAAACGCGGCGGTGCGGGCGTAGGCAAGGGCAAAACGGCGCGCCGCGGCGGCTGCGCCAGATGGAGTCTCATGAACAGCCCCGCGAGTGGGATTCAAGCAAGCATCAGAACTGCCGATCAGTATGCCGAATTTGCTTGCATTTGGCTACGTACGGGCGATATTCGGTGCCATCTGGCAACACTCTTATGTGCCGGACTGTGCAATCAGCATACAATATGCGGGTTATCTCTACCCACACCCTGCCCGAAACCCGGCTAGTCGGGATGATCGCCAGGCGGGCCTTGTGGATTTTTTGGCATCTCATCTTTAGCAGGAGCTGTGCGCACACGCGGCGGAACCCCATGAGTACGGACCCGAGCCAATTTGCCCTGACCTCCGTGGTGGCGGACGCTATCCTGAGCGCGATCCTGCTATTTCTGTGGGTGATGCAGCGCAAGGAGCGCCATGCCCTGTTCTGGGGCCTGGGCCAGGTATGCATCATGAGCGGCACCGGCCTGTGGCTGTTCGGCCAGCAACTGGTGGCGCCCGGGCTGCTCAATGCACTGTGTGCGCTGGCGCTGGCCGGCGCCATGGGCTTTTACTGGGCCGGCACCCAGTTTTTCCTGGGCCGGTTGCGGCGCGGCCAATGGCGCTGGGCGCTGCTGGGCAGCTTGCTGATGGCGCTGGCGCTGCAGCCGCTGTGGCGCGGCGCGGCGCACTGGGTCATTCCCAGCGTCACCGGCCTGATGGGCTGCATGCTGGTCTGGTGCGGCGTCAAGCTGGCCGGCGGGCGCCACCGCTACCGCCTGCTGGGCATCACCATGGTGCTGCGTGGCGTGCTCAACGGCACCGCGCTGCTGACCTTGCTTCCCGAAGTGTATCTGCTGTGGTTTACCTTCAGCATGCTGTTCAAATGCCTGTCGATGCTGGGCCTGATCTATGCGGTGCAGGAGGAAATCCAGCAGCGCTACGGCCATACCATCGACAGCCTGTCGAACGGCTTCCTGATCCGCGACCGGCGCGGCTATGTGCATGTGGCCAACGAGCGCTGCGCCCGCCTGCTGGGCTTCGACAGCCCGGCCGACCTGCTGGGCCAGCATGTGTCCGACCTGCTGCCGGGACTGACGCGGCCTATGGCCGAACAGTATTTCGCCGCCTTCGAGGCCGAAGGGGCGGTGTATCCGCTGAGCCAGGAGGCGGTGTTCCACTTGCACGATGGCAGCGAACTGCCGATCGAGATGCTGGCCTCGCCCTATGTGGAAAGGGGCCAGTTGTTCTGCCTGGTACAACTGCTGGACATCTCGGAGCGGCGCAAGAAGGACGCCGAGCTGTACAAGGCGGCCCGCATCGACCCCATCACCGGCTTCTACAACCGCCACGCGCTGGCCGCCAGGCTGGCCCAGACCATCGCCAGCGCGCCCGGCCAGTCCTGCGCCGTGCTGTTCATCGACCTGGATAAATTCAAGCGCGTCAACGATTCCTTCGGCCATGCGGTGGGCGACGAGCTGCTGCGCAAGGTGGCCAAGCGCCTGCACGGGCTGCTGGCGGCCGACGATATCCTGGCCCGCTTCGGCGGCGATGAATTCATCGTCGTGCTGCCGGGGCTGGAAGGCGACGGGATGGAGGCGGCCATCGCCTGTGCCAGCCAGATCATCGCGGCGATGGGGCTGTCCTTCAATCTGTCGCTGCACCATGGCATCGGCCTGTCGGCCAGCGTGGGCCTGGCCTGCTACCCGCTGCACGGCGCCGAGTGCGACATCCTGATACGCCACGCCGACATCGCCATGTACGAGGCCAAGAAGGCCGGGCGCGGCGAATGGCGGCTGTTCAACGAGACGATGAACCAGGCCGCCAAGGATGCGCTGGTGATCGACGGCGCGCTGCGCCAGGCCATCGCCAACGAGGAATTCCACCTGGTGTACCAGCCCATCACCGACGCCCATACCCAGCAGCTGAAAAAGGTCGAGGCGCTGCTGCGCTGGGACAGCCCGCTGCTGGGCACGGTGGCGCCGGACCGCTTCATCCCGGTGGCCGAGGACAGCGGCCTGATCGTCGAGATCGGCACCTGGGTGCTGCGCCAGGCCTGCCGCCAGGTGGCGCTGTGGAAGCAGGGTTCGCTCGGCGAGATCACCATCAGCATCAATGTGTCGGCCTGGCAGTTGGTCGATCCCGGCTTCGTCGCGCTGGTGCAGGATGCGCTGCGCAGCAACGGCCTGGCCGCCCACCAGCTGGAACTGGAGCTGACCGAGCGCGTGCTGATCGACGACGGCGCCAATGTGCGCGCGGTGCTGGAACAGTTGAGGGCGATGGGCGTGAGCATTTCGCTGGACGATTTCGGCACCGGCTACTCCTCGCTCAGCTATCTGACCCAGTTCCACCTGAATACGCTGAAGATAGACCGTGCCTTCGTGATGGACATCGAACATAGCGAGCGCAGCAATAATCTGGTTCATGCCATTATTGCGATGGGCCACAGCCTGGGTCTGCAACTGGTGGCCGAGGGCGTGGAAACGGCGGGCCAGGCGCATATCCTGGAACAGATGGGCTGTCATTACCTGCAAGGTTTCCATATCGCCAAGCCGATCCTGCCGGACGATATGTTGCTTTTCGCCGAACAGCGCGGCATACCCCTGCTGGGCGCCAGCGTAGTGGCCTGAGGCAAGTGTGGCAATGGCGCACAAGGGTGAGAAAGTGTGAGAATTGGCTGTTATTCACAGTCAATAGGATTAGTATTAGGAACTGATACGTCGCATACGACAAGTTTGTAAGGCGGCCGACGCGACCCATCCCAGACAGTATTGATGACGGAGCCCTCCATGAATGCCCATTCCCTCCTCGGCCGTTTGCAATTGCCCCACAAGTTTTTGCTACTGAGCCTGGTTGCGCTGTTGCTGGCGGCCATACCGACGGTGTTTTATGTGCGCGAAGCGTCCAAGAGTCTGGACGCCTACATCTCCGAACAGCAGGGCATGTCGCGGGTGGCGGCGGTACTCAAAACCATCCAGCTGACCCAGCAGCACCGCGGCCTGGCCGCGCTCAGCCTGGGCGGCGTGGCCGGCGGCGAGGACAAGCGCGCCGCCAAGCAGCAGGAGGCCGACGCCCTCTACGCCAAGGTCGACACGATGGTCGGTGAGCTCGACAATCCCGGCCTGGCCAGCGCCTGGAAAGTGGCGCGGCGCGACTGGGAAACCCTGCGCGACGGTGTGGTGCAGCGCCGCCTGGATGTGCCGAAAAGCTTTGCCGGCCATACCGCGCTGGTGCCGCTGCTGTTGAAGGTCAACGATTTGATGGGCGACCATTTCGGCCTGAGCCTCGATCCTGACCGCGACACCTATCAGCTGATCCAGGCCATGTATTACCAGTTGCCCTATCTGACCGAGGAACTGGGCAAGACCCGCGCCAAGGGCGCCGGCCTGCTGGCGCGCAAGGAAGCGCCGCCGGCCGACCGGCTGGTGCTGTCAACCTTTATCGGCCGCGTGCACGACCGGCTCGACCAGACCCAGACCGCCTTCGGCAAGGCGGCGGCCTACAATCCGCAGATCCGCGCCGAACTGGGCGGATTGATGAGCGAGGCCAGCAAGGCCGCCGAAGCCCTGCTGACGGTGGTCACCGAGCAGATCCTCAAGCCCGAGGAGTTGAGTTATCCGCCCGACCAGTATGTGACGCTGGCGACCCAGACCATCGACGCCCAGTTCAAGGCCAATTCGGCCGCCAGCGAGATGCTGGACCTGCTGCTGAAAGAGAAGATCAACGACTTCTATCTGACCCGCTACCTGCTGCTGGCAAGCATGCTGGGCCTGGTCGCGGTGGCCGGCGGCTGCGCCTGGCTGATTTCGCGCTCGGTCACCAAGCCGCTAGAACACGCGGTGCAGGTGGCGCAGAAGGTCGCCCATGGCGACCTGGTGTCGGACTTCGACGTGGGCGCGCCGAACGAGGTGGGCCAGTTGCTGCGCGCGCTCAAGGACATGAATGACAGCCTGCGCAACATCGTCGGCGACGTGCGCACCAGCATCGACAATATCGGCGCGGCCACGCGCGACATCGCCAGCGGCAACGCCGACGTATCGTCGCGGCTGGAGTCGCAGGCCTCGAATCTGCAGCAGACCGCCTCGTCGATGGAAGAGCTGACCTCGACCGTCAAGCAGAATGCCGACAATGCGCGCCAGGCCAACGCCCTGGTGGTCAACGCCTCCGGCGTGGCCACCCATGGCGGCCAGGTGGTGGCCCAGGTGGTGCATACGATGGGCGAGATCAACGCCAGTTCGCACCGCATCGTCGACATCATTTCCGTCATCGACGGGATCGCTTTCCAGACCAATATCCTGGCGCTGAACGCGGCGGTGGAGGCGGCGCGGGCGGGCGAGCAGGGCCGTGGTTTCGCGGTGGTGGCCAGCGAGGTGCGCAACCTGGCGCAGCGCTCGGCGGCGGCGGCCAAGGAGATCAAGGAATTGATCGCCCACAGCGTGGAGAAAGTGGAGGCCGGCAACCGGCTGGCCGACGACGCCGGCAAGGCGATGGAAGAAATCGTCGGCAGCGTCGCGCGCATCACCGCCATCATGGGCGAGATCGCCACCGCCTCGGCCGAGCAGGGCACCGGCATCGAGCAGGTCAACCAGGCGATCACGCAGATCGACGATATGACGCAGCAGAACGCGGCGCTGGTGGAGCAGACGGCGGCCGCCTCGGCCAGCCTGCAGGAACAGGCCCAGAGCCTGGTGCAGTCGATGAGCATCTTCCGGCTCGAAGGCGACGCGCCGCGCACCGCGGCGCAGGGCGCGCCACGGGCGGCGGCGGGTAAGCGCGCCACGCTGGCGCTGGCGAGCCGGTGAGTTCCTCAGTCCGCGGCTTGCCTGGTTAGCGGGCCGCCGGCGCAGTTAAAACCCACGGCAAAGAGCCGGGGTCTGACCCCAGGGTCCGGGGAGGGGCTGCGCCCCGCCTGTCCCGATGGGACAGGCCCCCAGATTTACGCCGTGGGTTTTTATATGCGCGCGCGGCCCCTCGGCAGCAATTCAAAGCACTTCAATTCTCCGGCGTGAGCCGGTATTCCACATCCTCCGCCTTGACCTTGGCCAGCTTGTGCGCGGCCTCTTCCTCGGTCAGTATCCAGATGCGGTCGATATAACCCATGCTGTCGACCGTGTAATTGACTACGAAACCGCTGCCGCGCAGCGAGGCCGGCATGGCGAGCCGGTTGTCTTGATCGAAGATGCGCCCGCCGGCGGCCAGCTTGCGGGCCTTGCCGTCGATTTCCACATCGGGAAAATAGCCGGGCGTCATCTTGCCGCGCAAGGCGTTGGCGGGGAAGGGGCGGTCGGTGGCCAATGCCGGCAAGGCCAGCGCGCAGCTGGCCACCAGCAGAGCAACATTCAGGCGAGAAAACAGTCGCATAGTGATTACCGCTAAAGCCGAAGGAAGCATTACTGTAGCGCAGATCGGCGGCGCGTCAAACACCCATCGTCGCCAGCATGGCCAGCACGGCCAGTCCCATGGTGAGCGTGCATAGCCAGCCCAGCGCGGCGAGGCGGCGCGAGATCGGCAAATCACCCATCACGGCGGGCCGGCGCGCCAGCACCAGCATCGCGATCATGAGAGGCACGGAAATGACGCCATTGATCACCGCGCTCCAGTACAGGGCCTGGATAGGATCGACCGGCGCAAAGCACAGCAGCGCACCGACCAGGGTCGAGCCGATGATGATGGCGTAGAACTTGCGCGCGCCGCCCACCTGCAGTTCCAGGCTGCTCTTCCAGCCGAAGGCGCCGGCCGCCGCATACGCGGCCGAGCCCGCCAGAACGGGCACGGCCAACAGGCCGGTGCCGATAATCCCCAGGGCGAACAGCAGGAAGGCGAACTCGCCGGCGATCGGGCGCAGCGCGGAGGCGGCCTGGGCCGATGACGCGATGGCGCTGATGCCCTGGGCGTGCAAGGTGACGGCGGTGGTGAGCATGATGAAGAAGGCCACCAGATTGGAAAAGCCCATGCCGATGACGGTATCGAGGCGAATGCGCCGGAAGTTGCCGCACGCCTGATGCGGGGCTTTCTTCAGGGCGCTGGCGGCCGGGTCGGCGCGCAATTCCTCCACTTCCTGCGAGGCTTGCCAGAAGAACAGATAGGGACTGATGGTGGTGCCGAAGATGGCCACCACGGTGGTCAGGTAGGCCGGGTTCCAGGACAGTTGCGGCAGCACCGTGGCCCGCGCCACCGCCAGCCATGGCACCTTGACCACCAGCACCGTGGCCACATAGGCCAGCAGGGCCAGGGTCAGCCACTTGAGGATGCGCACATAGCGCTGGTAGGGAATGAAGACCTGTAACAGCAGCGACAGCAGTCCAAAGCCGAGCGCGTACCAGGGCGCCGGGCCACCCGCCAGCAGGCGGAAGGCTTCGCCCATGGCGGCCACGTCGGCGGCGATGTTGATGGTGTTGGCGATGAGCAGCAGGCTGACGATGGCGTGCAACAGCCAGGCTGGAAAGTGGCGGCGCATATTCGCCGCCAGGCCATGGCCGCTGACGCGGCCGATGCGCGCGCTGATGATCTGGATGCCCACCATCAGCGGGAAGCTCAGCAGCAAGGTCCACAGCATGCCGAAGCCGAACTGGGCGCCGGCCTGGGAGTAGGTCGCGATGCCGCTGGGATCGTCGTCGGCGGCGCCGGTGATCAGGCCGGGGCCGAGTTTGCTCAACCAGGAATTCTGTTGGGCCGACGGCGTGGCTGGCGCCGCGGCAGCGGTATCGGCCGCAGCCTTTACGCTGCTGGCGGCATGGTCTGGAATCGCGCTGCTGGTCTCTTTCGGCATGGTGTCAGTACTCGCTGGTATGTCGATCATGCTAGCTAGTGCTTGCCTGGTCGTCCGTGCGCTTGCGTACATGAGTGCCTGCGCCCGCGCCCGCCGGTGTCGGCAATTTTTACGCTGGTACCGACTCTTGCGCAGCCATGCCCCGGCGCGACCTCCGGCATCCAAATTGCTTGGTAGTGCCCAAGCCTGCATTGCTTGCCTTGTTTGCCCCTTTCGCCATCGCCTTCCATCGCGATGGTTTTTTTTGCCCGCGTTATTTCCCCGTGAACTGTTGTTGAGTCATCAAGCCGTCATCGGACTGTCATGGTTGCGTCATATGTCCTCCCTACAATTTTGCAAGTTAATTGCAAGTGCGCTTTTTTGGTATTGCCTTCGCACCCCATTCCTATAACTGCAAGAAAGAAACTCATGTCACAGCGTCTTCGTCTGAAACCTCTTTGCCTGCTGGTCTCGCTGGCCTGCACGGCCCACTTCGCGCAGGCCGCTGGCGCCGGCGATGCCGACGCGATCGCCGCCGCCGCCGCCGCGGATGCTACCGTCGGTGCCGCCATGGCGCCGGTGCAATCGGTGGAAATCACCGGCCGCGGCCAGTCGCGCCAGGTACAGAACATCAACCGCGCCGACCTGCAGCAGGCGCTACCGGGCACCAGCCCCTTGAAGACGCTGGAAAAACTGCCGGGCGTGAACTTCCAGTCGGCCGATCCCTTCGGTGCTTACGAATGGTCGACCCGCTTCAGCATTCGCGGCTTCAGCCAGAACCAGCTGGGCTTCACGCTGGACGGCATTCCGCTCGGCGACATGAGCTACGGTAATAACAACGGCTTGCATATCAGCCGCGCGATCTCGTCGGAAAACATCGGCCGCGTGGCCGTGTCGCAAGGCGCCGGCGCGCTGGGCACCGCCTCGACCAGCAATCTGGGCGGCACTGTGCAATTCTTCAGCCAGGACCCGAGCGACGAGCGCGGCCTGAGCGCGGCCCAGACCCTGGGCAGCGACTCGACTTCGCGCACCTTCGTCCGCGTGGATAGCGGCCTGATCAATGGCGCCACCAAGTTCTCGCTGAGCGGCACGCGCCAGCGCGCCGACAAATGGAAGGGCGCCGGCTCCCAGGACCAGGACCAGATCAATGCACGCTTCGTGCACCGCTTCGGCGACAATATCCTGAGCGGCTTCGTCAATCATTCGGACCGCCATGAAGTCGACTATCAGGATGTGTCGCTGGAAATGGTTAATCGCCTGGGCTACAACTGGGACAACTACGCACCGGACTGGCAGCGCGCGGTCGATGCGGCCAAGAATAAATTCAGCGGCGGCGTCACCAGCATGGACGACGCCTACTACCTGGCGCGCGGCCTGCGCAAGGATACCCTGGGCGGCCTGACCCTGGACCTGAGCCTGACCGAGGTGAGCAATCTGAAAACCAGCCTCTATCACCATGACAATGTGGGCCAGGGCCACTGGTACACGCCTTATGCCGTATCGTCGCCGACCGTGCCGATCGCGCTGCGCACCACCGAGTATTCGATCAACCGCGACGGCATCATCAGCGACCTGACGGTGGAACTGGGCAATCACACCCTGAGCGCCGGCGTCTGGGGCGAGCGTAGCTCGCACACCGTGAGCCGCAACTTCTACGCCGTCAACGGCCCGGAAGATACCGACCGCTACATGAGCAATCCGATGACGGTGGTGTTCAAGCAAGACTTCGTGACCAGCACCGCCCAGTTCTACCTGCAGGACAGCATCAGCGCCATGGATGGCAAGCTCAAGGCCAACTTTGGTTTCAAGAGCATGGACGTGGGCATTCGCGCCGTCAACCGCGCGGGCACCCGTGCCGAAGGCGCGATCGACGCGACCAAGCATTTCCTGCCGCAGCTGGGCGCCAACTACAGCCTGAGCGCGGACGATGAAGTGTTCGTCTCGGCCTCGCGCAATATGCGTGCGCACCAGCCGGGCGTAGGCGGCCCGTTCTCGCAAACCCAGCTGGCCTTCGACGCCGGCCGCGCGAACCTGAAACCGGAAACCTCGACCAATGTGGACCTGGGTTACCGTTTCAAGCGCGCCAATGTGCAGGGTTCGGTGGCCGTGTACCACGCCGCCTTCGACGACCGCCAGCTGAACGTGGCGACCTGCGCCGGCATCGTCGGCTGCCCCAGCACCTTCGTCAACGTCGGCAAGGTCGAGACCAAGGGTCTGGAAGCGATCGCGGTGTGGAAATTCAGCCGTGCGCTGAGCTGGTTCAATTCCTTCACCTACAACGATTCCAAGTACCAGTCGGATTATCTGGACAACGGCAAGGTGGTGGCGGTGAACGGCAAGCAGGTGGTCGATGCGCCGCGTACCCTGTTCAATACCGAAGTGGCGTTTGAAGAGGGCGCATGGTTCGCGCGCGCCGGCGGCAAGTACACCGGCAAGCGCTATTACACCTACCTGAACGATGGCGGCGTGCCCTCGTACTGGGTGGCCAATCTGTCGGCCGGCTACAAGCTGAAATCGAGCGGCGTGCTCAAAGAGATGGTGTTGCAGGCGAACGTGAGCAATCTGTTCGACAAGCGCTATATCAGCTCGATCGGCACCAATGGTTTCCAGGCTTCCGACAAGGCTGGTACGGCGCAGACGCTGCTGACCGGCGCGCCACGGCAATTGTTTGTGACCTTGAGTGGCAAGCTGTAAGTTTGATTGACGTGGTGGTTTGGAATGACGGCCGGGCTCAGTCCCTAATGCCGCTAGGTTAAGAAAAATGTTTAGTTCGCGGGCCGCCGGCCGCGGCCTAAAACCCACGGCGTACCCCTGGGGTCAAACCCAGGGTCCGGGGAGGGGCTGCGCCCCGCCTGTCCCTGCGGGACAGGCCCCCGGCTCTTTGCCGTGGGTTTTAAACGCACGGCGGCACGCTTAAGCTAGCGGCATTAGCTCGGCGCCCGGCTCTTCACCTAGGTTTTTGTAGACGGCAATACCGGAACGGGGATGGTGATGCCGGTCTGAACGACATAGGGCAGCTCCAATGGCAGTAGCGCCGTTGCCCGATCGTAGTGCTGGTCTTCGACAAGCGCTTGGATTTCCTTTGCCAGTGGCGTCACATCCGTAATACCGCGTATCCACTCATTCACATAAAGCTGTACCGCTTCCTTCCCCAGCCCGATCTGAATGGCGCGGTGTTTCTGTGCATGCAATTGCAGATTACGTTCCGGGTCCCATTGAATCCGAACGGGAGAGCTGTTCTTGCGTTGCTGCCATTGGGACTCGCTCATTGATTCGTCCGCGTGGCTCAGACAGGCATGCGCCAGCGCCCATTCGAAACCTTCGCGAGTGATGTCGATAGCCAGGATGCGCTTCTGGCCTTCGTCCTTATTACCCCAGCCGGCCCGGTACATCATCCAAAGGAAAGAGGGCTTAATCCAAGTCATGCGCTCCATCTTAAACGGTGGCGAAACAAAGGTACCCTTGGCCAGTGCGCTGTCCGCGATGGTATCTGAATAGGCCTGGTACACGCGGATGGTGGAGTCGTCATACAGGCCACGGATTTCATGGTCGGGAATCAGTCGTGTGTGGTTATCGCTATTATTATTTTTATCAATCATTGTTAACTCTCTTTGTTTTGCGAGCGCGTCTAGGCGCTACTCTTTGCGTCATCGCGATATTCGCCGATGACTTCGATCAATCCGACGATATTGTCGTTGAGCTCTTCAAGCTCTTCTGCGGGAATCCACCATTCTGTGTGAATCTCGCCTCCGACTTTTTGACGGTCGTAGCGATCCATGAACGATGCCCGCACATGAAACCGCGTCACGTATCCAACCCCGCTGGCGCCGATGTTCCATTCGATGGCAATCTGTTTTGCGTAGGCCTCGTTTGTCACCGGATAGAAAATGGGTTGCTCCGGCAGTCGAGGCGGCCAGCGCTTGAAGCCACTTTGCCGGACGAGGTCGAGTTCGGCGGGGCCGGTGGGCCGGTAGAGGACAACTGTTTTATCTGTCATTTTTTTCTTTCAAATTATTCATATCGGCGGTACATCACATCGGTACGCAGCACGTATTTGGTTCCCGCGATGATCTCCGTGCCTTGGTGTGGCAGCTTGTGCGGGAATACCAGCGCCGTGCCTTCCTGCGGCTTGATGAACTCGGTCTTGAATTCGGTGTCGCCGCCTTCGAAGTCGTGGTTCAGATAAATCATGAAGGTCAGGCAGCTCGCTTCATCGGGCGACTTGGCGAAGGTGCCGTCCCGGTGCCACTTGAAGTATTCCTTCGGACCATAGCGGTAGAAGCGGAAGCGCTCATTGAAGCCACTGAGCTTCCAGTTGCCGATGGCCTCCGGCAGCAGCGCATGCGCCCGTTCAAACAGGGAGGCGGCCAGCGCGGGGTCGTCGAAAATGACGCGGTCGTTGTTGCGGATGTCTTCCGCACGCCGCGAACCGTCCTGAAAATTGACTTCCGACGGCGCATAGCCGATCTCTTCACCCATGGCGATGTAGTGCTGGCACATGGCGGCGCTCAGGTAGTTTTCGATGATGTAGACGCCGGAGTTTTTCTCGACGATGCGCATGCCGGTGGTATTCATAATGTTTTCATTTTCTTCAGACGAAAACATCATAAAACACTTAGTGGTGATTCGCAACTAACTTATTTGTTGTTTGACACTAAGTTGGGGCGGGGCATACAATCGCCTATTCATACCCCAAGGTCCAGCATGCCTGCACACGAGATTACTGAGCAGGAATTCCTGCAAAACTACCGCATTCACGATTTCGATGTTCCGCTCACCAGCGTCGACCTGGTGATCTTTACGCTGCAGGAGCAATGTCTGAAGGTGCTGCTGGTCGAGCGCGGGGAGCATCCGCACAAGGGGCGCTGGGCGCTGCCGGGCGGGTTCATCGACCTCAAGCGCGATACCGACCTCGATGCGACGGCCATGCGCAAGCTGCGCGAAAAGACCGGCGTTGAGATTTCTTATCTGGAGCAATTGCAGGGATTTGGCAGTGCCACCCGCGATCCGCGCGGCTGGTCGGCCACCTTCGCTTATTTTGCGCTCATTGATGCGCAGGGCGTTGCGCTCAGCCATGGCGCGGGCAGCAGCGCCGCGTCGTGGGTGCCGGTCGGGGAGCTGGCGGGTCGTCGCGACCTGGCCTTCGACCATGCCGGCATCATCGATGTCGCGTTGCAGCGCCTGCGCGCGAAAGTGGAATATACCTCGCTGCCGGTGCATCTGCTGGCGGCCGAATTCACGCTGTCGGATTTGCAGCAGGTGTATGAGGCGATACTGGGCCGCGCGGTGGATAAGAGCGCTTTTCGCAAGCGTATCAAGGAGGGGGATTTTCTGGAGGAGATAGCGGGCAGGCAGCGCCATGGCAGTAATCGGCCGGCGCAGCTTTACCGGCTGCGCGAGGGGCAGTCGCTGGTGTATTTTAATCGGGCGATGTCGCCGCTGCGATGATCTCGGTACTGCGATGCTGCCGGACTTGGTACCGACCGGTTTTGTCTACCACTGACATCAAAAAAAATGATAACTTGACACTTATTAAGGGATGCGACCAGAATGGTTTGACGCATCGCATCGAACGGACCTCCATCTTCGCAGGATCGGTCCTCTTGCTCATCCCTGCTCCAAGGACAAACCATGCCCATTACCGTCGCCCGTATTCAGCAGGAGATGATTTTTGTGCGCTACCGTGCTCAGCTGGAAGTGAATGCGATGATGGCCAAAAGCCGGAAAGGGGTAGCGGCGCTGGGCATTATTGAGGATTTGTTCTGGGTGGAGGGCAAAACCATTGCCGCCGTCGATGGTCTTCGATGCCTGGGTTTGATGGTGATCGATGGCACGGATGAGATGATGGAAATCGAGCAATGGGTTACGGCCTGCGGCTCGCGCGGAGTCGGGCAGCACATGCTGGATTGGTTAATCCAAACATGCCAGTATCGAAAGGTGAAGTTGCTCCCCACCTCTGATGCATCGCGCCAGGCCTACGCAAAATTGGGGTTTGAAAAGATCGAGAATGATACCCACGTCATCTGGGAAGTCCCCCCGCCGCCGCCGTGACCAAGGGGGGGGGCCGGGCACCCTCGATTTTATTGCCGCTGTCCTTGGCGCGCCTGCCAATCCTTCAAGGCGGCGCGGTAGCGGTCCATCGCGTCCTCATACATATCCTGCACGCAGAAGGCGCAGCCGCTGTGGCAGCATTCGTCCGGTTCGGGCCTGCGCGGCTCGGCCGGCATGGCATCGCCTTCGGCCTGCGGCGTGGCCGTCGGCACGGGCGCCGTGGCGCGCTGATCGTCGTTTGCTCCCATTACACTTCCTCCACTGCCGGCATGGCCAGCAGGGCCATGTTGCGGCCCTTCTGCTTGGCACGGTACATGGCGCGGTCGGCTTCCTGTACCAGCTGGTCGGGCGAGCCATCTTCGGTCGGTACCATCACGGCCACGCCGATACTGATGGTGACGATGCCGAACGGTGAACCGGCATGCGGCAGGCGCAGCTTGGCCAGCTCGGCACAGATGGCCTGGGCCACGCCGTAGGCGTCGGCCGCGTCGGTGGAGGCGGCCAGCAGGGCGAATTCCTCGCCGCCGTAGCGCGCCACCAGGTCGCTGGTGCGGCGGCCGTGGGTGGTGATCAGCTCGGCCACGGTGCGCAGGCAGGCGTCGCCGGCCACATGGCCGTAATGGTCATTGTATTTCTTGAAGTGGTCGACATCGAGCAGGGTCAGCGCCAAGGTCTGGCCGGTGCGCGCGGCACGCCGCCACTCCGCTTCCAGCGCGACGTCGAAGCCGCGCCGGTTGCCCACGCCGGTCAGGCCGTCGGTGGTGCTCAGCGCGGCGAGCTTGCGGTTCGATTCTTCCAGCTCGCCGGTGCGGGCCGTGACCAGTTGTTCCAGCTGGCGCTGGTTGCGCGTGACGCGGCGGATGCGCAACCAGTGCGCGCCCAGCAGCAGCGTCACCACCAGCAGGCCGGCCAGGCCGCGGAACCACCAGCTTTGCCAGTAGGGCGGGGTGATGGTGATGGCCAGGGTGGACGCTTCCGGATTCCACACGCCGCGGTGATTGGCGGCGCGGATGCGGAACACATAGCGGCCCGGGTTCAGGTTGGTGTAGGTGGCGCTGCGGTGGGCGGCGTCGGTCTCGACCCAGTCGCGGTCGAAGCCCTGCAACTGGTAGGCGTAGCGGTTTTCCGCCGGTTCGGTGTAGTGCAGGGCGGCGAATTCGATGGCGAACACCGAGGCCTGGGCCGACAGGGTCAGCGAGGTCGGCGCGGTGACCGGGCCGCTGAGCTGGACGTCGTCGCCCAGCTTGCCGTCCTGGACCGAGTGGTTGAACACGCTGATATCGGTGATGGCGACCTGGGGCGGCACGGAGTCGCTGCGCACGGTCGACGGCGACACCGCCGTCATGCCGTGCACGCCGCCAAAGAACAACTGGCCCGCTTCGCTGGCGACCGAGGAGTTGACGGTGAAGCCTTCGGTCAGGCCGTCCGAGGCGGTGAAGTGGCTGGCCTTGCCGCTGGCCGGGTCGAGCCGGAACAGGCCGCTGATGGTGGCGCACCAGATCTTGCCGTCCAGGTCGCTGCGGATGGACAGGATCTTGGAGGCATTGGTGGCCTTTGCGTGCGAGCGGAAGCTGACGGCGCCATCGGCGCCGGTGACGGCTTCGGCCAGGCCCTTGCCGGTGCCGATCCAGATGCGGCCCTGGCTGTCCTGGTGCAGGCTGGAGATATTGTCGTCGTCCAGGCCGCCGGGCGCGCCGTTCTGATGGCGGAAGTGGCGGAACTGGCCGCTGCGCGGGTCGAGCATGTCGAGGCCGCCGCCATTCCATTCGGAACCGGCCCAGACCCGGCCGGCGCGGTCTTCCAGCACGGTCGAGGTGCCGTTGACGCTGCGGCTGCCGGTGTCGGCGGCGTCATGGACGTAGATGCGGCGCGCGTCGGTCCTGGTGTCGTAGCGGATCAGGCTGTTGCCGGTGGCGAGCCACAGCACGCCGCCGGCGCCGGGCGCGATGGCATTGATGAAGTCGCTCGCGGTATTGCCGAAGTGGATCACCTTGAAGGGGGCGTCCGGATGGTCCAGCCGGTTCAGGCCGTTGGAGGTGCCGACCCACAGCGGGCCGTCGGCTTCCTGGTGCAGGCTGTAGACGATGTTGTGGCTCAGGGCGCCGGGGCGCTTGTCGTCGGCGCGGTAGTTTTTCAGCACGGTGCTGCTGGCCGGGTCGTACAAGCTCATGCCGACATTGCCGCCCAGCCAGATGCGGCCCTTGGGCGCGCGCGCCAGCGCCAGTAGCGCGTTGCTGGCCGGCATCGAGCGGCTGTCGATGCGGAAGGGCACGTGGCGGGTGAAGCCGCCGCTGCTCAGATTGGCCAGGCTGATGCCGTCGGTAAACGAGGCGATCCACAGCATGCCGCCGCGGTCCTGCATGACGGCGCGCAGATTGTCGCCCGGCAGGCTGTAGGGATCGTCGGCCGCGTGCACGAACTGGTCGAACTTGCCGCCGCTCTCGTCCCAGCGCAGCAGGCCGGCCGACAGGGTGGTGCACCACAGGGTGGCGCTGCTGTCGACATAGAAATTGGTGACGCGGCTGTACGGCGCTTCCACCTGCCTGCGGGTGGACCAGTCGCTGATGCCGTCCCAGGTCAGCACGCCCGACTCGGTGCCTATCCACAGCGCGCCGCGGCGGTCGAACTGCAGCGCGCGCACGATGTTGATGCGGGCGTCGGGCTTGGCGGCCGAGTCGACCTGGTAGTGGATGAAGCCGCGCGCGCCGGGCGCCAGATAGTCGAGGCCGCCGGGCCAGGTGGCGGCCCACAGGCCGCCGCGCGCGTCCAGCGCGAGCGCGTTCAGGTCATTGCTGGCCAGGCTGTCGGCCCGCTCGGCGTCATGGCTGTAGACCTCGAACTTGCCGCTGGCCGGATCGAAGTGCTGCAGGCCGCCCCAGCTGCCTATCCACAGGCCCTGCTTGCCGTCGCTGATGATGGTCTTGATGATGCGGTGGTTGGGCGGCGCCTTGGGCGGGGCGAACACGGTGAAGTCATTGGTTTCCGGATTGAAGCGGGCCAGGCCGTTCTGGGTGCCGGCCCAGATGCGCCCTGCGCGGTCTTCGAACAGGGCCGAGACGCGGTCATGCGGCAGGCTGCGCGGATTGGCCGGATTGCTGCGGTATTTGACGGCCTGGTAGCCGTTGTAGCGATACAGGCCGTTGGTATGGGTGCCGACCCAGACGAAGCCTTTGCGGTCCTGCATCAGCGACAGCATCGACGGTTCGTCATTGCCCAGCGGACCGAGCTTTTTAAAGCGCAGCGAGGGGGCGGGGGCGGCGCCGGCGCTGGCCATCAGCAGGGCCAGCAGCAACAGCATCAACAGCGGCCCCAGCAGGGTCGCCAGCGCAGTACGCGGCGGCGCCGTGCGCGGGGCGCCAGCCATGACGGCCGCGGCTGACGGGGCAGGGTGGTTCAGGTGAAAACGGTCGGAGACGATGACCGGCGGAGGTACGTACATGGGGGCATTCCGGTGGCGCAGCTGGATTTGCGTGTGTTGTCAGGAGAAGCTGGAAGTTTCAACGGTAATCCGGCGAAATGTGCGCCAAGGATTGGTTAAACTGTCTATTATACATTCCAATCATGCAATACTTTCTATCGAAAAATTGCTGTTTGCGTGTGCAGTTGCGCCAATTTAGGGTATAGTTTACGGCGCTGATATTGTATCCATGTCTGCGCGCGCGATGCCGGTTTGCCGGCGTGGCGCTTCCTGTGTGGCGATGTCGCCCTGTCAGTCTTGCCGTTTCCCCCATGTCGCCGCCCGCCGCGCCCTTTCTTTGTGCGTCGCGCCGCGGGAAGAGGTACGCACCCGGGTCGGCGACTGCCCGCGCCGCCGCACGCAGAAAATGTTGTTAATTGAAGAAAGCAAGGCGCGCCGCTGGCCGGTCGCCAACACCACTATGTCCGAAATCGAGATCCCATCCCATCCTGACAATGCCGCCGCCCCGCTCGTGCCCGAGGCCGCCGTGAGCGCGCCGGTCGCCGCCGAGCCCGTGGCCGTAGCGCCTGCCGCCGTGGCTGCGCCTGTCGCCGCCGCGCCCGCCATCGTGGCCGAGCCTGTTGCCGCCGCCATCGCGCCGGCCGCTCCCGCCGCCGAAGCGGTGGCCGTGCCAGCGGCAGTTGCCGCGGTGGCCGCCGCCGCAGACCTTGCGGCGCCGCTTGCCGCCCCGGTTGCCGCCCCGATTGCCGCTCCGGTTGCCGCCGCGGCCGCCGATGCCGAGCCGGTCCGCTTCGCCGACTTCGGCCTGTCGCCGCACATCCTGCGCGCGCTGAGCGACCAGGGCTATGTGCATCCGACCCCGATCCAGGCCCAGGCCATTCCCGTGCTGCTGCAAGGGCGCGACGTGATGGGTGCGGCCCAGACCGGTACCGGCAAGACCGCCGGCTTCGCGCTGCCCATCATCCAGATGCTGCTGGCCCACGCCAGCACCAGCACCTCGCCGGCCCGCCACCCGGTGCGCGCGCTGATCCTGACCCCGACCCGCGAACTGGCGGTGCAGGTGGCCGAGAACGTCAAGGCCTATGCCCAGCACACGCCGCTGCGCTCGACCGTGGTGTTCGGCGGCATGGACATGAAGGGCCAGACCATCATCCTCAAGGCCGGCGTGGAAATCGTCATCGCCACCCCGGGCCGCCTGCTGGACCATATCGAACAGAAAAACATCAGCCTGAGCCAGGTGCAGATGCTGGTCATGGACGAAGCCGACCGCATGCTCGACATGGGCTTCCTGCCGGATCTGCAGCGCATCATCAACCTGCTGCCGAAGCAGCGCCAGAACCTGATGTTCTCGGCCACGTTCTCGCCGGAAATCAAGAAGCTGGCCAACACTTTCCTGAACAATCCGCTGACGATCGAAGTGGCGCGCAGCAACCAGACCGCCGACAAGGTCAGCCAGGTGGTCTACAAGGTCGAGGAAAACCAGAAGCATGCGCTGGTCGCCCACATCCTGCGCCAGCGCGACCTGAAGCAGGTGATCGTGTTCTCCAACACCAAGATCGGCGCCTCCCGTTTGGCGCGCGGCCTGGAGCAGGAGGGCATGAAGGCCACCGCGATCCACGGCGACAAGACCCAGCAGGAACGGATGGCGGCGCTCGAATCGTTCAAGAAGGGCGAGATCGATGTGCTGGTGGCCACCGACGTGGCCGCGCGCGGCCTCGACATCACCGACCTGCCTTGCGTGATCAACTACGATCTGCCGTATAACGCGGAAGACTATGTGCACCGGATCGGCCGTACCGGCCGCGCCGGCGCCTCCGGCGACGCGATCTCGATCTACTCGGACAAGGATGAACGCCTGCTGGCCGACATCGAAAAACTGATCAAGCAGACCATCAAGCGCGGCGACCTGGCCGGCTTCGTGCCTGCCAGCGCCCGCGGCGAAGAGCGCGGCGACCGCCGTCCGCGCCGCGCCGAAGGCGAGAACCGCGAAAACAGCGGTTCGGGTCGTGACAGCAGCCGCGACAGCAGTTTCGGCAGCAGCACGCCGCGTGACAGCAGCGCCCCGCGCGACAATACCATCGGCCGCGACAGCAGCCGTCCGCGTCCGGCCTATGGCGCCGACCGTCCCGACCGCGCGCCCCGCAGCGGCCCGTCCGGCGCGCCGCGCCGCGACAAGGTCGATCCCTGGTTCCTGAAGCCGTATGAGCCGGCCAAGGCGGCGGCCCCGGCGCCTGGCGCCACGCTGTCGAGCGCCACCAGCGCCAAGCCGAAACAGAAGGTGGCGGCCTTGCTGGGCGGCTTGCCCAAGTCCTGATCCCGGCGCGCCCGCGCCCCAAGAACCAGCAGCGATGCTGGTTTTTTTTAATTGAACCCGCCGTTTCCGGCCTGCTGTGGATTCTCCGTGAGTATAGACAAGGACTTTGGCGCCAGCGCTGGCGCACCCGACCGCCTGCATTTTCTCGATGGCCTGCGCGCGCTGGCGGCGCTGTGGGTGATGTTCGGCCATGCCCATTTATTCGTGCTGGGCTGGAATGCCTTGCCGGCGCTGGCCGGTCTGCTGCTGAACTGGCTGCTCTATCTGCACCTGGGCGTCGATATTTTCCTGGTGCTGTCGGGCTTTTGCCTGGCGCTGCCGGTGGTGCGCAACGGCTTTCGCCTCAGCACCAGCACGGCGGTGTTCTTCGCCGGACGCGCGGTGCGCATCCTGCCGCCCTATCTGGCCACGCTGGGCCTGATCCTGCTGGTCAACGCCTTCGTGCCGCTGGCGCGCTGGGGCCGCCACGCGGCGGGCCTGACCAGCGAGATTCCGGCCGCCGAACTGTGGGCCAATGTGCTGCTGCTGCAGGACGTGCTGCCCCAGTACAACACCATCAACGGCCCGTTCTGGAGTATCGCCGCCGAATGGCATCTCTACCTGCTGTTCCCGCTGGCGGTGTGGATACTGCGCCGCTTCGGCGTGCTGGCGCTGCTGCTGGCCGGGATCAACCTGGCGATCTTCCTGAGCTGGTTCAACGAGAAGCTGCCGCTGCTGGCGCCGAACCTGCAAGTGAGTGTGCCGCAGCCACCGTTCTTCGTGGCCCTGTTCGCGATGGGCATCGTGGCCGCCGCGCTGGCCCAGGCGCCGCAGTTCGCGCCGCTGCGCGCGCGCATCCAGCGCCACGCCTGGCAGGTGGCCGCCGGCCTGACGCTGCCGCTCGCTTTGCTGTTATGGGATAACCGGATACTCGACGGCGCCACGGTGGGGCGCTTCCTGAGCCATGTGCATCAGATCGATCCGCTGTGCGGTGCATTGACGGCGGCCCTGCTGGTGGGCCTGTCGGGCCTGGCGCCGGCGCACTGGGCCAGGCGCGTGCTGGAGCGGCGCGCGCTGGTGGCGCTGGGCGGCTTTTCGTATTCGCTGTACCTGACCCATATTCCCATCCTGGCCATCCTGTACACCGTGATGGGACGTTATGGCATGCTGACCGAAGCGCATGCGCTGCGCGACTTCTTCATCCTGCTGATCGGCGGGTCGCTGCTGTGCATAGGCTTTTCCTGGGGCTTCGCGCGGCTCTTTGAACGGCGCCTGCGGCGCCGTCCCGGCGGTACGCTGGCGCTGGCCGTCTAGGCCGGGCCGGCCAGCGCTGCCGGCGCGAGCCGCGGCCCGCCCTGCGCGCCGGCGTGGCGGCGGTGGCCGGCGTTGCTTAAGCCGCGCGGCTTTCCAGCAGCGCCGTGTGCAACGCGGCCAGCACCTGGTCCTGCTGCTCTTCCAATCCCAGCCACAGCGGCAGGCGCAGCAGGCGGTCCGACAGCGCGTCGGTATGCTCCATCGAGCCGCAGCTGCGCGCATGCAGGCGGCCGGCCGGCGCGCTGTGCAGCGGCACATAGTGGAACACCGCGTTGACGCCCTGGCGCTTCATGCTGGCGATCACCGCGCCGCGCTGTTCCAGCGAGTCGAGCAGGATGTAATACATATGGGCGTTGTGGCTGCAGTCTTGCGGCACCACCGGGCGGCGCAGCAGGCCGTCATGTTCCAGCGAGGCCAGCGCCGCGTGATAACGCTGCCACAGCGCCAGCCGGCGCGCGGTGATCGCCTGCGCCTCCTCCATTTGCGCCCACAGGAAGGCGGCGATGACTTCGCCCGGCAGGTAGGACGAGCCGACATCGACCCAGGTATATTTATCCACCTGGCCCCGGAAGAACAGGCTGCGGTTGGTGCCTTTTTCGCGGATGATCTCGGCCCGCTCGGCCAGTTGCGGATCGTTGACCAGCAGCGCGCCGCCCTCGCCGGCGATGATGTTCTTGGTCTCGTGGAAGGAGTAGGCGCCCAGGTGGCCTATCGTGCCCAGCGGCCGTCCCTTGTAATGCGACATGATGCCCTGGGCCGCGTCCTCGATGACGATCAGGCCGTGGCGCGCGGCGATGTCCATGATGGTATCCATCTCGCAGGCCACGCCGGCGTAGTGCACCGGCAGGATCACCTTGGTGCGCGCCGTGATGGCGGCCTCGATCTTGTGCTCGTCGATGTTGAGCGTATCGGGACGGATGTCGACGAACACCGGCACGGCGCCGCGCATGACGAAGGCGTTGGCGGTCGAGACGAAGGTGTAGGACGGCATGATGATTTCATCGCCGGCCTGGACCCCGGCCAGCAGGGCCGCCATTTCCAGCGCCGCGGTGCAGGAGTGGGTCAGCAGCGCGCGGTGGGTGCCGGTATGTTGCTCCAGCCAGGCATGGCATTTCTTGGTGAACTGGCCGTCGCCCGACAGATGGCCATTGGTATGGGCCTGGGCGATGTACCACAGCTCGCGGCCGGTCATGAAGGGCTTGTTGAAGGGAATCGGGTTCATAGCGGCTTTCGGAAAAAAAACGGTTAGCCTTGCGCGGCGACCAGGGTGCCCAGGCAGATCAGGGCCACGCCGGCCAGGCGCATCGGCGACAGCGGTTCATTGAACAGCCAGCTGCCGAGCAGCATGACGATGACGAAATTGAGGCTCATGAAGGGATAGGCGTGGCTGAGCTGGAATTTGCTCATCGCCCCCATCCAGCTGACCGAGGCCAGGAAGGCCGCCGCGAAGGCGCTGATGACCCAGGGATTGAGCAGCAGGCGCAGCACGAACAGCAGCTTGTCCGGGCCGGCGGCCGGCAGCGGGCCGGCCGCGCCGACCTGCATTTTCAGCACCACCTGGCCGTACACGGTCAGCGCGATGGTCAGGGCGATATACAGATAATTCAGATAGTTGAGCATGGTCTCAGAACCAGTGGTGGAAGGTATAGGAACTGCCGCAGGGCTCGAAGCCCTGGCGGCACCAGACTTTCTGGACCGACAGATTGGTCAGCTGGGTCGATACCAGCATCTGGTCCAGGCCGGCGGCGATGGCCCAGTTCTGCGCCAGTTGCATCAGCGCGTGGTACAGGCGCTGGCCCTGGTGAAGGGGATGGACCCCGAACAGCACGCCTTCGAGTTCGGCTTCGGGTGTATCTTCACCCCGGCGCTTGAGCGTGGCGAAGGCGACAATCTGTTCCCCGTGTTCGATCAGGAGCACCGCGTCGGCCACGGCCCGGTTGCGGCAGGAGTGGCCGGCCCAGCTCGAATACACCAGGTCGGCGTCGGCCGGGTTCAGGCGCGGGTCGGCGTGGTAGTGGCCGAAATAGCCCTGGAAGGTCTGGCCGGCCAGCAGCTCGACGGCCTCGGCGTCGTCCGGTGTGGCGGGGCGCGCGCGGTAGCCGGCCGGCAGCGCCACGGCGTGTTCGGCCAGCTTCTGCTTGCGGTAATACACCAGGGTGTCGGTCAGGTAGGCGCCGGCCTGTTCCAGCGCCTGCACCTGGGCCAGGTCGCTGCCGGGGCAGCGCGCGATCAGCAGGGCGACCTGGTGGCGGGCGCACCAGTCCAGCGCGGCGCCGGTCTGGCCGGCCTCGCTCAGGGCGGCCTTGGCGGTGATCACGCCGAAGCGCTGCAGGTCCAGCGGGGATAGCTCAATTTGCATGGTCGACTCCATCGAGGTGGGCGGCTTCAGTGGCGACCGCGGCGGCGTTGGGGGTGGCGCGGCGCACGATGTAGAGCGGGCGCTTCTTGGTTTCATCGAAGGCCTTGCCCAGGTAGACCCCGAGGATGCCGAGGATGCCGATGATCAGGCCGCCGATGAAATACAGCGACACGATCAGGCTGGACCAGCCCGGAATCGGCGAGCCGTGCAGCAGCGAGCGTCCGAGGATGAAGCTGCCGAACAGGAAGGACACCACGGCCATCGTCAGGCCCAGCCGCGCCGCCATGCGCAGCGGCTTGTCGGAATAGGCGATGATGGTGTCGGCCGCCAGCTTCCACAGCTTGGCGAAGGTATAGGTCGAGGCGCCGTCGAAGCGGGCGTCGTGGGCCACCTCGATGCCGGTGGTGGGAAAGCCCATCCACTGCACCTGGCCGCCGAAAAAGCGCAGCTGTTCGCGCATGCGCGTGAAGTTGCGCACCACCTGGCGCGACATGATGCGGAAGTTGCCGCTGTCGCCGTCGATGTCGATGTCGGCCAGGTAGCTGAACAGGCGGTAGTACAACCAGGACGTGAGGCGCTTGCGCAAGGGGTCCTGGCGCGCGCCGCGCAATGCCAGCACCACGTCATAGCCTTCTTGGGCCTTGGCGTAGAGACGCGGAATTTCCTCGGGCTGGTCTTGCAGGTCGCAATCCATGACCACCACCCAGTCGCCGCTGCAGTGGTCGAGGCCGGCGGTGATGCCGTAGTGCTGGCCGAAGTTGCGGCTGAACTGCAGGCCGTGCACGCGCGGGTCGGCCTGGGCCAGCCGTTCGATCACGGGCCAGGAGCGGTCGCCGCCGCAGTCTTCGACCAGGATGATTTCAAAGTGCGGCGTGACCGTTTCCAGCGCCAGGCGCAGGCGGCGGTACAGTTCGTCGAGGATGGTCTCGGCCTTGTAGACCGGAATCACGACCGAGATATGGGGGGGCGATTTCAAATGGGGGCTCCTGGCCGCCTCGGAGGGCGGCGCGGTGGTGGACAAGGGGGACATCAGCTGGCCGGGGCGCGCACGATGTCGACGCCGCGCACGATGAACTGGCCGCGGCCACTGCTGAAGGCGCGGAATTCGAGCAGCGCCAGCGGGCGCTCGGCGTGCAGGCGCAGCACCACGTGCTGGACGCCGGCCTTGACGATCACCTGGTCGGCGTGGATCACGCGGCCGGCATCGGAACTGATGTCGAGGTGGCCGAAATCGGCCACGCCCTCGCCCCGGGTTTCGATGTCGAAGCCGACCAGATAGCTGCCGCGCTCGATCTTGCGCTGGGGGCCGAACAGCAGCGCGCCTGCGCTGCCCGGGTCGGCCACCAGCCGGGCCGGCGTGCCTTCGATGCGGCCGATCTGGTGCGGCGAGCGCTGGTCGACCGGGTAGCGGACCGGTTCGCTGATGCTGGTATCCCAGGCCGGCATGGCGGCGGCCAGGTTGTTGGCGTATACCAGCACGGTCCAGTTCTCGAAGCGCAGTTCGCGCACCGGCGCGCCGCTCAGCGCCTGCAGGGCGGCGCGGTCCAGGCCGGCCAGCTCGGCCTGTTCCAGCAGCAGGAAACTCTGGCCGCGCCAGCTGGACGCGCGGTACCAGCGGTTGGACGACAGGCTGCGCATCGGCTGCGGCAGGCCGGCCTCGAAGTTGACCGGCCGCACACGCAGCAGGCTGTCATTGAGCACCGTCAGCTTGCCGGCCTGCCAGAAGCTGGCGTAGCCGTATTCCAGGCCCTGCTGGCGCAGGAAGCGGCCCAGGCGCACCGCCTCGGTGTCGAGCAGCAGGCCATGGCGGGCCAGGCCGGCTTGCTCCAGATAGGGCCACAGATAGCTGGTGGGCGCGCTGCTGGCCAGCAGCGCCAGCGCCGCCAGCGCGCTCCAGCGCAGCGGCGCGGCCGCGTCGGCGGCCACGCTGAGCAGTACCAGCAGGGCCAGCATCAGCGCCGGCACCAGGTAGCGCACCGCCGCCTCCGGCACGGCCGCATCGGTCAGCGTGGTGCTCAGGATAAACAGCAGCGTCAAGCCGAGCCCGCCGAGGGCGAACAGGGCCACCAGCTGGGCGCTGCCGCGCAGGCGCCGCGCCGCGCGCAGCAGGGCCCAGGGCAGCAGCGCCAGCAGCAGCAGAGCGCCGAGCAGGCGCAGCGCCTGGTAGATGCCGGCCGGCGAGATCACCGCCGCGCCCGCGCGCGGGATGCCGTCGAACAGGGTCAGCAGGCCGGCCAGCGTGGCCAGCAGATTGCGCCCCATGACGGGCAGCGCGACCCAGGATAGCTGGCTCAGGCCGATGTTATTGTTCACCTGCGCCAGCGTGTGCAGGTGCAGCGCGCAGCCGATCAGCGCCGCGCCGCCCAGCGTCAGCGCCGGCAGCAGCGCCGGGCGCAGCGCGGCCAGTTGCGGCCGGCCTGGACGGCGTGCGCCCGGCAGTTGCAGACTTTGCCAGGCCTGCAGCAACTGGCCGGCGATGGCCAGCGCCAGCGGGGCGGCGTTGTAGACCAGGGCGCGCTGGGGATTGGCCCAGAATACCAGCAGGGTCAGCAGCGCGGTGGCGCCGGCCCACGGCCAGCGCGCGCGGCCCTGGGCCGCGCACAGGCGCCAGTAGGCGTACAGCAGGAAGCAGGCCTGGTAATACATGGCGCCATAGGCGGCCTGGCCAAAGATATGTTCGGCCATCAGCAGCGACATGCCGCTGGAAATGATGAGCATGCTGAACAGGCGCGCCAGCGGGCGCTGGCCCAGCAGTTCGGTCATCAGCCAGGTGGCATACAGGATCAGGCCGGCCGTCAGCAGGTCCGACAGCAGGTGCAGGGCGTAGCCATTGGGCAGCCAGTGCAGCAGCGGCACGATCACGCTATGCGTATTGAGCACCCACAGATCGTTGTTGACGTAATTCCAGTCGGACGGGAAATAGCGCCCGGTGTCGGCGATTTCCTGGGCCAGCAGATTCTTGACGGCCGCGTCGGAATGGAAAATGAACTGGTAGTCAAAGGCCAGGAAGAAGGCCAGCAGGGCGATGTTGGCCAGCAAAAACAGCGACAGCAGGGCCTGCATCCGCTTGCCAAAGACAGTCGGGCTTGTTGGCATAAGGAAATAAAATGAGAGGAATGGCGGCGATTATAGACCGGACTTGCGAAAAATGAAATAGAAATGGATCGCCCCCGGCCTGCCGTGCCGGGCTCAGTTTGTTACAAGAAGTAAGTAAGAGGTAAGTAAGAAGTGATTGTCTGCACCGGGGCGGCCGGCCCCTGCCCCGGGGGCCGCGGCCTCAGGGCAGGGCGGTGCTGGCGTGGCCATACCAGCGCTGTCCGAGCAGGCAGTCGAGCATCTGGCCGGCCGATTCGGCCCAGCTCAGGCGTGGCATGCCGGCCGAGGCGGGCGCCTGGCCGCTGGCGTGCAGCGCCAGCCAGTCGGCCAGCGCGGCGGCCAGCTCGCTGCCGTTGGCGGCGCTGAAATAATAGGCGTGCTCGCCGGCCACTTCGCGGAACACCGGAATGTCGCGCGCGATCACCGGCAGGCCGTGCTGGGCCGCTTCGATCAGCGGCAGGCCGAAACCTTCGTCGAGCGAGGCGGCCAGCAGGCCGGAGGCGCCGCGGTAAAGCTGCAGCAGGCTGTCGTCGCTGGTCTGCTCCAGCCAGAACAGCTGCTGGCCGGCCTGAGGATGGCGACGCAGCCGGGCCGCCAGCAAGTCCACATTCCAGCCCGGCTTGCCGACGATGACCAGGTTGACTGCGCTGCCGGCCTGCCACAGCAGGTCGCAGGCGTGCAGGGCCTGGGCGTGCATCTTGCGTGGCTCCAGCGTGCCGACCATCAGCAGGGTGGGGCGCTGGGCCAGCGCGGCCAGCGCCGCCCCGGCGCCGGCGTCCTCACCGTGGCTGGGCCGGCTGGCCTGCAGGTCGGCGCCGAGGTGGCAATAGCCCACCGCCAGCGCGCCGGCGCGGCGCGGCACGTTGGCAGCCAGCCAGTCCAGCAGTTCGTCGGCCACCGCGCGCGAAATGCACAGCAGGCCGTCGGCCAGGCTGGCCACGGTGTGCAGCCAGTGGCCGAACCACGGCCCCATGCCGGCGGCGAACAGTTCCGGATGGCGCACCGGCACCAGGTCGTAGATCATGAAATACAGGCGCACGCCGTGGCGGCGCAGGTCTTGCAGCACGGCGGCGTTGTTGGCCACGTGGTCGGGGCTCAGGTCGAGGCCGAAGAACAGGTCGCCGGGGCGCACCGCGATCGGCTCGCCATCCCGGCTCAGCGGCGCGTCCGCGCCGGCGCCGGCATAGGCGTAATGGCCGCCTGCGTCGTAGACCGGACGCACGCTGTAGCCGGCCGGGGGCGTGAGCGCCAGCGCCTCGAGCACGCTGCGCACCACGCGCTGGATGCCGGAGCGGGCGTCATGCTTGATCAGCTCGGAAACGTCGAGCAGCAGTTGCGGCGGCACGCGCGGCGCTGCCGTTGGCGCCGGCCTGGTCACGCCGGCCTCAGGCGACATCGCAGCCGTCCGCATGCAGGCGCAGGCCGGCCAGCAGCGGGCCGCCGTGCCAGTCCGACTGGGTCACGCCGCGGTTGGCCTGGTGGCGGTCCGGTTCCGGCGTGGCCGGGCGCAGGCGCAGCAGGTGGTCGCCGGGACTGAAGTCGGCCACGTCATCGGCCAGTCCCAGTTCGGCCAGGCCGAGCAGGGCCAGCGCATGGCGCCGCGCATACTGGTAGCGCCCGCCATGCTGGCGCACCGGCTCGACGCGCCAGCATGGCGGCGGCGCCAGCAGCAGCTCGCGCAACTGATTGGCCGCGTCGGCGTCGGGCTGCTGTTCCAGCGCGCCGATGTCGACCAGCAACTGGCGCACGGTGCCGGGACCGTTGTCGCCGATGCTGGCGGCCACCTGCAGCCAGTCCGAGTCGGCCGGGGGCACGCCGCAGTCGATCGCGCCGAGCGCGTCGAGCAGCTCGCGGTAGCGGGTCCGGGGGCTGTGGCGGCTGAAGCGCTCGATGGCGTCGCGGTACTGGTCGCCGATGCGGGCCGGGTGATGCTGGGCGGCCAGATAGGCGGCACCCTCGCCGGCCATCTGGCGTGCCATATCGGGTTGCTGGTACAGGCTGAGCATGGCGTCGCGCAACTGCTCCGGTTCGAACTGGTCGGGCACCTTGAGCATGATCTGGTCGGGCAGCTCGGCGGCCGAACCGTGGCCGTTGATGATCAGCGGCACGCGGTAGGCCAGGCAGTCGAGCACGGTGCCCGAGGTTTCGCCGCGCGAGCGGGTGCGCAGCTGGACGGCGGCGTCGGCGGCGGCCAGGTATTGGCGGTACAGCTCGACCGAGGCGAAGCCGGTGATCTTGATGCGGCGCGCGCGCGCGATGCGCGCCGTCAGCGTGGCGCCGAACTCGCCGACGCTGTTCTCGCCGACGAACACCAGGTGGCAGCGCGCATCCTGGGCCAGCGGCGACGCCAGCCAGGCGTCGAGGATGCGGTCGTTATACTTGGTCTTGCCCATCAGGCCGAAGGAGCACAGCAGGAAGTCGCCGTCGGCGATGCCCAGCGCGGCGCGGGCGGCCTGGCGGTCGGGCGGGTTGGGCAGCACGCGCAGGTGCGGAATGAATTGCCAGTCGGCGCTCTGGCGTGGGCCATACCAGCGCGCGGCCAGCTCGCGCGAGTGCTGGGAATGGACGATCACGCCGCTGGCGTGGTCCAGCACCGGCTTGTTGCAGGGGTATTCATAGATCGACGCTTCGCGCCCGTGCTGGCGGTCGTGCAGCAGCGCCGCATAGCCGTGCGAGCCGAACAGCGCGCGGCTGTAGGCTTGCGGGTCAGGGCTGCCGCAGGCCAGGTAGTTGACCGCGCCGCTGAGGAAGAAGTCGTGCAGCACCACCACGCCGGGATGGCGCTGCAGCAGCGCGAACATATGGGCGTGGAAGGAGGAATTGCCGAAGTGGTAGACGATGCGGTCGTAGCGCGCGCTATTGGCCTCGAACCAGGCCAGCGTGCGGCGCGGGAAATTGGCGACCAGCCATTCGCCGCCAACCTCCGGCTGGTCGACGATGACTTCGATCTCGTAGTGGCGCGCCAGTTCCGGCAGCAGCTCGGCGCTGTAGTCGGCGATGCCGGAGCGTTCCGGCGGCAGCGGCGACAGATAGGCCAGCCGCGGGCGACGGGTACTGAGCGCGCCGGCCGGCAAGCTCAGCTTGCTGTCGGCCTGGCGCCGCGCGTGCAGCTGCTCGAAGGCCTCGAGCGCCTTGCGCGCGCTGGCGTCCCAGGAGAACTGGCGCGCCTGCACTAGGCCGTGCGCGCGCAGACTGGCGCCGAAGTCCGGGTTCTGCAGCACCTGGGCCATCTTGGCGCTGATGTCGTCGAAACGGTTGGGGTCGAACAGGGCGTCGGCGCGGCCGATCACCTCGGGAATCGAGCTATTGTTCGAGCCGATCACCGGCACGCCGCACTGCATCGCCTCCAGCGCGGGCAGGCCGAAGCCTTCCTGCAGCGAGGGGAACACGAACAGCGCCGTCAGGTTGTACAGCGACACCAGGTCGTCGTCGGGCACGAAGCCGGTCAGCACCAGGTCGCCCTCGGGGATCTGGTGGCGCGCCGCCAGCGCCTGCAGGCGCACCCGGTCGACGTCGAGGATGCTGCACACCACGGCCAGCTGGTATTGCTGGCGCAGCGGCGCCGGCAGCATGGCATAGGCTTCGATCAAGCCTTCGATGTTCTTGCGGTAGTCGATGCCGCCGGTGTACATGATGTAGCCGCGGCGCAGGCCGTAGCGCGCCAGCAGCGCCTGGGCCGCCTGCGGCGCCAGCGTGCGCGGCAGGAAGATGTCGTCGACCGCCGAGGAGATGTTGACCACCCGCTCCGGGGCCAGTTGCAGCGCCTCGAGCGCCTCCTGGCGCGAGTGGCCGGAAATGGCCAGCAGCAGTTCGGCGTTCTTCACGCTCTGCAGCTTGCGGTAGTACCAGCTGGCCACGTGCGGATCGGTCAGATAGGTTTCCTTGCGCACCAGCGGAATCAGGTCGTACAGGGTGATGGCGGTGTCGAACTGGCCGCTGCCGTGCAGCGCCGAGACGCAGGCGTCCTGGCCCATGCCTTCGAACAGGCTGGAAATATGCACCACGTCCGGCGCCAGGCTGGCCAGGTAGTGTTCGCGCAGGCGCTCGGCCGCTTCCAGGCGCCAGCGGTTTTCCGCCTGGTGTTCCCAGATATGGGCCGGCAGCTCATAGGCGCTGATGCTGGTCTGCGGCAGCAGCGTGTCGAAGCGCTGGCGCAGCGCCGCCACGGTGTCGGGGAAGCGGTGGTTCAGCGCGATCCGGAGGTCGTGCTGGCCGCCCTGGCGCAGCATGGCCAGGGTCAGGGCCATCGAATAGCGGCCGATGCCGCGATTGGTGCTGGACGTCTGGCAGGCTTGCAGGTCAAGTACGATACGCATGGGGTCTTCGGGTCAGGAGTGAGGGGCGCGCAGGCGCTGCAGGTCGTCGAGTACCTGGCGCGTGCTGCTCGAGAGCTGGTCCAGATGGCTGGCCGGCGGGGCCACCGCGGAGGCGGCCTTGGCGGACTCGATACGGTATTTGACCGAGCGCATCAGCGGTACCATGAAGGGCAGGCGCGCCAGGTTGCGGCGCACGAAATAGGATAGCGCCGGCCGGCTGGTGACGAAGCGCAGGCTGCGGCGCAGCAGGCCGCGCACGGCACCGGCGCTGTCGCGGCGGATGCGGCGCAGCACGCGGCGCGCCAGATTGGCCGCGCGGTGCAGCAGCAGATTGGCCAGCCGCAGTGGCCGGGTCAGGCGCCAGGACAGGCTGCTCACGGTGGCGTGCAGGGTGTCGTGGCTGTGGCGCAGGCGCAGCTGCAGGTCCAGCACGGCGCTCTCGGCGCTGTGGGCGCGCGCGCCGGCCTGGGCCAGTTCATGGTCCAGTGTGGCGATGCGCTGCTCGCGCGCCTGCAGTTCGAGGGCATGGCCGTCGGCGCGCTGGACGGCGGCCGCGATGGCGGCGGCGGCGGCGTCGGCCTCGGCCTGCTGTGCCTGGGCATGGGCGGCGGCCTGCGCCAGCGCTTGCTCGGCCTCGGCCAGGCGGGCGTACAGCGGCGCCGGCGAATGACTGTAAGGATGGAATTCGCGCAGCACGAAGGCGTCGGCCGGGTGGGGCGGCAACGCCAGCGCGGCCAGCAGGCCGGCGTGCTCCGGCGCCACATGGTACTGGTTCAGGCCGTCGGTATGGGCCAGCCGGTAGCCAGCCGCCGCCAGTGCCGGCACCGGCACGCCGGGCGGCTGGCGCAGCACGATGACCCAGGGGCGCCAGCGCGCCAGATCCAGGCCGGCCAGCGCGGCCTGCTCGGCGCCGCCGGCGTTGAGTACCAGCAGGTGCAGCGGACCGTCCACATGCTCGGCGCAGAGCTGGTCCAGCGTATGCAGCGTGGCCTCGTGGCGCAGCACCTCGTGGCCGTCGGCACGCCACTGCCGGGCGCAGGCTTCATCGACGCTGATGCGCACCGTGCCGCCGCCGGCGCATTCATAGACGGCCTGCAGGCCGGGGCCGGCCCCGGCCAGGCCGGCCAGGTGCACCCCGGCCGGGCGCGCGATGCGCAGCTGGCGCAGCGCCGCCGGCGCCGGGACCAGGCTCACGCCGCGCCAGCCCTGCTGGTACAACTGGCGCGTGGCCGAGCCGTGTTCGGGGTCGGTGACGCCGATGTCGAGGTAGCAGCCGCCGCTCAGGTGGCCCAGGGCGCGCCACAGCAGCACGTCTTCGAAATTGTCGGCGTAGGAGATCAGGCTCATGGTTCGCTTCCGATGCTGCGCAGCTCGACCACCGGGTCGATCCAGGCACAGCCCTCAAAATAGGAATGGTTCAAATTCATCACTTCAAACACCAGCGCCAGGTCGCGCCATTCATAATTGGCCAGCAAGTGGTTGTCGGCGCTGTGCAGGGCGGTGGCCACCGAATAGGTGCCCGGTCCCAGGTTGAGCTGGAAACGGAAGTTCAGCTCGAGCCGCTGGCCGGCCGTGGCTGGCGGAATCGGGCTGCCCTTGTGAAAGGTGTTGGTACCGAACACGGGCTGGCCCAGCCGGTCCTTGATGCGGTAGCCCAGCGTCAGGTCGGGCAGGTCGGCATGCACGGCCACCACGATGCGCAGCGTCACCTCGGTACCGGTACCATGCACCTCGGCCACCGAACCGTCGGCCTTGAGCAGGGCGATTTCCAGCACCGTGGCCTCGCCGCTGCCCGACGTGGTCTGGACCTTGCCATCCTCGGTGCTGGTCTGGACCACTTCGACGCCTTCGCGCGCGGCCAGCATGGCGTTGTACAGGTCCATGATCTGCTCGGGTGTGCCTTCCTGGCTGACTTTCCCGCCGCTGAGCAGGATCGCGCGGTCGCATACCGACTGGATCGCGCCCTTGTCGTGCGAGACGATCAGCAAGGTGGTGCCCTCGGCGCGGAAGGCGCGGATGCGTTCAAAGCTCTTGTGCTGGAAGTAGGCGTCGCCCACCGACAGTGCCTCGTCGACGATCAGCACGTCCGGGCGGCGCGCGGTGGCCACGGCAAAGGCCAGGCGCATCTGCATGCCGCTCGAATAGACCCGCACCGGCTGGTCGATATAGGCGCCGATCTCGGCGAAGGCTTCAATCGACGGCATCAGGGTATGCAGCTCGTCGATGCTCAGGCCGATCAACTGACCGGCCATGAAGACGTTCTGGCGCCCGCTGAAGTCGGGATGGAAGCCCATGCCCAGCTCCAGCATCGCCGCGACGCGACCCTGCATGCTGACGGTGCCGCTGGAGGCGGCGGCGGTGCCGGTGATCAGCTTGAGCAGGGTGCTCTTGCCGGCCCCGTTCATGCCGATGATGCCCAGCGCCTGGCCCGGCTCGACCGTGAAACTGACGTCCTGCAGCACCCAGATGCGCTCGTGGCGCGCGCGTCCGCGCGGCAGCAGCCATTCGAGCAGGCGGTCGCGGTGCGTGGCGTAACGTTTGTAGGCCTTGCCCAGATTTCTGACTTCGATCCTGCCGTTCACAGCTCATCCACCATTTCTCCCGCATGCTTGCGGAACAGTTGCATGCCCAGCAGGCATAAAAGTATCGCCAGCGCGGCGGCCGGCAGCAGGCTGCCCCACTGCGGCAGGCGTTGTTCGACCAGCACATCCTGGAAGGCCACGATCAGCGGCGCCATCGGGTTCCAGCCCAGGAAGGCACGCACCGGCGCCGGCAGCACGCTGGCCGGATAGACCACCGGGGTGAACCAGAACCAGAATTGCAGGCAGATCGTGAAGAACTGGCCGACATCGCGGAAGAACACATTGAGCACGGCCAGCACCATGCCCAGGCCGATGGCCAGCAGCACCAGCAGCAGCAGCAAGGGCGCGATGGCCGCGAACACCCAGCCGGGGAAATTGCCCGACACCACCAGGAACAGGGTGAACAGGGCGAAGATGATGGCGTGATTCAGGATCGCGTTGCAGACCACGATGATGGGCAGGCAGATGCGCGGAAAATTGATCTTCTTGATCAGGCCGGCATGGTCGAGGAAGACGTTCTGGCCGCGGCTGCAGATCTCGGCAAACAGATTCCAGTGCAGCACGCCGGCGCACAGGAAGATGCTGTAGGCGAAGGTCGAGGTCGAGGCCGAATTGGCCAGGCGCGAATGCATCACCTGGGAAAAGATGACGGTGTAGACCACGATCATGGCCAGCGGATTGAGCACGCTCCAGGCCGCGCCGAGCAGGGAGTTGCGGTATTTCTGCTGGAATTCGCGGCGCACGCTGCCGCCGATGAAGCCGCGGTAGTTGGCGATATTGCGCAGGCGCGCCAGCACGATCATGTAAGCGCTCCGCAGCGGAGCAGGTAGAGAGACAGGGGCATGGTGATCATAGTTTGGGGGCGCGGCGCGGCCGGCGGCGGCGCCGTTAAAGCGCGCGATTATACCGCATGCGTGCGCCGCATGAGCCCGCCGCACGCGTGTGCTGCCCGGGTCCCGCGCGGCGGCGGCGGGCGTATGGCAGGGGTCAGGTCGGGCCCTCGACCAGCTTTTGCAGGGCTTGCGGTTTCAGGATGATCAGGCGGTGCGTTTCTTTTTGCACAATCCCTTGCTGCACCAGCGTCAGCAGCGCGCGCGTGACCGTCTCGCGGCTGGTGTTGATCATATTGGCGATGTCCTGGTGGGTCGGCAGGTTCTCGACCACGTCGGGCTGGCCCGGCTCGGTCTTTTTCATCTGCGCCAGATAGGTGTAGATGCGGCGCGCCGTGTTGTTGATGCTCAGCAGCGAGCGGAATTCGGAGTCGCGCTGGATCTTCTCGGCCAGGTGGCGCAGCATCATATTGGCCACCGACGGCGAGTGCGAGAACAGGTGCAGCGCCGCCGGCGCCGGCAGGAAGGCCACCAGCACCGCGCTCATGGCCACCACCGAGGCGGTGCGCTGGGAACCGTTGATGACGGCGATCTCGCCGAAGAAGTCGCCCGGCGCCAGCATGCGCAGGCCGATCGCGCGCCCATCCTCGGTCACGTCGATCACCTGCAACTGGCCCGAGATCAGGAACAGCAGGCCATCGCCGGCCCCGCCTTTCTGCAGCACGATGTCGCGCTTGGCGTGCTGGCGGAAACGCAGCTCGCCCTTGATGCCGAGCACTTCCTCGTCGCTCAGGCCGGCAAGCAGGGGAATCTTGCGCAGATGGATCTGCACATTTTGAATGGGGGGCGCCTCGCGCACGGCCGCAGCGGGGCCTGGCGTCGCGGCGGCGGCACCGTCAGGGGGCGGGATATCCTTGTCGATCAACTTGCTCATCTACATATTCTACAAAAAAAACGCGGGCCCTTCAGGGGCCAAACCAGCGCCAACTCAGCTGCAACTGCCGGCTTTGGTATTGGAAAAGGGAAATATTTTCCTGATTGTGCACCTGACGCCATTCCAGTTGCAGGGCGTGGCCGCGCGCCACCGGATAGCTCAGCGTGGCACGCAGGGAGCGGGTGTATTGCTGGCGCTCGAGTTCGATCAGTCCGGGCGAGTAGGGCGCATGGCCATTCCAATACTGGCGGCTCCAGTCCAGTTCGCCCTGCAGCCTGGCCGGCAGCTCGGCATGGACGAACAGGCGCGCGCTCCAGCCATTGCGCGCCCCGCCCGGACGCGAGCCATTGCCGCGGTCGTTCAGATAGCCGGCGCTGAGCTGGGCCTGGGCCGGCGCGCTGCGATAGCCTAGCACGCTGCGCAATTCCAGCAGGGTCGCGTCGAAATTACTCAGCGTCTTGTAGCTATTATAGGACAGGCCGCCCAGCAGGCTCAGATCGAAGGGCTCGGGCAGCGGCAGCGGCGGGCTGGCGCGCAGCTGCAACTGGAATTGTTCCTGATACAGCTTGCCCCCCAGCGTCTGCAGCCCGCCCAGCAGCGAGCCGCGCAGGCGCCAGCGGCCCTGGCGCCAGCCGTGCTCGGCACCGGCGAACAGCGAGACGGTATTGTAGTGCGACAGGCGCTGGTACTGGCGCGCATGCAGTTGCAGGAAGCCGAGGTCGCCGTTCTGGCCGAGGTCGCGCAGATACTCGCCCGACAGCGCCGTGTAGCGGTCGCTTTGCGGCAGATAGTCGGCCGGCAATTCGAAGTTGCCGCCGCTGCCGGCGAAGCTGCTGGCGTTGGCGCCCTGGTTGACGTTGCTGTCGCTGCCGCGCGTCAGCGTCAGCGCCCACTGGCTCTGGGCCTTCCAGGGCTGGCAGCCCTGGGCACGCTGCTGGGCGATGATGTCGCGGATGCCCTGGGGCGGCGTGAAGCGCGTTTCGATTTCGCTGAACAGGGTCTCGGCCTCGCCGCTATGGCCGAGCGCGCACTGGATCAGGGCCAGGTCCAGCCATTCGCCGGCATGGCGCGGCCCCAGGCCTATCATTTGCTCGACGATCTGGCTGGCATCCTGCTGGCGTCCCTCGGCGATCGACTGCATCGCCTTGAGGTAGAGATCGTCTTCCGGTGGCGCGCCGGCATGGGCGCCGCCTGCCAGCAGCAGGGCGGCCAGCAGGCTAGTCAGCAGCGAGCTCAACTTCATGGCTTTGCTCCCGGCGCCGTGGCGGCCAAGGTGTAGAGCGTGGTCAGCGTCTGTTTGCCACGCAGCATGGTCTCGCCGATCCGGATCAGTTGATGGCGCCGGCTCAATGCGGCCGTGCCGGGGCCGACCACGATGTCGTGGGGGTAGTCGCGCGCCGCCGTCTCGAGGCGCGAGGCGACGTTGACGCTGTCGCCGACGGCCGTGTAGATGCTGCGCGCCGAGGAGCCGAAATCGCCGGCCAGGGCCATGCCGCTCTCGATGCCTATCCTGACCCGCAAGGGCGCCAGGCCGGCGCCGGCGCGGCGGCGGTTGAAGGCGGCCACCGCCGTCAGGATGGCTGCGGCCGCGTCGAGCGCGCAGTCGGCATGGTCGGCCACCGGCAGCGGCGCGCCCCAGAAGGCGACCAGGCCATCGCCGGTGAATTTGTCGAGCGTGCCGTGGGCGGCCAGCACCGGCGCGGTCAGGCATTCCAGGAAGCCGCGCGTCAGTTCGGCCGCCTGCTCCAGCGCCAGCGTGGCGACGTGGCCGGTATAACCTTCCATATCGGCGATCAGGGTGGTGACCTGGCAGCGGGTCGGCGCCAACGGATCGGCCAGATTGCTGCGCAGCAGTTCATCGACGACCGCATCGGCCACATACTGGCGCAGCGTGCCGAGCAGGCGGCGCGATTGGCGCTGCGCCATTTGCCAGGCCAGTGGCACGCCGGTCGCCAGCAGGAACAGCACCGCCAGCAGCGGTCCGCTGGCGGCGAAACGGGCGTCGTGCGGCACCATCTGGTAGGTCAGCGCCAGCCACAGCAGGGCCGCCGCCGCCAGCAGGCCGACATTGGCCAGCGCCGACAGCCGCGCCAAGGTATAGGCGCTCAGCGCCGCTAGCGCCAGTGCGTAGAGCACGGCGATGGCGCGTCCCGGCCAGGGCGCCGGCGCCAGTCCGGCGCGCGCGTCGAGCTGGGCCGTGAGGGCGGCCGCGTGCACCAGCAGGCCGCTGGTCGACGGCGACAGCGGCGTGGCGACCCGGTCGGCCAGGCCCAGCGAGGAGGAACCGATCAGTACCAGCTTCCCGGCGATCAGTTCGGCCGGCGGCGCCAGTTCCAGCACGGCGCCGGCCGGCACCACCGTATAGGCGTCCCAGCTGCGGCTGTAGGGCAGGCGGCGCAGGCCGTCGCCATCGTCGAGGCCGCCGCCTGGGCCGGCACCGGCGGCGGCCGGCGCGCCGCCGCAGCAGTCGAGCAGGGCGCGCGACAGGGTGGGGTAGCGGCGCTGTTCGAACCAGGTCTGCATCGGCAGGCGCCGGATTACGCCATCGGGGTCCGGGATGAAGCCGATGTTGCCGAGATGGGCCGCGCCGGCCAGGCCGGCATGGTTGGCGATATAGCCGCTGGCGGCGACGGCCTGGCCCTGTGCGCCGGGATGGCCGCCGGCCAGCTGGCCGACCCGCAAGGGCAGGTTGCCGTTGAAATCGAAGGCTTGCGGCAGTACCACCGGGCCGTGCCGGCTCAGCATGGCCAGCCGGGTATCGCCGCCGGCGTCGGCCGGCTCGGGCAGCACCAGGTCGAGCGCGACGGCGCGCGCGCCATAGTGGCCCAGCAATTGCTCGACCAGGCTGGCGATGCGCGCGCGTGGCCACGGCCAGGGGCCGTGGCTGGCCAGGCTGCGCTCGTCGATATCGATCACCACCAGCCGGGTTTCCGGCTGATCCGAGGCGCGCGCCTGCACCATGCGGTCGCGCAGCCATTCGTCGATCTGCCCCGCGGCGCCGTTGCCGGCCTGCCATTGCGACCAGGCCGCCAGCGCCACCGCCACCAGCGCGATCAGGGCGCGCAGCAGGGTCAGTGGCAAGGTGGACGCGCGTAGCGCTGGCAATGATGTCATGTAGGTAAGTTTGACGCCGCCGCGCCAGTGGGGATGAAGGGTGGAATAACCGGCGAGTATAACGCTTTGTCGGGGGCAACAGAAAGCCATAGTTGCGGTGCGGAAGCTAAATTCCGGCCACCGCGCCCGGGCGTTCGGAAAAGTCGTAACAGCGGGTAACAATGCTGGTTGGCGTGGGATTGCTTGCGATAAAGTTGCCAGCATGGGCATCCTGGGCCGGCGCCACGCGCCGTTCGGATCTGCCCGGCTTGTGATGGTCGTCACAGAATGTTTCTGTCAGAAGCGGAAAATGCTAAAAAAAGGAGTATCTATTATGTTGCCTGTCTCTCTGCTGCCGCGTCTGCGGTGTTACGCCCTCGGTGCCATGCTGTTGGCCGGCGCCGTGGCGCACGCCGGCGAAGCCGGGCGCATCGTGTTCGTCAGCGGCGCCGTGCATAGCGGCGCCCGGCCTGTGGCCATGGGCGACGCCATCGCCGAGGGCGACGAACTGGCCACCGGCAAGGATGGCTACGTCTATCTGAAAACCAGCGACGACGGTTTGCTGATACTGCGCCCGTCGAGCCGCGCCCGTATCGCAGCCTACCATGTCGACCTGCAAAACCCGGCCAATACCCGGGTCAAGCTGGAACTGTTGTCCGGCGTGGCGCGCAGCGTGTCCGGCAATGGCGTCAAGCAGGCGCGCCAGAATTTCCGCTTCAATACGCCAGTGGCCGCGATCGGCGTGCGCGGCACCGACTTTACCGTGTTTACCGACCAGGAAACCTCGAACGTGACGGTGCTGTCCGGCGCCATCGTGGTCAGCGGCTTCAGCGGTGCCTGCCTGCCCGCCGGCGGCGGCCCTTGCGAGCATGCGGCCAGCCGTGAATTGTCGGCCGGCCAGGTTGGCCAGATGTTGCAGGTCAAGCGCGGCCAGCCGGTGCCCCAGTTGCTCAGTGGCAGCGGGATTGCGCCCGATAGCGTGGTGCCGCCGCGCGGCGACGAGCCGCCCGGCAAGAGTGGCGGTTCCGCCTCGCTGGCGCCCGGTGAGCTGATTCTGGACCCGCAGAAAGCCAGCGCCCTGCTCAAGGATGGGGTGCTGAACAAGACCGATTTGCCGGTGACGCCGCAACAGCCCACCGTGGCGCCGGCCGATCCGGTGCAGGTGGTTCCGTCCACCCCGGTGGCCAGTGGTCCGGCCAGCGAGTTGAAGTGGGGCCGCTGGACCGCCGTGGTGAACCAGCCCGCCACCATCGACAATGCCAAGCTGGTCAGCGAAAACGCGGTGCGCATGGGACAAAATTCCTATTATTCGGTGTTGCGCACCAAGGGCGCCGACTGGGAGGCGCCGGTACGCGGCAGCGCCAGCTTCGTGCTGCGCGGCAGCGAGGTGCTGCTCACGACCGATTCCAACCAGTCGCTGAGCGCCGCCAAACTGGAAAACGGCACCTTGCAGGTCGACTTCGGCAAGGCCTCGTTTACCACCGGTTTCGATGTGGTTACCAGCTCCAGCGAGCGCTTTAGCCTGCAGTCGGTCGGCGTGGTGGGGCGCGACGGTGCCCTCAGTGGCGGCCTGCCGTATATCACCAAGTCGAATATGGGTGTCAGCGGAGCGCTGGGTCCGGAAAATAACGCGGCTTATGTATTCTCATCACGGCTCGATCAGCGTCGTGTGGTTGATGGCGTAACATATTGGACGAAATAAGACCGAAACTGTGATCGCTTAATTAAGGAAAGGGTGCTGCGGCACCCTTTTTTATTTATACGAAGTGAATATCGATATGCACGTCGCAGACTTGCCTTGCGGGCTGGGGCGCCCCGTGCGCCCCTCTGGCGAGCCGTCCGCGCCCCGGGCGCGGCGGACGATGCCGCGGTTTATTGAGTGGCCTGATTCAGTGGCCCGCTTCATAGGCCTGGATAAGTCGCCGAGTTTAGTGCGATGCCGGGAATTGGCGGCGCTATTCGCCGCCTTATTCGCCGGCCGCCGGCCGCATAGGCAATCGCTTCTACCGTGTCGGCGCGCTATTGATTTCCCTAGTTTCTTATCTCATAATGTGCCGCGGTCGATTTTTTTAAGCTTTTTTTCAAAAACTGAGGGGTTTCTGTGGTTTCGTGTGACGCCCGTCACATAAAACGATGGGGGTCTTCTGCCATGATGGCTGCCGTAGTACTGCAAGCAACCAAGTATCACTGCCAAGCAGATTCGAATCTTATTAATGCATTTCCTAGGAGTTACACAATGGCTACTACCGCTGCTCAAATTCAAGCTCTGTACGTTGCATACTTCAACCGTCCAGCTGACTACTTCAGCCTGCCAGCTTGGCAAACCAAAGCTGACGCACTGGGCCTGGCTTATGTTGCGAACGCTTTCTCCGTTGCTAAAGAATACACCGACCTGTACGCTGGCAAAAGCCTGGCTGACACCGTCAACTCGATCTACCTGAACCTGTTCAACCGTCCTGCAGAAGCAGCTGGCCTGGTTCACTGGGTTAACCTGATCCAAAGCGGCCAGACCGACATCGGTCACGTTGCACTGGACATCCTGAATGGCGCGCAAAACGCCGATCTGATCAGCGTAACTTCGAAAGTTGCTGCTGCAACCACCTTCACCACCTCGCTGGCAAACAGCGCTGACGGCATCCGCGGCTACGATGGCGATGCAGCCAACGCAGTTGTAAAAGTGTGGCTGGCTGGCGTGACCACCGAAGCCAACCTGGCAACCGCCACCAGCGCAGCGTCGCTGGCAGCTGTGACCGCTTCGGCTGTTGCTGCTCACGACAACGTGTCGGGCACCGCAGCTGTTCTGACCACCGGTCTGGACACCCTGACCGGCACCGCCGGCATCGACGTCTACAGCGGCGACGACACCACCCTGAGCGCAGCTGACAGCATCAACGCTGGCGCAGGCAAAGACATCCTGAACTACACCAACAGCACCGCTGCTGTTGCTCTGCCAGGCGCGCTGGTTAACGGCGTAGAAACCTTCAACGTACGCGCTGTCGGCAATGCTGTCACCGCTGGCGACCTGTCGCTGTACTCCGGCCTGACCGCTTTCAACTCGGATCGTTCGAACGCTGCGATCACCGTCACCAACCTGGCTTCGGGTGGCGAATTCGGCGTCATCGGCAACGGTACCGTCACCAATGCTGGCGATTACAACTTCGGCTACGCTGCTGCTGCAACCGCTGCTGTCGTGAACTTCTCGAACGGCACCAAAGGTACCGCTGACGTCATCCTGACCGGCACTGGCATCACCGGCACCACCGTTCACTCGACCGGTGCAAGCAACGTTGTTGACGCGCTGACCCTGGCTGCTTCGTCGAACACCCTGACCATCGATGCAGCTACCAAGCTGACCACCGGTGTTGTTACCGCTGCCGGCATCACCGCCGCTGGCGATCTGGTCACCCTGACCGGCGCTGGCGCCATCGTGACCGACCTGAACGCTGTTGCTGGTCCTAAACTGGTTATCTCCGGTTCGGGCGCTCGCACCGTTGGCATCCTGAACAATGCTACCGTGACCGTTGACGGTTCGGCCGCTACCGGCGCGATCACCGCAACCCTGGGTACCAGCACCACCATGAAATTCACTGGCGGTTCGGGTAACGATGTCGTTACTGCTGGCGCAACCCTGGCAGCTGGCGCAGCTGTCAACGGCGGCGCAGGCACCGACAGCATCGAGTTCACCGCCAACGGTCAACTGGATGCAACTTCGGGCGCGCTGTACACCAACTTCGAATCGCTGACCGCTACCGCTGTCACCGACATCGACATGGACAACATCGCTGGCATCGTTTCGATCAGCACCTCGGGCGCATCGACCTTCGTGAACCTGACCGCTGCTCAAGCCGCTGCTGTCACCGTGACCGGCGCTGCTACCCTGGACTTCGGCGTGAAAGACGCTGCAGCTGTTGGTCACCTGGACGTTCTGACCATCACCGCCAGCGCTGACGACGCAGCTGTCGCCATCGCTACCCTGGTGGCTGCTGATGTCGAGACCATCAATCTGGTTGCCAACACCGGCACCGGACTGACCTCGATCACCACCCTGGCACACGATGACTGGTCCGTGCTGAACATTTCCGGCGCATCGGACGTGAGCATCACCAGCACCGCTACCGCTGCGCTGATCAACTCGGCAGTCAACGCTTCGACCGCCACCGGCGACGTGACCCTGGACTTCGCTCTGACCACCACCAACGGCGTTTCGCTGACCACCGGCGCTGGCGATGACACCATCACCGGTTCGGCTCAAGCTGACAACATCACTGCTGGCGCAGGCGACGACGTTATCACCGGCGGTACCGGTGCTGACATCCTGGCTGGCGGTGCAGGCGACGACATCTTCGTCAGCGTTGCAGCTGACACCGCAACCGACGGCGCTGGCGTTGGTGTTGACGTGATCTCGGGCTTCGCCATCGGCGACATCCTGCGCTTCGCTGCAGCTAACGATGTTGCTGACGCTGGCGGCACCGCAGTTGCTACCGCATCGGTAGTGGTATCGGCTGGTGGCCTGGCTACCTTCGCCGCTGCTGACGACACCCTGGCTGAGAAAATCACCACCCTGGTTGCCGATGGTGCTATCGCTGCCAACGAAGTGGTCTTCTTCGTACAAAGCGGTAACACCTACGTCTACGGCGCAGGCGCAACCGCCGACGGTTCCGATGACTTCATGATCAAACTGACCGGCGTGACCAGCTTCACCACCCTGACCGAATCGACCACCACCGCTGGCGACTTCACCTTCGCTTAATTGCAAAGTTGAACGCTCTGTGCATGGCTGCCTAGGTAACCATGCCAGTGACGGGGATGCTGTTCCGGTCCCCAGGTTCGCAAAAAAACCGCTCTCGCAAGAGAGCGGTTTTTTTCATTTACGGCCGCCGCCGCGTGGCTGCGGCCGCTGGGGCGATGGCGCTAACATACCCGGGATCAACAATCCTGGTGTAAATATTTGTGATGCATATCACATTTTAGTGTGATTTTAGGGGATAATGTCTAGCTGGAATGCCGAGCCCGGGGAATAGTTCCCCCTTTGTGGCCATGGAATCGGCGCGGCAGCGCACCGTTCCGCACCGGTATTGGTCACCGCAGTCCCACTCTTGTGTACCCACATTATGAAAAATAAACTCCTCAATCCGAAAAATGAGATCGAGCAGGCGCTCCTCAGTTTCAAGAGTACCTTCTTCACCGTCGGCGCCTTCAGCGCGATCACCAATGTGCTGATGCTGGCCCCGTCCCTGTACATGATGCAGGTGTACGACCGGGTGCTGGCCAGCCGCAACGAGACCACCCTGCTGATGCTGACCGTGATGGTGCTGGTGACCTATCTGCTCATCAGCGGCCTGGAACTGGTGCGCAGCTTTGTGCTGGTGCGCGTGGGCGCCCATTTCGACATGCGCATGAACAAGCGGGTCTACACGGCGGCCTTCGAGCAGAACCTGAAAAAAGTCGGCGGCAATGCCGGCCAGGCCCTGCAGGATCTGACCAATATCCGTCAGTTCCTGACCGGCAATGCGCTGTTTGCCTTCTTCGACGCGCCCTGGTTCCCCTTATATCTGATCATCATCTTCTATTTCGAGCCGACACTGGGCCTGTTCGCGCTGGGCGGCACCATCGTGCTGCTGGCGCTGGCCTATATCAATGAGCGCGTGTCGCACGCACCCTTGTCGGAAGCGAACTCGATGGCGATCGCCTCGAGCACCATGGCCACCAACAATCTGCGCAATGCCGAAGTGATCGAATCGATGGGCATGCTGCCCAATCTGATGGGCCGCTGGTTCAAGCTGCACGGCAAATTCCTGCACCTGCAGGCCGAGGCCAGCGAAAAGGCCGGCCTGGTCGGCGCGGTGACCAAATTCGTCCAGATTTCCCTGCAGTCGCTGGTGCTGGGCCTGGGTGCCTTGCTGGCCGTGGAGGGCAAGATTTCCCCGGGCATGATGATCGCCGCCTCTATCCTGGTCGGCCGCACGCTGGCGCCGGTGCAACAAGTGATCGGCGTATGGAAAACCTGGGCCAGCACCCGCAGCGCCTACGAGCGCCTGACGGGCTTGCTGGAAAATAATCCGGCCCGTTCGGAAGGCATGGAATTGCCTGTGCCGAAGGGCAATCTGGCGGTCGAAGGCGTCAGCGCCGCACCGCCGGGCAGCAACAAGCCGGTGTTCGGCAATCTGAATTTCGCGATTCAGGCGGGCGATGTGCTCGGTATCATCGGACCTAGCGGCTGCGGCAAGTCGACGCTGGCACGCCTGCTGGTGGGTGTCTGGCCTGCGCTGGTGGGCAAGGTGCGCCTGGACGGCGCCGATATCTATCAGTGGAACAAGGGCGAACTCGGTCCGCACATGGGCTATTTGCCTCAGGATATCGAATTGTTTGCCGGCAGCGTGAGCGAGAACATCGCCCGTTTCGGCGCCATCGATGCCGAAAAAGTGGTGCAAGCCGCCACCCGTGCCGGCGTGCATGATCTGATCCTGCACCTGCCGCAGGGCTATGACACCATGCTGGGCGACGGCGGCGCCGGCCTGTCCGGCGGCCAGAAGCAGCGCCTGGGCCTGGCGCGCGCCATGTATGGCGACCCCTCCCTGATCGTGCTCGACGAACCGAATTCGAATCTTGATGAAGCCGGCGAGGCGGCGCTGGTCAAGGCCATCGTCGATTTGCGCCAGCGCGGCAAGACCATTGTGCTGATCACCCACCGTACCAATGTGATCAGCCATACCAATAAATTGCTGCTGCTGCGCGACGGTGCGCCGCCGCTGTTCGGCGCCACCCGCGACATCTTGAATGGCTTGCAGGAAGCGAACCAGAAGCAGTTGCAGGCACGCGCCGCCGCCCAGGCTGGCGCGCAGCAGGGCGCAGCCGCTCCCGCCGCGCCGCAGGCTGCCGCCGCACCCGCCGCACCTGTCGCGGCTCCAGCCGCCGCGCAGCAAGTTCAGCAACCGGCCGCCGCCAGCACTGGCGCCGCCGCCACCACCGAACAGGAATAAGCATGAAGTTAATGACGAAACAGGCCCTCGCGACCGACGTGATTTCCCACGATGTGTCGCCGTCGACGGTCAACACCGATGCCAGCGCCTATAGCAAACTGGGCTGGCTGATCATTCTGCTGGGCGTAGGCGGCTTCCTGCTGTGGGCTAGTTTTGCGCCGCTCGACAAGGGTGTGCCCCTGTCCGGCACGGTCGCCAAGGAATCGAACCGCAAGGCGGTGCAGCACCAGAGCGGTGGCACCGTCGATGAAATCCTGGTCAAGGATGGCGACACGGTCAAGGCCGGCCAGGTGCTGGTGCGCATGAATGCGGTGATGGCGCGCTCGCAGGCCGAAATGACACGCGGTCAGTATTTCACGACGCGCGCGGTTGAAAATCGCCTCGAAGCCGAGCGCGACGGCGCGAAGTCGCTGGGCTTCCCACCGGCGCTGGAAAAGTACAAGGCCGACCCGCGGGTGGCCTCGGTGTTGAGTCTGCAGAGCCAGCTGTTCAGCTCGCGCACCTCGGCGCTGCGTGATGAACTCGCGGCAGTCGATGAAAATATCGCCGGCCTGAAAAGCCAGGTCAAGGGACTGGAAGAGTCGCGTGAAAGCAAGAAAGCCCAGATGGGCTTCCTGAAGGAACAGCTCGACGGCATGCGCGACCTGGCCAAGGATGGCTATGTGCCGCGCAGCCGCCTGCTCGACCTGGAGCGCACGTATGCCCAGCTCAGCGGCGCTATTTCTGAAGACATCGGCAATATCGGCCGCGCCCAGCGCCAGGTGCTGGAATTGAGCCTGCGCCGCAGCCAGCGTACCCAGGAATACCAGAAGGAAGTGCGCACCACGCTGAGCGATGTACAGAAAGAAGCCGAAGCGCTGGCCAACCGTCTGCTGGCCCAGGATCTGGAGCTGGCCAACAACGAGGTCAAGTCCCCGGCTGACGGCGTGGTCGTTGGTCTGAACGTGTTTACCCGCGGCGGCGTGGTGCCGTCCGGCTTCCGCCTGATGGACGTGGTGCCGACCGACGACGCCCTGGTGGTGGAAGGCCAGTTGGCCGTCAACCTGATCGACCGGGTCCATCCCGGCCTGAAAGTGGAATTGATCTTCTCCGCCTTTAACAGCAACAAGACCCCGCACATTGCCGGCGTGATCACCCAGGTATCGGCCGACCGCACCGTGGAAGAGCGCACTGGCCAGCCGTATTACAAGATCCGCGCCCGCGTGACCCCGGAAGGCGCGCGTATGATCGCGGCCCACAAGCTGAATATCCAGTCCGGCATGCCGGTGGAGATGTTTGTCATCACCGGCGAACGCACCATGATGAATTACCTGCTCAAGCCTGTGTTCGACCGCAGCAAGTCGGCCATGTCGGAGGATTGAAGATGACTCGCTTTCGTCCAATGAAACAGGGCGTGCTGGCCGGTCTGCTGGCCCAGCTGCTGGGGGGGGCGGCCTTGCTGCACGGCGCCAGCGCTGGCGCAACCGGCCTGGTACAGGCCTACGAGGCGGCGCTGCATAACGACCCGACCTATCGCGCGGCCTTTTACGACAGTGAAAGCGGCAAGGAATACCGCGCCCTGGGCCGCAGCGGCCTGCTGCCGCAGCTGTCGGCCAGCTACTCGGCCAACAAGAACCGCTCCGACCTGACCGTCAAGCCCTTGCCCACCACGCATCCGGAATATATCAGCCGCAGCCGTGGCGTGCAGCTGCGCCAAACCCTGTTCAACCTGGATGCGCTGGCGCGCTACAAGCAGGGCCAGGCCCAGAGCCAGTACAGCGAAGCGGTGTTTTCCAACCAGGGGCAGGAGCTGGTGCTGCGTCTGGCGGGCGCGTATTTCGACGCGGCCGTCAACAGCGAGCAGGTGGCGTTGGCGCAGGCTCAGCGCGACGCCCAGCTGGAACAGAAAAAACTCAATGAACGCCTGTTTGCCAAGGGCGAGGGCACCCGTACCGACGTGCTGGAAACCCAGGCCAGGCTCGACCTGACCGAGGCCCAGCTGATCGAGGCGCAAGACAATCAGCGCACCGCCCTGGCGACGCTCGAAGCCATCGTCGGCGAACCGGTGACATCGCTCGATGAGCTTGGCGCCTCCTTCCAGGTGCGTCCACTGCAACCCTCGGGCTACGAGCAATGGCAGGAACTGGCGCTGAAAAATAATCCAGAGCTGCAGGCCCAGCAATTCTCGATCGAAGCCAGCCGCCAGGAGATCAACAAGAACCGCGCCGGCCATGCGCCGCGCCTCGATTTTGTCGCCAGCTATAACAAGGGCAGCGCCGAAACGCTCAACACCTATACCCAGGATTCGGTGTCGCGCAGTATCGGCGTGCAGCTGAACATTCCCCTGTATTCCGGCGGTAGCGTCAACGCGGCCACGCGCCAGGCTTCCGCGGCCTACGAAAAAGCCCGCAGCGAAATGGATGCGAAAACCAGCAAGGTGCTTATCGAGCTGCGCAAGCAATACAATCTGGCGCTTAGCAGCGCGGCCCGGATCAATGCGCTGGACAAGGCGGTGGCCTCGGCCGAGTTGCTGATCAAGGCGACCGAGCAGAGTATCAAGGGTGGCGTGCGCATCAACGCCGACCTGCTCAACGCCCAGCAGCAACTGTTTGTCAGCAAGCGCGACCGCGCGCAGGCCCGTTACGGCTATCTGCATGCGCAGCTGCGCCTGCGCGCCGCCGCTGGCAGCCTGGCGGCCGACGATGTGGTGGAGGTGGCTAGCTACTTCCGCTGAGCCCTGACATCCCTTGAGATGGTTGAATGCCCCGTTCGCTTGCGCGCCCGGGGCATTGTCTTATGTGCCTGCGGAAAGGCTGCGCCTATCGGCCGGCGTTGGCTGCCGTCTCCGGCGCACCGGCGGGGACTGGCTGCGCCAGTGGGAAGGCGCTGCCATGTTTGCGCCGGAATAGCGCGGCGGCCAGGTATTTTCCCAGACGGTTGCTGGTGGTTTCGACATGGCGATGGACCAGATAGGCCAGCAGCGTCGCTCCGCCCAGGGTCAGCAGCACCGCCGCGCCAAACGGCAGGCCACGGTGCATCAGCACCTTGAGCAGGCAATATCCGAACAGGCTGTGCACGCAATACAGCGGGTAGCTGATGGCGGCGAAGAAGTCGAGCACGCGCAACGGCTTGAAGCGGGCGCGCGCGATATAGCAGGCGGCGAACACCACGTAGGCGCAATAATAGAACAGGGTCACGGACGGGAATTGCGCCTGCTGGGGGCCGATCGACCAGGCATAGCTGAACACCCCGACGATCAGCAGCGAACGCAGCCACAGTGCCGCGGTGGAGATCAGGCCGGCGGCATGCTGGTAGAACATGGTGCCGGTCAGCATGAAGATGATGAAACTCAGCTCCATCGTCAGCGTCGTCAGGATGGGTGGTAGCGTCGGCGTGGTGGCGAAACCATAGGTGCCCAGCGCGGCGGCCGCGAGGAAAGCCAGCAGCCAGATACTGTTCTTGCGGAAGAATGCCGCCGCGCCCAGCGCCGCCAGCAGATAGAACTTGATTTCAATGGCCAGCGTCCAGTTGACCGAATCCATCGATGGGTAGCCGAGCACATTGTGCACCAGCAGCGCATTGGCGGCCAGCACGGCTGGTTCATAGAGGAACTGCTGGCCCCAGTAGCGCGAGCTCAGGAAGATCGCCAGCGTGCCTATGCCCAGGCAGAAGGCATAGGTGGGGAAGATGCGGAGAGCCCGGTTCAGCAGAAAGCCCAAGGTCGTGGTTTTTTGCAGGCTGAAGGGAATGACGAAGCCACTGATCAGGAAAAAGATCGCGACCCCAAACGGTCCCTGGTAGGGCAGTTCGAAGTAACGCACCCAGCTTGCCGGGGAGACGTGCAGATTGGGTGAAAAGGTGCGCAGTGCCAGTAAATCCTGTTCGGCGAAATAGGTGCCGAAATAGTGCGTCATGACGACCAGGATGGCGGCGATGCCACGCAGTTGATTGGCGAAAACAAATTTATTCATAGCCGACATTGTCGCAGAACGCGGCGCGGTGGCGTTAGTCTGCGGCCAAATTATCGTTGTTGTAGCAATGCGGGCAAGACACCTCATACACATACTGCGCTGGCAGCTGCTCGCGCGGCGTGACCACGGCGCGGCAGGCGAAGCACTGGGTGGTTTCCATCGCTTCCAGCTGCGGGTTGAGGGCGGTACGGTAGTCGAACACGAAGCACTCGCCGGTGTAGTGGGCGTCGCCCACTTCCTCGAAATATTTCAGGCTCCGAGCTGGTAGACGCTGTCATAGCCGATGTTCTGCATGTGGATCGCGGCCTTTTCGCAGCGGATGCCGCCGGTGCAGAAGGTGACCACGGTCTTGCCTTCAAAGTCGGGCTTGTGCGCGGCGATCACTTCGGGGAACTCGGTGAACTTGGCAATGCGGTAATCCACCGTGTTGTCGAAGCTGTCCACGTCCACTTCGAAATCGTTGCGGGTGTCGACCATGACGACCGGCTTGCCGGCGTCGTCCACGCTGGATTGGTTTGCATTTCACTGACGGGCGTAGAATTAGTCCCATGACATCGCTCAATCTTAAATCCATTGACCCGGTACAATTATTGCCGACGCCAGACGTCCCGGATAGCTACGGACCCCGGAACGAAGAAGACGTGCGTGTTTACAAACTGGTCAAGGAAGCCTTCGACACCGGCCCCGGCAAGAAATTTGACACGGTTGCGGATTTCATGAGCGCACTCGATCTCCGCCGTCCCGATAAGTCCTAAGCTCGCTTCATGCTCAAGCTACTTGCGAGTCTTTCGTATTGACCACGAAATGCGTAATGTCACTGCGGGCACGATTGGTCCACTCGGGCGCCTGAAAAAGGCGGTTCACCTTAGGAGTTGACGTCGTCCTTGCCGTAGCAATGCGGGCAGGATTTCTCGTACACATACTGCGGCGACAGTTGCTCGCGCGGCGTGACCACGGCGCGGCAGGCGAAGCACTGGGTCGTTTCCACCGCTTCCAGTTGCGGATTGAGGGCGGTACGGTAGTCGAACACGAAGCAGTCGCCGGTGTAGTGGGCGCCGCCGACGTCCTCGAAATACTTCAGGATGCCGCCTTCGAGCTGGTAGACGCTGTCGTAGCCGATGTTTTGCATGTGGATCGCGGCTTTTTCGCAGCGGATGCCGCCGGTGCAGAAGGTGACCACGGTCTTGCCTTCAAAGTCGGGCTTGTGGGCGGCGATCACTTCGGGGAACTCGGTGAACTTGGCGATGCGGTAGTCCACCGTGTTGTCGAAGGTGCCCACGTCCACTTCGAAATCGTTGCGGGTGTCGACCATGACGACCGGCTTGCCGGCGTCGTCCACGCCGGCATCTAACCAGCGCTTGAGCGTGGTGGCGTCGACGAAGGGGGCGCGGCCTTCTTCCGGCTTGATCAGGGGCATGCGCATGGTGATGATCTCTTTCTTGATCTTCACCAGCATGCGCTTGTGCGATTGCTCGACCGAATAGCTCTCTTTGACTTCCAGGTCGGCGAAGCGGGCGTCGCTGCGCACCCAGGCCAGGTACTGGTCGATCTTCGAACGCGGACCGGACAGGAACATATTGATGCCTTCCGGGGTCAGCAGGATGGTGCCTTTGAGCTCCAGTTCCTTGCAGATGGCCTGGTACAGCGGGCGCATTTCCTCGGTATTGTCAAACGTGACAAATTTATAGGCCGCGATGTTGACATGGGCGGCGGCTGCGGCAATGGCGGCGGCCGACTGATCGGCGGCGCTGGAAGTGTGAGCTTGCATGGTGCGTATGGGTAAAAGCGGAACAGCCGACATTATACGCGCTAATGCCCGTCGAATCGCTATACCTGCTCAAAAAACAGGCATTTCCAGATGTGCGGTGCTATCATTGAACTAGCTGATGAACCAGATAGGAGCGTCTGTCATGTTTAAAGAAATCGGTGCCTACGATGCCAAGGCAAAGTTATCAGAGATATTACGCAAGGTTCGTACTGGTCAGCGCTACACCATTACGATTCGCGGTGAGCCCGTTGCTGATTTGGTTCCCTATGGTAGCGGCAGAAAGGGTGATGCTTCCGCTGCTGTCGCCGCAATGCTTGCGCTGAAGAAAGTAAAAGGAATCAGCGGCGAGGAAATTGAAAGCTGGATCGCAGAAGGCAGGACGTGATCCTGGTCCTGGATGCCTCAATGGCATTGTCGTGGAAGTTCGAACGGCAGGATTCACGTGAGCGCGACTGTTCCAAGCGAGCCTTGTTGGCGACCTTGGATCGAACAACATTGGTGCCGTCGCTGTGGCACACGGAAGTTTCCAATGGTTTGCTGGTAGGTGAAAGACGCAAGCTCATCACCACTGCCGATACCAGCGACTTCCTGACTTTGCTGGACGATATGCCCATTGTCATTGATCTGGCCAGCCCGGCGGAACGCAGGGACCCGGCCATGACATTGGCCCGGCTTTACGGCCTGACCTCGTATGACGCCAGCTATCTTGATCTCCTGCTGAGAACCGGAGGCATGCTGGCTAGCTTCGACAGAAAGTTGGTCCAGGCGGCCCGCAACGCAGGCCGTCCGGTATTTGAATAGCCCGGCTCTGCCTCCCGGCGCGGTAAAATAGCCGGATATTGAAACAGCGGCGGGCAGCTTAATGAACATGGTAGCAAACGAACAAGAAAACACGGCAGTCGTGCCAGCGGCGGTTCCAACGGCACCAGCGGGACCGGGCTTCGTCCACCTGCGGGTGCACTCGGAATACTCTATCGTCGACGGCCTGGTGCGCATCGATGACCTGATTTCGGCCGCCGCCAAGGACAAGCAGGTCGCGCTGGCGATGACCGATCTGTCCAATCTGTTCGGCATGGTCAAGTTCTACAAGGGCGCGCGCGGCAAGGGCATCAAGCCGGTCGTCGGCGTGGACGTGTGGATCAGCAACGACGACAACCGGGACAAGCCATCTCGCCTGCTGCTGCTGGCCAAGAACCGCATGGGTTATCTGCAGCTGTGCGAACTGCTCTCCACCGCCTTCCTCACCAATCAGTACAAGGGCCGCGCCGAGGTGCGCACCGAGTGGCTCGAAGCGCTGGCCACCAATACCTACGAGCTGCTGCCGGGCGAGAATCCGGCCAATGGCCTGATCGCGCTGTCCGGCGCCCACTTCGGCGACATCGGCACGGCGATCGAGAACGGCAACCTGCCGCTGGCCGAGCGCCATGCGCAAAAATGGTCGGCGATCTTCCCCGGCCACTTCTACGTTGAGATCCAGCGCGCCGGCCAGGCCAACCAGGAAGCCCAGGTGCGCCATGCGGTGGCGCTGGCGTCCAAACTGGGCCTGCCGGTCGTCGCGACGCATCCGGTGCAGTTCATCTCGCCGGACGAATTCATCGCCCACGAGGCGCGCACCTGTATCGCCGAAGGCGAGATGCTGGCCAATGCCAAGCGCGTGCGCCGCTTCAATGAGCAGATGCGCTTCCAGTCGCAGTCCGAGATGGGCGCGCTGTTCGCCGACCTGCCGGCGGCGCTGCAAAACTCGGTGGAAATCGCCAAGCGCTGCAATCTGACGCTCACGCTGGGCAAGCCGCAGCTGCCGAACTTCCCTACGCCGCCGGGCATGACGATCGACGAATTCCTGGTCGCCGAGTCGAAGGCCGGGCTGGAAAAGCGCCTGCTCGAGCTGTTCCCCGATCCAGAGCGGCGCGAGAAGGAGCGCCCGCGTTACGAGGCACGCCTGAAGTTCGAGACCGATACCATCTGCAACATGAAGTTCCCCGGCTACTTCCTGATCGTGGCCGAGTTTATCCAGTGGGCCAAGGAAAACGGCGTGCCGGTCGGACCGGGCCGGGGTTCGGGTGCGGGTTCGCTGGTGGCGTATTCGCTGCTGATTACCGATCTGGATCCGCTCAAATACAATCTGCTGTTCGAGCGCTTCCTGAACCCTGAGCGGGTTTCGATGCCCGACTTCGATATTGACTTCTGCCAGGAAGGACGCGACCGCGTCATCCAGCACGTGAAGGATTTGTACGGCAAGGAGGCGGTCTCGCAGATCGCCACCTTCGGTACCATGGCGGCCAAGGGCGCGATCCGCGACGTGGGCCGCGTGATGGACTTCGGCTATAACTTCTGCGACGGCGTGTCCAAGCTGATTCCTTTCAAGCCGGGCAAGCCGGTGTCGATCGCCGAGGCGATCGAGGAAGAGCCGATGCTCAAGGAACGCCAGCAGAACGAAGAAGAAGTGGCCCAGCTGCTCGATCTGGCGCAGCAGGTCGAGGGCATCACCCGTAACATCGGCATGCACGCCGGTGGTGTGCTGATCGCTCCCGGCAAGCTGACCGACTTCTGCCCGCTCTACACCCAGGGCGGCGACGGCGGCGTGGTGTCGCAGTACGACAAGGATGACGTGGAGGCCGTGGGCCTGGTCAAGTTCGACTTTTTGGGTCTGACGACCCTGACCATCCTGGACCGCGCGGTACGCTACATCAAGCACCTCGATCCGAAGGAGTCCGAGTTCGATCTGGCGCGCCTGCCGCTGAACGACCGTCCCTCGTATGAGCTGCTGACCAAGGCCAAGACGGTCGCGGTATTCCAGCTGGAGTCGCGCGGCATGCAGGGCATGCTGAAAGACGCGCGTCCCGACCGCTTCGAGGACATTATCGCGCTGGTGGCGCTGTACCGTCCGGGCCCGATGGACCTGATTCCGGACTTCTGCAAGCGTAAGCACGGCGAAAAATTCGACTATCCCGATCCGCGCACCGAATCCATTTTGTCCGAAACCTACGGCATCATGGTGTATCAGGAGCAGGTGATGCAGATGGCGCAGATCGTCGGCGGCTACTCGCTGGGCGGCGCGGACATGCTGCGCCGCGCGATGGGTAAGAAGAAAGCCGAAGAGATGGCCGAGCACCGCCAGATCTTCCGCGATGGTGCGGCCAAGGATGGCCTCTCCAATGCCAAGGCCGACGAGATCTTCGACTTGATGGAAAAGTTCGCGGGCTACGGTTTCAATAAATCGCACGCCGCCGCCTACGCGCTGCTGTCGTATCACACCGCCTACCTGAAGGCCCACCATCCGGCCGCCTTCATGGCGGCGAATATGTCGCTGGCCATGGACGATACCGACAAGGTAAAAATCCTGGTCGAGGATGCGATCGATATCTGCGGCCTGACCTTGCTGCCGCCGGACGTCAACAAGTCCGACTACCGCTTCATGCCGGACGGCCCGCCGCCTTCGGTCACGGGCAAGAAAGTCACGCAGATCCGCTACGGCCTGGGTGCGGTCAAGGGTTCCGGCCAGAGCGCGATCGAGGCGATCATCGCCGCGCGCACCGCGGGCGGACCGTTCACCAGCCTGTTCGATTTCTGCAAGCGGGTGGACAAGAAACAGATCAACCGCCGCACCATCGAGTCCCTGATCCGCAGCGGCGCCTTCGATTGCCTGAATATCGACCGCGCGATCCTGCTGGCCACGGTCAGCTTCGCCATGGAATGCGCCGACCAGGAAGCCAAGGCGGCCAACCAGGTCAGCCTGTTCGGCGGCGACGACAGCGATCTGGTGGCGCCACCGGAATACGTCAAGGTCGCGCCCTTCACCGACCGCCAGAAGCTGGCCGAGGAAAAGATCGCGCTGGGTTTCTACCTGTCCGGCCATATGTTCGATTCCTTCGCGCCGGAAGCGCGCCGCTTCGCCCGCACCAAGCTGGCCGAGCTGGAGCCGTCGCGCGAACCGCGCATGCTGTGCGGCGTGATCACCGGCATCCGTCCGCAGATGACCCAGCGCGGCAAGCTGCTGATCGTCACGCTGGACGACAAGAGTGCCGTGGTCGAAGTGACCGTCTACAGCGAGGTGTTCGAAGAGAACAAGAAGATGTTCAAGGAAGACGAGTTCCTGGCCGTGGTCGGCAAGGTGTCGGAAGACCGCTTCTCGGGCGGGCTGCGCATCTCGGCCGAGAAGGTCTTCGACATCGTCACCGCGCGCATCCAGTACGGCCGCCAGCTGGGACTGCAACTGCCGTCCACGCTGGACCCGCGCAAGATCGCCGAGGTATTGGCTCCGCACCGTTCCGAGTCCGGCCTGCCGGTCAGCGCGCGCATCCAGCCGCAGGGCGTGAGCTGCGTGCTGCAGCTTGGCGACGAGTGGCGCGTGGCGCCGTCGGACGAGCTGCAACTGGCTTTGCAGCAGGTGCTGGGAGCGACCGAGGTGGCGATTGAGTATTAAGCCGCGCGCGACGCTGCCGCGCAAGGTGCTGTTCCTGTCGCAGGACGGCAAGCTGGGCGACGCGATCGTCAATACCGCCTTCGTGGCCGCGCTGCACCGGGCCGCGCCCGACTGCGTCATCCACGCCACCGTGGCGGGCGTGACCGCGCCGTTCTGGCAGGCCGATGCGCGCATCGCGCGCTGCTGGCCTTTGCAGCGGCCGGGATGGATAGAGACGGTGCGCGCCGGGCGCGCGCTACGGCGCGAGCAGTACGACGCCATCGTCACCTGGCAGCCGCTGCGCAAGGAAAAGAACAAACTGCTGCTGTGGCTCGCGGGGGCGGGGCAGGTGATCGATCTGCGCGACTTCAACCGCGGCCCGCTGCATCACAAGATCGACGCTTGCGGCGCGGTGCTGGCGCAGCTGGGCGTGCCGGTGCCAGTGCAGCTGGGCTATGACATCGGCATGCCGGCCCACAGCGCGGACATCGATGCGCTGCTGCCGGCGGGGCGCGAAGTGATCGTGGTGAATCTGTTTGCGGCCGATGCCGAACGCACCATCGCGCCGGACGATGCGCAGCAGATGCTGCGGGCCTTGCACGCGGTGGCGCCGCAGGCCGCGCTGGCGCTGGTGTGCACCGCCGCTACCCTGGCGGTGGCGCAGCAGGTCGCGCAGTCGGTGGCGGGCGCGCAGCTGGAGAGTGCCGCGCAGGATGGTGCCGCTCAGGAGGGTGTCGCGCCGGATGGCGCCGCCCAGGATGGCGCTATGCGGACTGTTGCTGCGCAAGGCAGCGTGGCCGATCGTGGCGCCGTGTCCGATCACGCGGGCGCGAAGGTAACGGTGCAGGTGCTCAATTGCGAAGGTGATTTGCCCAAGCTGCTGCGCCTGTGCCAGCGCGCCGATCTGGTGATCAGCCCGGATACGGCCTTGATCCATATCGCCTCGGCCTACGACACGGCCGTCATCGGCATTTATCAGAACAATGGCATCAAGGCGGTGCAGTGGGGGCCGCGCTCGCGGCTGGGGGCCTGCGTGCTGTCGAATAATCCCTTCAGCATCGCCGGTTTCAGTGTGGCGGAAGTGGCGCAGCAGGCGCGCAGCCTGCGTACGCGCTACCTGGAACAGCCTCAGTCGGCTTGATCCTTCAGTGCCGTGATGGCGTAGCCTTTGGCGACTATCTGGGCCAGTGGTGATTCGATGGGGTAGAGGGGCAGGGCATCTGCTGCTTCGTCGACTTCCACCCGCTGGGCTTCGGGCTGCCAGTCGGTATTGATGGCTTCTTCGGGGATGCGTTTTCCTTCGGGGACGGCGAGGTAGGAAAACAGGCCCTTCGGCTCGGTTCGGCGATAGATATCCACGCGCATGACGTTGCTCCTTACAATCGGATGAGACAGACTGGCGGCCGGGGCCGGCGAGAGAAAACGGATAACGCTTCTATGGTACCGGATTTGCGGCTTGCGTAGTGGGGCGCCGCGGTGGCATTGCAAGTTAGGGGGAATGCTTATCGGCCGGCCGGCGGCGTCTGCCTGAACCCAAGGCAAAGAGCTGGGGTACGACCCGTCGGGTCGTACCCCGGGGTTACGCCTTGGGTTTTAAGCTCAGGCCACTGCGTCGCTGAACTCGGCCGGCAGCATGGCGCGCACTGCTGCGCTGTCCGAAAAATCATGCGCCGCCGGCGCGCTGGCCACCACGGCCATGCGCGGCGCCTGCATCCCCGCATACACTGCCGTGCACAGGGCTTCGAGCATCTCGTGACGCTTGCGCGCCTCCGAGCGTTTTTTCGACACGATGTCGGCCATCACCGGCGCCTGCAAAGCTTCGCAGCGCAGCTGGAAGTCGCCATCGGCGCGCGGCTGGGCGTCCAGTTCCTGCCACAGCGCGTCGTAATCGGCGAATACCCGGCCCTTGCGGGCCGCCGTGCGCACCGCGCGGTTGCCATTGCCCACCAGGCGCAACTGCTCGCAGCCATAGCTGTAGCCGAGCTGGCGCAGCAGGCGCAACATCAAATTCTTCGGGCGCAGGCCATGCAGCTCGCGGGTCGCCTCGCGGATCAGGTCCAGGCCGGCGTCGCCCTGCGGACCCTGCATGCAGCCGATGCCCAGCGCCATTCGGCCATCCTGCTGGAAGAAGGAGAAGGCCGCCGAATACACCAGCTGCTCGCCGTGCATCAGTTGCAGCACCAGCTCGCCCTCGCGTTCGAGCGGCTCGACCGCGCGCAGTTGCACGTGGTAGCTGGCGCCGGACTTGGTTTCGGCCTGCGCCAGAACCACCGGCGCGCGCGCGGCGCGCACCACCAGCGGCCCCAGGCCATGCTGGAAGATGAAGCGGTAATGCTGCTGCAGCAGCGCCAGGCGCTGGGCACAGTTGAAGGTATTGCTCAGGTATGGGCGGTAGATCTTGTAGACCAGGCGCGGATTCGAGCGCACCAGATCATGGAACAGGGGATGCGAATTGAGCAGCTGCAGCCAGCCGAAGGTGGCGCGCCGGTTGGCGAAGGCGCGCAGCGACAGCTTGAGCGATTCGCGCACGCGCGACAAGCCGCCAGCATTGCCGGCCAGGCCGGAGCGTAAGGTGATTAACTGCGGCATCGTTTATGTGCACTTATGGAATTTTAAATAACAGGCGGCATGGTAACGGTCATGTAACGTACTGTAAATTCGCGGATTGGCTTACGGCTTTCCCGTAACCGCCATTTCCGGCAAAAAATGCCGCAAGCAAGGGCTAAAGCCGCACCATCCCATCGCCTTGTACGTAAAACACTTAGGGGTAATCAGTGATGCGCCAGAGCATTCTGGCGGGCATAATGAAACATAACGATACAAAACCTCTTATATGTCCGCTGCCCGTTCCCGCTTTCTGCACTACTGCGCCTTCGTCGCGCTGTATCTGCTGCTCGACTGGGCTACCTATATCGACCCGCTGTATGGTCTGAACATCACCCCCTGGAATCCTGATCCGGCGCTGGGGCTGGTGTTCTGGCTGCGCTATGGGCGGCGCGCCGCGCTGCCGTGGTTTGGCGCGCTGCTGGCCGGCGAGGTGCTGGTGCGCGGCATGCCGGCCGGGCCGCTGTTGACGGTGCTGGGCGCGCTGTCGCTGACGGCCGGCTATGGCCTGATCGGTGCGGCACTGCGGCGCAGTTTTTCCAGCGGCGATATCTTTAACAATCGCACCCGGCTGGTGCGCTGGACCGTGATCGTGGTGGTCGGCACCTTGATGAACGGCCTGGCCTATGTGGGCCTGCTGGCCTGCGCCGGCCTGATTCCGCCCGGCCAGGCCAGCCTGGCGCTGCTGCGCTTTGGCACCGGCGATCTGGTCGGGGTGGTGGTGTCGATGCCGCTGCTATGGATGCTGGCCAGTCCCGGCGGGCGGGCGCGCCTGCGCCAGACCGTGTGGCGCGGCGAGACCCTGGGCTATCTGGCGCTGGCCATCGTCGTGCTGGCGCTGGTGTTCGGCTCGATCGCGCGTTCGGAGTTCAAGCATTTCTATTTCCTGTTCCTGCCGGTGATCTGGGCCGCCTCGCGCCAGGGCCTGTATGGCACCGCGCTGATGGTGTTCGTGCTGCAGACCGGGATCATCGGCCTGGTCAAGTGGACCCACGCGGTGGCCATCGAAGTGTATGAACTGCAGGTGCTCGACGCCATGCTGGCGCTAGTGGGCTTCTTCATCGGCATCGTCGTCGACGAGCAGCGCAAGGCGGCCAATGAACTGAAACAAAGCCTGCGCCTGGCCGCGGCCGGGGAAATGGCGGCCGCGCTGGCGCATGAGCTGAACCAGCCGATGACGGCGCTGTCGGCCTATGGCAAGGCTTGCCAGTACCTGCTGGAGCAGGGCGAGACGGGCGAGCGCCTGCGCGACGCGATCGCGCGCATGATCGCCGAATCGGGCCGCGCGGCTGAAGTGGTGCGGCGCCTGCGCGATTTCTTCCGCACCGGCGCGCTGCAGTTTGAGGCGGTCGAGATGGGCAGCCTGGTGGCCGTGATCGGCCAGCAGTTCCAGGCCCAGTGCCAGCAGCACGGGGTCGAGCTGATCGTGGAGCCGGTCGCGCCGCTGACGCTGCAGGCCGACCGTCTGCAGCTGGAACTGGTGCTGCGCAACCTGCTGGGCAATGCCTTCGACGCGGTGCTGGAGCAGCCTGCCGGCCAGCGCAGCATCCGCGTGCTGGTGCAGGCGATCGGCGGCGCGCGTCTGCGCTTGACGGTGGAGGATAGCGGCAAGGGTGTCTCGGAGGAGACGGCCATGCGCCTGTTCGAAGCCTTTGTATCGACCAAGGCGAGCGGGCTGGGCCTGGGACTGGTGCTCAGCCGCGCGATCGCCGAAGCCCACGGCGGCAAGCTGTGGGCCGAGGTGGGCAGCCATGGCGTGTTCCGCCTGGTGCTGCCCTTGATGGAAACTGGAGAGTAAATTGCAATCGAATCTGACCGTGTTTATCGTCGATGACGACCCTTCGGTGCGTGATGCGCTGGGCCTGTTGCTGGGCGTGCGCGGCTACCGTACCGCGATGTTCGCCAGCGGCGAGGATTTTTTAAAGACCTGGCAGCGCGACTGGGCTGGCTGTCTGCTGATCGATATCCGCATGTCCGGCATCGACGGGCTGGCCTTGCAGGCCAAGCTGACCGCGCTGGGGTGTTTGATCCCGGTGATCATCGTCAGCGGCCACGCCGACGTCAGCCTGGCGCGGGCCGCGTTCAAGGCCAATGCCAGCGATTTTCTGGAGAAGCCGCTGGACGACGTCAAGCTGATCGCGGCGATCGATGAAGCCTTCGCGCGCGAGCATCAGCAGCGCGGCGATTTGCAGAAGCGCGCCCGCAGCGCCGGCCTGCTGCGCGAGCTGACGCCGCGCGAGCGCGAGGTGATGCGGCTGGTGGTGCAGGGACGGCATAACCGCGAGATCGGCCCTGCGCTGGGCATCAGCGTGCGCACGGTGGAGGTGCACAAGGCGCGGTTGATGAGCAAGCTGGGGGTCGATAATGTGGCGGATCTGGTGCGTATCAGTATGCTTGATGAGGAATAAAGCACAGCTAATCGATACCGTGTTTCTCCTCGATTACGATGTTGGTCCTTCAGAAGTCCCGTACCATAATTTTTGGTATTCTTGTTTAGTTATCCTGTCAGTACGGTACCCTCGTATACTGCCGATCACCAATCCTGAATCTTTTTTTATATAAATTCCAACCTTTAATCCGGAATTTAATAAATAGTCGACCCTAATAATTATATCGTCAGGATTGAAATTTTTTACAATTTCATAAATTGTTGAAATTTTCTGAAAAGTATGATCGTTGTGCTCGGTGCTTTTATTTATTTTCTTGAACCTAAAAAAGCCTTCTGCAATGTCGATGTATTGCGAACAGGAAATTTCATCAATAATATATTCTTGAATGGATGAATTTAAAATTATTGAAATTTCATCTGGCGCTGGTTGAGGTATTTTATAACTTAATGGTTGAAATATGTCGATCATTGGTTCAGTCTTTTGTTGGAGATTATCATTTCCGAAGATGAATCAAATATGGTATCAAAGCCTAGCTCGTCCATTGATTTTTCCCAGGGCGGAAATGTTGACACTGACGCACGCCGTACAGTTATCCGTTCGACCGGCCGGGTTGATCAAATTGACCCGGCCAAGCCCATTGGCGGCGCCAATAACCTCGACGCTATTTGCCCCATTTACTCTATTGACAGAATTGGGACACCTGCCGTCAACATTCGCTCTTTGACCTCACGGTAGATATCATTATCCTCGATTGCAAGGATGCTGTTCTTCACGCCATTAACAATAACATACCTTGCCTCTTTTTCAATTAGGCGCAATTTCACTCCAGACGCCTTGCATTTATTCTCAAGACCAACGGCTGCATCGGCACTTATCGTACCTAAACTGACGGATGTCGTGCCCTTCAATTTCGATAGCAATTCGGCAGTCGGCACTTTCGCGTACTCTGACGAAATATTTTTTAGGGTTAAGACATCTTTTCCAGTGACACCATTTTCAAAAAACATTACCGCTTCAATTTGTCGCGGCAACGGCCTCAAATGCCACTCTGGCGCCGACCCATTCCAAAGATAGGAATAATTATCAATTTCAGGTTTATTCATGAAGGTCTCCTGTAAAGCACAATTTGTCGCGATTTTTCATAACTTCTCATATTGAATTCAAGTGCCATTATTGGCCCGGCTTTTTTGGAATCCAGATGCTCTTTGTTGGATCGGAGTACAGTAACCCGTTCCCGTTACTTAGGTCACGTCCCAAGCCAAACCTTACCGTCACGTTCCTATCAACGGGAATAATTAATGAACTTCTTTGCGGAGATCCAATACTCTGCAAGTACTCCATAACCGCCATATCAGCATCGCTAGCATAACGAGCGCCGCCAGCTCCGTTAATTCCAGGATGGCTATGATTGATAAGCATTCGATCTGCTTCCAATGGGAAACTTACACTTCCGCCTTCACCCGAATGCAAATAGTATTGGCCACCACCACCATTTCTTCCTGGCCCCATCTTGTATGTGACAGCAAATTCAACGTCATGTTTTGCCGTTAGGTTTTCGATCTCAGCAATCGTTGGTCGACCGGCGATTGGGGTGCCCGATGCGCCAGGTAGTCCTTCACCAGCCCGCCCTCCATATAGCAATCGTTGCACTGGAGATTCGAGTTGTGGGCCGACCAATGTATTTGCCCCAATAGAAAAATCAGACTTCCTCTACAATTATCCTAATTCCAGTCGATTACGCAAATCATCGATATATTCATTGGCATTCTCCTCATTGCACTCAACGCGTGAAAAGCCAAAATCATGACATAGAGTTTCCTGCAATGAAATTAAGAGTTCTTTACTCACAAAATAAACGCCATCTAGATCTTCATCGTCTAGCTGTGACGGAGCTAATCCGTACGGAAATTTTGAAAAATAGTCCAATGCGTATTTTTTGTCGGACATTGATGCATTCATAGAATCGATCAAGAACCCGAGCGCATCGACCCCAACATACCGACTCAAGAATTCTACGTCTGCAAACTGTCCAACCTGATCATTCGTCCTGGATGTATCCGTACGAACATCGGGACTATTCAGAATTTCTAACCATGCAGCGGCGGACAAATTGAGCCATAGGGTCGAACTTGAGAGAATAAAGTCTAGTACATACCTGTGCGGATAAGACTGCATTTGGTACTTCAGGACAGTACCAAAATCAAATTTACTCAACCTTGGAATAAATTTCATGAAATATGAAATTCCAACCTCATCAGAAACTCCGTATCCATCATAGGCTTCCTGCGAGGCAATTGCCAACATTTCGGTTTTCGTCATTTTAATTGCCTATTAACGGTAAGATTGGTTCTCGTAACAAAACCATTGGAATCAACTGTAAAGTCATATAGCTTGAAGTATGAATTTGTGGTCTTAAAACCCATGTTATTCAGCATGTCAGGTACACGAAGCGCCTCATCAGAGGTTGGGCGATAGTGTCCAGATAAGTTATCAATTTGCCGAATGTCTCCGCGTCCAGAAAGCTTCATTTGCCCAGCCGCAAGAACATCTTCATTGTTGGCCAACGTGGTATGTTTCTGACCAAGTACCAACCTACTATCCGAAGTAATGACGAAATCAACGTCCTTCGGCAGATTTGGTCGACCATCAATCGAAATTCGACCGTCCTTACTAATCGCTTCGCCAAATATTTTTCCGTTGGGGTCCAATGCCTCACCTGGAAATTTATTTCGAACAAGACTGATTGAAGAACTCTCTACGCTACTTGCCCCGTTCGCCTGCGGGCTCAGCCCGTTCATGCGCGCCGACATCGGCAAGTCCGCATCTAAAGCGACCCGAATCTCCTGCGATAAAGCGTAGTTTAGTTTAGTTTCGCTGCTTAAGAATGAACTGATGACCTGACCAGCTTTGGCCAGCGCTACTCCCGCCAAAATGTCTGCGGCAACTAGAGGTACTCCATCGTTTATGCTTCGCGCTAGCACCTGTTCAACCGCGTTGCCGCGACTAGGCATCATCTGCTCAGGACCTATCGCGGTAACGACAGGGCCAACTCTTCGCGTGGACAGTCCATCTTCTACCCAGCCGTTTGCCAGATTTTCCGCAGCCGATTGGCTTTGGTAGCTGCTTAGAGAACGTTGCTCAGCGTTCGCCTGATTTTCGGCAGAGACGATTGCACGGCCATTCAATACGCCGTTAATCAACTGTTCCGTGCCGCCGAAGCCATGTGAGAAATCACTCAATGCATTGCCAACTTGGCTCACAAAGTTCTCGACGGGATAGACAATATTGCGATCAAACCATGATGGCCGTTCCCCCTTCGTTGTGATTATTACGGAGTCATTGATTTTCATGTCATTAGCATTTACGGCGTAGTTCGCCGAGCTGGGGTATTTTTCTCCAGAAATACCTAGGGCAGTTCCCGAATAGACTCCAGGACCAGTTCCCGCATTCGTAACCGTAACTGTACCTGGATTCGTGCCAGCTGCAGTAATCGATTCACTTTTGGTCGAATCGTTGGTAACTACCGTAGTTGTGATGTTGGTTGTTTGTTGAGTAATTTCAGTGTCTACGGATTCATCTTTAGTGTTTCCATCTTCATCGGAGTCGACTTCGACATGAGGTACTTCGCCAATGACGGAATCTTCATCATCGTTGACTTGCTGTATCGGAGTGTCGTCAACTTGAACTGTTCCGTTTCGTGCCCAGTCAGTGACGGATGATCCGAAGTTATTTTGACTGCTGTAGTAGTCGTTTGAGAATGAGCCAGTTGCCGCTGCCATAAAATCATCCATCCGGTCAGGGGAGTCCGCGAGCCAGGTAGGGAGTTCGAAAGGATGCTTGGCAAGCCATACGTCTGTTTTTTTCCACGCGGCAGTATTTATCTCATCTTCCGAAGCAGATGGATGCGCGTTTAAATATTCAGCTTTATTTTTCTCGTTTTCGTCCCATTGTTCGTTAAGGTAGTTACTCCTAAAATCAATCGCTGCCTGGGTGTCCAGTTCATATTCATAACCGACACGGCCCTCACCGGCAGAACCGTAAGGATTGGAGTATTCGACCGTCGGGTTCGCTGTTTGTACAGCAGCGGCGTCAACATTGGTGGACTGTGCTGGCTGATTCGTCGCGGAGTCAGTGCTTGCCGGGACGACATTTTGCACTGTCGTCGCGTCAGTGGTCGAGCTGTTGTTATTGACAATCGTATCCGCAACGGTGTTCGCTGCGCTATTACCGGCCAACAGCTGACCATCAGCGATTATGATCTTGTCCGCAGTGTTATTAGTCGTTGTTTTTTTTGCCGCTAAGCGCGCCGCTTCATCGGCTGCTGCCTGGCGCTCCGCCCGCGCAGCGGCCCGTTCAGCGGCCTGTGCCTGGGCGCGGGCGATCGCACTCCAGTCGAAGGCTGTTTTCAAGGCCGTCCGGATGTAGGCGCCATTGTTGGCCGCTTGCACCAGCAGGGCGCGGGCGGCGGTGGCGCTCGTGGCCAGGGTGCTGCCATATTTTGTGAACGCCTGCTGGACGGCGTACGAGGAGCTGTCCCTGCCGAGCACATTGCTCAGGAAGTCGTTGGCGATGGCTTTGGCGCTGCCGCCATTGAGCATCGGCGACACCACATTGACAGCTAGCTGCTTGGCCATCTCCATGGCCTTGCGGGCCGCGTCGGCGCTGCCTAGCTCATGCGTCAGGTAGTCGATCGCCTGCTCGTTGAGCTTGCCGGTGCCGATGTAGGAGGCGGCGATGGCAATGGTGGTGGTGACGATGCCGCCCATGACGCCGCAACTGTCGCCATTGCCCGGTGAGCCCAGCGGCATGGTATCGCCCGATGCTTCGCCGGCGCTGTACGGCCGGTGGGTCCGGTAGTCGTTGTGGATGGTGGTGATGCGCTGCGGGATCTTCAACACGCGCCCGGCGGCGAGCACGGTGCCGCTGCCGATGCCGTTAAGGTCGCCGATCATATACCACAGGCTGGCGTCGCCCCAGATGCGCTGGGCGATGTCGCGCAGCGTATCGCCGGCCTGGGTGGTGTAGAGGGTTGGCGCGGCCGAGTAGGCCGCGGCGGTGGCCGACATGTAGTTCTGGCCGAGGAAGTTGCCTTCCTTCCTGGTTTCGTTGCCCAGCACGTTGCCGTTGACGATCAGCGAGAAGGTGGTGTCGTCGCCCGCCTTGCGCGACTGGATGTGGCCGTCCGCATCGTACCAGTAATTGGTCACGCTGCTGGCGCCCGTTTCCGGGTTCAGCTTGCTCACGCTGGTGCGCTGGCCGTTGACGTCGTAAATGCTGCTGGTGGAGCTGGCGTTGTTGAGCCGGACGTATTTCTCCGCATACACGCTGTTGATATCGTATTCGAAGGCGTACTGGTCGGTTGTGGCGCCTGCCAGATTGGCGACCGTGTAGCCGAGGAGGTTGCCGACCTTGTCGTAGCCGTTCGCTCCGGCGCCGGTGAGATATTTGATGTCGGTGACGACCATGTTGCCCGTGGTACCGGCTTCGCCCAGGGTTCTGCTCACCTGGCGGGTCATCCGGCCGTTGGCGTCGTAGGCATAGGTTTGCTTTTCTGCGGCCAGGCCGATCATCGCCGCTGCCGCGTTGATGGAGGCGTTCACGGGCGCACTCAGGAAGCCCGATTCCACGGTGCGTCCCACAGCGTCGTAGTGGCGGGTATCGACCATCAGAGCGTCGCGCTTGACCGTGGCGAGGCGGCCCGCGCCGTCATAGGTGTAGGTTTCCGTCGTGGTCTGGCCTTCAGCCGTCAGATAGGTGCTGCCCGACTGTGTGATCTTGACGCCGCGGAAGGTGTCCGACAAGCGGTTGCCGGACTTGTCGTAGACGATCTGGTGGCCGTATTGACCGAAAACGATATTGTGCTGAGCATCCTCCTCGCCGTTGACGATCAACTGGCGGTTCATGCTGTCGTAGGTGTTCAAGGCGTAGAAGGAAACGGCGGCAGCGGCCTCGCCAGTGTATTCCGTGCGCATCTTGGTACGGTTACCGTTCCTGTCGTAGCTGTAGGTGAGCTTGTACTGGTCGTCCTTCACGCTGATCAGACGGTTTTGCTTGTCGTAGCTGAGCACATTGTTTTGCACATGCTCGGGACGCACCGCGACCCAGCCGGCATAGGTCTGCTTTTCGGTCAGGCGGTTGCCGGCCGCGTCATAGGTATAGTCGGTCGTCAGACCGGTGCCCTTGTCCTCGATACGCGTGACCGCCATGCCGCTGTAGGTGTAGCGGATATCCTGGCCCTTCGACGAGGTTTGCTGCACCAGCTGGCCGCTGGCGTTGTAGCTGTAGTGGGTCACGTTGCCGGCCATGTCGTATGAGGCTGTCAGGCGGCCGTCGGTATCGAAGACCCAGGACTGCGATTTGCCGTTGGCGTCAGTCTGGCCGGTCAGGCGGTGCTGTCCGTCGTAGCTGCTGGTCGTCACATAACCCATGCCGTCGGTGGTCTTGATGACGTCGCCGTTCAGATTGTAGCGCTGCTTCGTGACGACGAGGCTGGCGTCGGTGGTGCTCACGCGGCGGCCCAGTTCGTCGTAGGTGAAAGCATCGACCAATTGCTGGGCAGCGGTGTTGGTTGCCGTCAGGGCCTTCTCGAAGTCGTTGGCGGCCACGTAGATGTTGAGCGTCGCTTCGGTCCAGGTTCTGAGCAGATGGCCCAGATGGTCGTAGGCGTAGTAGCGTCCGGCGCCTGCCGGCTGCTTCACCGACAGGCGCTGACCGAACAGGTTGAAGGTGCTGGTGACGACGCCGCCGTCGGCATGGGTTTCGCTGACGACGTTACCGTTGGCATCGTAGCCCTGACGATTGAGGTTGCCATTCGCATCGATGGTGGCGACCAGACGACCCAGCGCATCGTATTTCTGCTGTGTATGGAACTCGGCGGGATCGCCACCGGCCAGCGCGTTGGCGGTCTGGTCGATCTGCTCGTTGCGGTAATTGTAGGTGTAGCTGATCTTCCAGTTCGGATCGCGCGCATCGGCCATGCTGAGCACATTGCCCCAGCGGTCGACGGTGATCGTGGGTTGCAGGCTGCCGGCGATGCTGGCGCGCATGTTGTATCTGCCGGCTACGAGCAATTGAATGTCGGCGCTGCCCAGAGGCAGATCGGCGATGACGTCGGCGGCGTCGTGGACCGCGCCGGTGTTGATGGGATAGTTGACCAGCAGCGTCTGCTCGGATGCCAGCGTATCGTGCAGGGAGTCGAGAATTTGCAGGTGACGGGCCTGGCGGGCCACGTCGCTGCCAGCGTAATGAACGATGCTGTTGATGATCTCGACGGCCAGGGCGCCATGCGGCATGCCGCCGGCCAGCAACGCGGTTTTCTGGTCGATGTCGGCCGTGCTGTTGGGCCAGCCGAAGGCGTCATAGATGCGTTGAACAAAGTCGCGGGGAGCGGTGCTTTGGCTCAGATAGCCTTGCACTTCGCCCGATTGCAGCAAGGTATTGGCGGATTCCAGCAGGCTCTTGTCGAAAGACAGGGTGCCGTCGATCAGCAGCTGTGAGGTCGCGACGTTGCCGCGCATGGCCAGTTGCAGCGCGTAGAACATCAGCAGGTCGTTGCCGGTGGACGGCAGCTGTGCGTCGGCGGCCTGTTGGGCCGCCATCTGGGTCTCCATCGTCGGCCACAGTTCGGTGATCTTGGCGGTCAGGCGTTTCGACACGAAGTCGGCGGACTCCCATGCCAGGGCGACCCCGCTTGGCGTGTTGGCGCCATAGCGCGGGTTGCCCAGTGCGACCAGGGTCTTGCCGATGTCGGTTGCGTTCTTCAGTTGTATCCACAGCGCGTCGATCTGCGCCGCATCGTAGGTCCCCGCCCCGTTCGCTGGATGCAGACGCGCGTACATCGCCGCAGCAAAGGTGCGCGGGATGGCTGCGACCGCCGCGCCGGCGGCCAGTCTCCCCGGGTTGCATTCAGTGGTGCGCAAGGCCAGTGCGGCGATGGCGCTCTCCACGGTGGCGCCACCTTGCACCGACGTCAGTACGTCGGTGATTGTACGGTCGTCCACGTTTACGCCCGGCAGCGCGAGCATGGCCTGCATCACGAGCAGCAGTTGCGCCGTATCGGGTTGGCCGGCGACATACCATGCCACGTCTTGATTTCCAGTTCGGACGGCCGCCATTTGATTAAACAGCGCTGCCAGGGCGTCGGAGGCAAGATAGGCGGCTGTTCCCGGCGTGGTGGCCTGGACAACACCTAGTGTCCGAATGCTGAAGTAGGCATCAAGTGCCACGTGAACATGATTGTTACCATTCTGCGTGCGTGTTTCCGCATCCAATGACGGCGCGGGTACGGTCATCAGACGTGGACCGATCATCTCAATGATCGCATGGGAGACATCGGTTTTCAAATAGTTGGCCCAGTAGTCCAAGGCGCCGGGTTCAATCGGCGCTTGCTGGCCCATGATGTTACGGTAAATATGCTGGGCTAGCGCTATGCCCTGGCCGTCCGTGAGTTCCGATCCATACAATGCCTTACCTGCCACGGAGTCCAACAATTTCTTTGCCGCCACGTAAATGCCGCTCTGGCTGATTGTCGTGGTCAGGCTATTGAGATCAGCCGCCGATACTTCACTATTGAGCTTGTTTAGTATTCCACGGTACAGATACGCTGCTTGCGCAAGTGGCGGCAAGGTCAATAGGGTCACGTTCTGAATGTTGAGATAGGCGGTGGATAGCTTGCTGAGTTCAGGACCGAGATTGCGCAGGCTTTGCCGGTAGGCGTCGTATTCCAGGCGCTTGGATTGTCCGAAGTCCAATGCGGTGGTGAGGCCGCTGCTGCCGACCCTGGCGATGACGTCCTTGCCGACCTGGATATTGTTGAACGAAACGGACTGGGCATAGGCAACCGCCACAGCAGCCTTGTTTTTCAGCAGTTCGCGTGCGGCAAGCGATGCCGGCGCCTGATCGGCCAGCAATGCCGCCAGCATCTGCGTCACGGTCGCGGCATGCCCATTGGCCAAGGCCGATGCCGACCAGGTGGCCACGGTCGCCGGATCGGCAGGCTGGCCATACAAGGATTGATACAGCGCCGCCGCGAAGTCGCCGTCGGACTGGCCGGCAGGATACAGGGTGTCGCCGGCGCTGGCCTGGTCTTGCAGCAGCTTGTTGGCGAGCAGGGCATAGCCATCCGCCGAAGCTTGCAGCAGCGTCATGCCGGCATTGAATTCATCGAGTTCCGGCGCCCGTCCTGTCACGGTAACAAACAAAGCGGCCATCTGCAGGCGTGTGCGCTCGGTCGCCGAGATTGGGGCTATGTTGCCAAAAGCGGCGAGCGCCTTCTGTGCATTGCCGAGGCGTTGGTACAACTGCAACGCCGTGGCGCCGGCTGCCAGGTGGGTCGAGGCATCGGCCACGACGCTGTCGATATAAGCGCCACCGACGCTGATCACGGTCGCGTCCGACGGACCGGCATGTTGCGTCAGATAGGCCTGTGCCAGTTTCACCTTGTCGAACAGGGTCGTGCGGGCCAGCGCCATGCCGGTATCGGCGCCCAGGTAACTGGCCACCTCCTGCATGAAGCTGACCGCAAACGCACCGGCGCTGAGCGGCGTGTATCTGTTTATCTGGGTCAGGCGCGCATTGGTCTCCTGTTCGGTGGGGAGGCGGCCAAACAGGTTTTTGAACAGACTGGCGATCAGCTCGCGCTGGCCCGCTTCGGTGCCCTGGCTTGCCAGCGGCGTCTTCGAATTGTACAAACCCTGAGCGATATCCTGCCAGGTCGCCGTGGCCGTTTGCAACGCGCTGACCCAGGCGTCGGTATCCTGCCGACTCGGCATGGCGCCCAATACGGCCACGTAGATGCGCACGATTTGATCGCGCCAGCTTTCCGCCCGCGCCGCGTTGCTGCCTTCGGCAATAGCGCCATCGGTCAGCTTGTCCACATCGAAGAGTACCTTGGCCGCCATCGCGGCATCGGAGCCACCCCGCTCGACCAGGTAGTTGCACAAGGCCACGGCGCGTCTGTCGAGAAGGGCGCTGTTTGCTGCGAGCAGGCTGGCCAGTACCTCACCGTTGGACAGGAGCAGGCGGTTGTTCAAGTCCAGTTTGCTGCTCCAGTCTTTGGCTTCCTGGGCAATGCTGGCATTGGCGAGGTTTTTACCGAGCACCTTGCTATAAATGGTGGCGACGGCATTGCTGCCTTTCAGGAAAGCCATTCCCTCGGCGCTGGCCAGCAGGCTGGACGCCAATTGTGGCAGGGTCTTGCCGTCGTTCATCCCCAGCAAGGCAAGGTTGATTTCCGCCTGGGTCGGTGCGCGGTTGATTAGCAGCAGATAGAGCGAAATGATTTGTTTGGCCTGGGCCAGCATGGTGGCGCGGGTGCTCACCGACAAGGTGCCCCCGGCGCTCTGGTAGCGCGGTTCACTGCCCACCTGTGCAAACACCTGATAGACGTAGTCGCCAGCGGCCAATACGCCGGTGCTGAAGACCGGGTAGCCGTTGACCCAGCTGATCGCAGACGATGGCGCGTCGGTCCAGGCGCTGTCGGCCAGGCGGCGATAGCTCACGCTGAAGGTCTTGTCGCTATCTTCGGGGCGGCCAATAATCAGCAGGCTGCCGGCCGAGGTCTGGTTAATGGCGGAGCTGGTTGTGGTCCAGTTGCCGTCACTTTGTTGCAGGAACTGGGCGTGGTTTCCGGTGGCGTTGCTCACATCGACGACATGCCCCAGCAGATCGTAGCGGGTATCGGTGCGCAGCACCTCGTCCAGCGACAGGACGGCGGTGGCCGTCGTCAGCGCTTGCAGCGCATGTGCGGTGGTGCTGGTGCTGCGGATGGTGACGGTAGCCTGTCCCATGATGTCATGCAGCACGGCGACGTCCTGGCCGCTCGCGTTGCTGAGCCAGGCGTTGCCGGCCTGGTCGTAGCGGTAGTAGTCGCCCAGCGAGGTCTTGACCAGCTCGCCGAAACCGTTGTACTCGTAGCCGACCTGGTCCTTGAGCGTGCCGGCGCCAGCGCTGCGGTCGTTCGGCGTGACAATGCCAGTCACGCGGCCGAGCGCGTCGTACTGGTTGACCTGATACGAGGTTTGTACGGCGCCATCGCTGGTGACGGTTTGCCATTGCTTGGCGGTGCGGCCATAGACATCATGGGAAATATAGCTGGCGCTGCGTTTGCTCAGATCGGTCTTGGCGTACTGCTCGGCATCCAGCGTCTTGATCGCATTGCCGTCGATATCGTAGGCGGTGGCGGTGACCCGGTTGTTGGCATCCGACGTCGAGGTTGGGGTTGCCGCGCTGGCCGTTGCATTGCCCGTGCCCTGGGCATACTCGATGCTCAGCACAACATGGCCCTGGATGTCGCGCTTGTATTCGGTCAGGCGCGAGACCGCCGTCGCGATGCCGGCCACCACGCCCGATTTGGTGGCCACGCCGCTGACGCGGCCCAGCTGGTCGTAATAGGTGTAGGTGCTGCCGCTGAGCGCATCGGTGACGGTGGTGCGGTCGCCGCGTGCATTGTAGGCATAGGTCGTAGTCAGATTGCCGGCGACGGCGGCCGCAGCCGCGGTGTTGTCGGTATAGCTGACGCCGACGCTCGTTTCGGTGAGCATGCGATTGCGCGCATCGTAGGTATAGCGCGCTTCGCGGTCGACCCCGGCAGTGGCGGTCGCTGCGTCGTACTTGCTATCGCTCCAGTCATTAATTGCCTTGCTGTATTCCTTCTTGCTCAGGACGTTGCCAGCCAGGTCATAGCTGAACGTGCTCAGGTAACCCTGCAGGGCGCCCGGCGTTGCCGAGAGGGCGTCGATGCGCGCGCTGGTATTGCCGCGCAGGTCGTAGTAATAACGCGTGACGGCCGAGGCGGTGACGATATTGCCCTGGGTGTCGCTACCGTAGACGGCGCGTTCGATAATCTGGCCGAAGGCGTCGTAGCGGCTTGCCGTGGTCCGTCCCGCCAGCATCAGGGCCGATTGGCCCAGGCTGTGCTGGTCGAAGACTTCGACCACCGGTTCGCGCACCAGCACGGCGCGGCCGAGCTGGTCGAAGGCGGTCAGGATGGTGCGGTCGGAGGCAGGGGCCTTAAGCAGCCGCAGCGCCAGCGCCGCCTCGCTCAGCGGCGCGCTGACGGTGCCCAGCGAGGTTGCGTAACGGCTCAGTTTTTCGGTTTCGCCGAAGCTGTTGCGCGCATACGCGGTGACGTAACCCAGGCCGTCGATCTCGGCCGTCAAGCGCCCCAGCTGATCGAACACGCTGTAGCTGGTGACGCCGCCCACATCGGTAGTGGCGACCGCATTGCCCAGGATGTCATAGGTGGTGCTGAAACTACGGATGCCCGAATCCTTTTCCTTCGCCGTGGCGGCACCGGCGGAGGACAGCGGGTCGCTGGCGGCATCGTAGATCTTGATCGACGGCAGATTGGTCTTGAGCAGACGGCCAGCGGCATCGTATTCGAAGGTGGTGCTGCGCTCCATGGAGGTGCTGGCCGCCTCGGTCTTGCGGATCAGGTGACCCAAGGTATCGTAGGCATACTGGGTCAGCAGCGATACCTGCGCGCCAGCCCAGGCCCCCATAGTGGAATCGACCGTGTTGGCCGGGTAGGCGGTCACCGCCGGGCTCTTTTCCGTCAGACGGCGGCCCAGCGCGTCATAGGTGTAGTACCAGATGTTGTTGAGCTGATCGGTATACGTGAGCTGGCGTCCGGCGGCATCGTAGGTATAGCTTTTGGTCGCGGCTGGCAGGCCGGGTTCGGTCGCGCTCAGCAGATTGCCCTGCGCATCGTAGGTATAGCTGGTCTTGCGGGCGCTTGCCGTCTGGTCCGCGACCGCCACGGCGATGTCGGCGGCAAGGCCTGCGGCAGTTGCTTTGATCGGCGTTGCGTAGGCCAGCAGGCTGGACGTGCGTCCCAGCATGTCGTAGCTGATTTCGCTGAGGTAGCCGGCCGCATCGACGGTAAAGCGCAGACGGCCCGCGCCATCATAGGCATATTGGGTGCTGCGGTCTTTGTTGTCCGGATCGGCCGCGAGCATGCCCTGGATTTGTCCCGCGTCCGTGATGGCGCCCAGCGCCTGCAGATTGGCGCCGCTCAGTGGCTTGGCATAGGCAATGCTGGCGACACGGTTGCCCAGTGCATCGTAACGTGTTTCCGTGACGGCACCCAGCGCATCGATGGTAAAGACCGGACGGTTGTCCTTGTCATAGGCGATGCGGGTGACGCGGTCGAGCGGTCCCGGCGCGCTGGCGGGATTGGCGTTCTTGGCGGCATAGGCGATGCGCTGCACGACATTGCCCAAGGCGTCGTAGACCAGCCTGGTAACGGCGCCGGCCGCGTCCACGATCACGGTGGCCCGGCCGCTCAGATCGTAGGTGTATTTGGTGGTACGGTCGAGTTTGGCGTCGGCGAACTTGTCAGGGAAGTCCATGGGCATCGAACGGCTGACCGTGGCGAGGTCGACAGCGTTGGCATGCTGCGTGCTTGAGATGACATTGCCCATTGCATCGTGGGTTTGTGTCTGCAGCATCCATTGAATGGCGCCGCCGGCAACGGAAACCGCGGTAGCCACCGCTGTCAGGCGGCCGGCATAGTCGTGGACGAAGTAGCTGCGCGGGTCGGCCAGCGATGTATTGGCGGCGATGGCGGTAAAGGCAGCGATTTCGGCCGCGCCCGGGACCTTGCCATTGCCGGTGAGTTGCAGGGGCGTGCTGTAGGCGTGGCGCTCCGATAGGTTGCCATTGTAATCGTAGGCTTGCGTGACGACAGACCAAGTCGACGCCAGGCCCGCCGCCACGGCGCTGGTTTGCGCGGTGGCGATCGCGGTCATGCGGTTGGCGCCATCGTAGACCATGCTGGTCTGGGCGTCGGAGCTGCTGAGATTGGATGTCGTGGTGCTGAATGTGGCGAGATCGGCCGCGGTAGGGAAGGCCCCCAGTGCCAGCGTCAGTTTCTTGCTGAAGCTGCGCTGCAGCAGCACATTGCCGTTTTTGTCATACGCCTGGGTGGTGATCGCCCAGTAGCCGTAACTGGCATCGGTGCTGACCTTGCTGGCACTGCCAATCAGGCGGTTGGCGCCATCGTAGAGCATTCTGACGGTCTGGTCCGATGTCGTTGCACCCGCCGTCAACCAGCTGGTGATGGACGTGGCCGTCGGTGTGTTGGTCGCCATCGTGGTGAGATAGCTGATACGGCCAACCAGGTTGCCATTGCCGTCATAGCTGCGGCTGCTTACCGACCATTGTTGAACTTTGGCGGCGTTCAGGCTGGTCGCGGTCGCTGTGGCGGTCACCCGGCCGCGCGCGTCATAGACGGCGATTTCGCGACGGTCGCTGAGCGATGCCTGCTCCGACCTGGCGAGCAGGGTCGCCAGACTGGTCGTGGTGGTGCTGTCCGTCAGCGCGACCGGATTGGCATAGCTGATGGTTTCGGTTGGCTGATTCAGCGCGTTGTATTTGAGGTAGACGGTGGCGTTGCCCATCGCGTCGACGCGCGCGTACACCCGGCCATCCTTGTCGTAGAAGGTACGGATGACAGCATCATGGGCGGCATCGGCGGTGACGCTGGCTTCGATTTCCTGGGCAGTAAAGGTCTTGTTCCATGCTGGCTTGCCGTTCGCGAACAGGCTGCTGAGCTTGGCGTATCGGGTGGTCTTGATCAGCTGGTTCTTGCTGTCGTAGGTGTAGCCGGTGACGGCGCCGGTCGGATCGAGCTGCCAGATCAAATTGTTGTTGCTGTCGTAGCCATAGCGGCTGCTTTGCAACTGGCCGGTGGAGCGCAGCAGCAGGTTCTTGCCGGTGTCGTCGTAGATGACGTCGGTGCGGATATCGCCAGAGTGGGCGAGGGTCATGACCAAAGACGAGCTGCCATAGCCGTTCGTGTCGTAGGTGTAGTTGGTCATGATACCGCCCGGACTGATGACGCGGAAGGGCTTGTCGCGCAGTTCGTAGGTAAAATCGGTGGTCAGCTGGAGTGCCTCGGCGTCGGCGCAGATCGATTTGATCCGGCCGTTCGCGTCGTAGCTGGTGACGGTGACGTTGCCATTGGGATCGGTGACCCTGGAGGTCCGCCCCAGCGCATCGTAGGCATAGGTGGTCTGTGCCTTCAGGCCGGCATTGTCGACGGTACGGCTAAGAATGCGGTTGACCGCATCGTAGCTGTAGGCGGTGACGCTGTTGTTGGCATCGCTGCTGGTCAGTTGAAGGTTGGCGTTGTCATAGGTGGCGCTATTGATCTTGCCGAGGCTATCGGTGACCGAACTCAGGTTGCCGTTCTTGTCGTAGACGTAGGTGGTGGTGTTCTTGATCACACCGGCCAGGCTGTCGGCGATGGTGACGGTCTGGCCGAAGCGGTTTTGCGTGGTCTTGTGGCTCACGCCTTCCGGCGTGGTCATCGTGAAGGACGAGCCGGCCGTTTCGAGGGCGTAGGTGTAGGTGGTGACCGCTTCGAGGCTGTCGGTCTGGGTCAGCACACGGCCGAAGGCATCGTAAGTGATCTTCGAGGTGTGATTGGACGGATCGGTCATCGCAATGACGTGACCGAGCTTGTCGTAGCGCAGGCTGCTGATGTTGCCATTGGCGTCGGTGCGGCTCACCGCGCGGCCGAAGCCGTCGTAGCTGACACTGCTGGCGAAGGCTGGGTTGCCGAAGAGCGTGCTCAGGGTCAGGTCGCCACGGCGGTTGTACTGGTAGGTGGTGGTGATGCCGGTGTCCTGCTCCTTGGTGCTGAGCACGTTGCCAAAGGCGTCGTAGACAAAGAGTTTATGGTAGTCGAGCGCGTCGGCGCGGTCGATCACCCTGCCCAACCGGTCATAGCTGGCGCTGGCCGTGTTGTTCGCGCCCATCAGGGCGATGCCGGCCGCCGCCGCCTGTATCGCTGCCAGGCTTTCGGTGCCGGTCAGGGCGGCCAGCGCACTGCCACTCAGACGGCCGTTGATACGGGTGACCGAGCTCTGCTGATTGAACAGCGTATAGGCGTATTCGCTCACCTCGCCGGCGGCATTGATGCCGTAGCGCAGATTGCCGCTGACGTCGTAGTAGTACAGCGATTTATGGCCGTCCTGGTCGGTCACGCTGGCGCGCTGGCCGGCGCTGTTATAGGTGTATTTGACGCTGTGGGCGGCCCAGGCGGCGTCGATGACGGTTTGGACCGTGGAGGTGCCGATGGCGGCGACACCCTTGGGTGTCAATTCGGCGATCACCCGGCCCAGCGCATCGTAACGCGTCTGGGTGGCGCGCTCGTCGGCCAGGGCCAGGGCGCGGCGCGTCTCGACCAGGTTGCCCATCTTGTCATAGGTATAGCGGGTGACGGTGCCGTCCGGATCGGTCTGGGTCAGCAGCTGGTGCAAGGCCGAATAGGTGTAGCTGCTGACATGATCTGCCGCACTACTGCTTGGCTTGCCTAGGTCATCGATACTGGCCGCGTTTGGCTTGGCGACGACGCTCGCGTAGCGGGTGCGTTTGGCAATATTGCCGGCCACGTCGTAGGCGATCTCGGTCAGGTATTTTTCGCCGTCGACGGTGGCCGCCAGGCGGCCCGCCACGTCGTACAGATAGTACTGGTGGATGTCATTGTCGCTGGCGGCTGGCAGCAGCGCGGCGAGGTCGCCGCTGGCGCGCGCATCGGCCAGCGTGAGCCCGGCGTAGGCGATGGTCTCGACCAGCTGGCCGCCGGCGTTGTAGATGTTGCGGCTCAGGTAGCCTTCGGCGTCGAGGCGGGCGAGGACTTCGCCGGCCGCGTTGTACAGGGTGCGGCTGACGCGGTCGTCCGCCGAGGCCTCCGGCTGGGTGAAGGCGGCCGGGGCGTCGACGCCGGCCAGCGTGCCCAGGTCGATGGCTGTGGCGTAGCGGATGAGGCGTACCGGGCGCGAGGCGGCATCGTAGTCGTAATGGCTCAGGTAGCCTTCGGCATCGACGCTGTCGAGCAGACGGCCGGCCGTGTCGTAGCGGCTCCAGTTGCTGCGGTACTCCGGCCCGCCGGCGGCGCGCAGCAGCGCGATGGTCAGCGTCACCGGCTGGCCCTGGTTGTCGAGCGGGGTGGGGTTGACCGGCGTCGCGTATTGTTTGGTGCGGGTGAGCTGGTTGGCGGCGTTATAGCAATATTCGGTCAGGGCGCCGTTGGGCGCGACCGTGCCGGTGACGCGGCCGAAGGCATCATAGACGTAGTAGGTGGCGGCGCCATTCTGGCTGCTGCGCAGCAGGCGGCCATCGGCGTCGTAGGTGTTGTTGGTGATGCCCAGCTGCTGCGCCGCCGCGTCCGTCTGCACCACTTGCACGACCTTGCCGAAGGCGTCGTAGTTGTACAGGGTATGGCCGCCCAGGGGATTGGTGTCGTCAATGAGCTGGCCCGCCTTGTCGTAGGCAAAGGCTTCGACGCCGTCGGCCGCCACTGGCGCCGCGGCGCCGGTGATGGTGCTGTCGACGATGCCGCCCTTGAGCGTGGCCAGGGTGGCGGCGGCGATCAGCGCGGTGTTCATGCGCAGCTTGCTGAGCTGGCCGAAGGCGTTGTAGGTGCGCGTGAGCACCGCGCCGCTTGGATCGACGGTGTAGGCCAGTCTGCCGTTGCCGTCGTAATAGTAGAAGGTCTTCTTGCCGAACTGGTCCTTCATGCTGGTACGCATGCCGTCGGCATTGTAGGTGTACTGGAGCGCATTGTCGGTCCAGACCTTGTCGATCTGCACCTGGGTGGCGGCGCCGGCCAGCAAGGCCACGCCTTGCGGCGTCAGCTGCGCGATCACATTGCCCAGCAGATCGAAGCGCATCTGGGTGCTGCGCTCGTCGGCGCTGGACAGGGCGCGCCGCACCTCGGTCACATTGCCGGCGTTGTCATAGGTGTAGCGGGTGGTGCTGCCGTCGGTGCTCACTTCGGTGAGTCGCTGATTTCTTGCGGTGTAGGTGTAGGCCGTTTGCAGGTCGTCGGCGCTGACCGTCTTGCCGATGGCGGCCAGTGTGGCGGCGCCGGGATTGCTGACGGCGGTGGCGTAGCGCGTGACGCGCACGACGTTGCCGGCATTGTCGTAGCCGGTTTCGGTCAGGATGCCGGCGGCGTCGATGACGGCGGCGACCTGGCCCTGGGCGTTGTAGAAATAGCGTTGACGCTGGTCGGCGGCGCTCGCGGCAGGGCGCAGCGTGGCCAGGGTGCCGGTGGCGCGTTCGGCAGCGGGTGTGGCGTTCGCATAGGCGATGGTGTCGAGCAGGCGTCCGGCGCCGTCGTAGCGGTACTCGGTCAGATAACCCTGGGCATCGAGTTGCGCCAGCGCCAGACCATCGTTGTCATACAGCTTGCGGGTGGTGCGATCGGCCGCGCTGGCGGTCGAGGGAAAGGAGTTTGGAATGTTGACGCTGGCCAGTGCGCTCAGCTGGGCAGGCGTCAGCGGCGTGGCGCGCTGCACCACTTGCAGCAGGCGCGAGGCGCCGTCGTAGTCGTAGTGGCTCAAGTTGCCGATGGCGTCGACCGATTCGGACAGGCGGCCGGCGCTATCGTACAGGTTCCAGTTGCTGCGGTCGGCCGCGCTGGTGGCGGGCAGCACGGCGCTGAGCGTGGTAGTGGGGGAGGTGGGGATGATGCTGACCAGGGTGTCATAACGGACGACGCGGCTTACCTGATTGTCCAGGTTGTAACGGTATTCGGTCAGCGCGCGGGTGGGAGAAATATCGGCCACCTTGCGGCCGGCGGCGTCGTAGATCGTGTAGCTGACCAGGCCGGTGCCGTCGGTGCTCTTCCAGAGCAAGCCATCGTTGTTGTACAGATTGGTGGTGGTGCCGAGGGCGCTGGCGGCCGCATCGGTCTTGACCACCGAGGTGAGATGGCCGTTCTTGTCGTAGGTGCTGTTGGTGATCAGCCCCGGCGTCGTGCTGACGCTGCTGCCGGGAGGATTGTAGGCCGTGACGGTGGTGCTGATGCTGTTGCCGGCAGCGTTGTAGGCCGTGGTGGTGAAGCCGGTCGCATCGCCGCTGCTGAGCAGACGTCCCAGACCATCATAGGTGAAGTTGTTGGTGTTGCCGTTACCATCGATGGTCTTGAGCAGCAGGCCGCGCGCATCGTAGGCGTAGATCTTGGTGGAGAGGTCTTCGCCGCTCCAGTCCCCACCGCCGAGCGACAGATAGCTGCTCGACTTGGACACCAGGCCGTGCACATCGAAGTTGTAGTCGGTGCGGTTGACCAGGCTGGCGGCGACTGCACTGGAAGTGGTCCAAGCGGTCATGGCGGCATCGGTGGCGCTGCTTTGCGCGTTCGCGTTGGTGCCGAGTGGGACGGTGCTCAGGACAGTGTACTGCAGTGTGGCTTTGCGCTGCCCTTGGGTATCGTAGCGATACTCCTGCACGCGGCCCTCCGGGCTGATGATGAAGTGCAGGCGGTTTTTGCTGTCGTACACATAATTGGTCGTCAGCGGCTGGCTTGGCAACTGTGGCCCGGCCCCGTCCGGGTCGTCTAGCAGATAGACGGTTTCGGTCAGCAGCTTATTGCTGACGGGGTCGTAGCTGCGGGTGACAGTGTTGCCCGCCGCGTTGCGTTCGTAAATGCGGTTGCCGTTGCCATCGTACTGATAGACGGTGGTCAGGCCGCGTGGATCGGTCGTGCAGAGGATATTGCCATCGGCATCGTAGACAAAACTGGTTTTCTGGTTGACGCCGGCCACGGCCGGTGCGATCACGTCGGTCAATTGCCCTTTGAGAAGATCATATTTGTAGACCGTCTTGTAGCCCATCGGATCGGCCACGGTGGTGCTGCCTGGCACGGAGTAGTCGTAGGTCGTTTTCTGACCGAGGCCATCGGTGACCATGGTCAGCAGCCATGGTCCGGTGGTGGCCGGGAGCTGGGTATAGCCGAAAGTCAGCGTGGTGCCATCGGCCTGGGTGACCGAGGCGATTTGATTGCTGGTGCCGCGGTAGGTGTAGGTGGTGGTGTACGTCTTGGCGTCGGCGCTGTCGCCTGGCGTCAGGTCGATGGTGACGGTGGACAAGCGATTGCTGTCGTAGGTGTAGAGTATCTTACTTGACTGCTGGCCAGTGTCGGCAGGAACGGTGCGGATTTGGCTTAGGTTTCCGTCCGTGTAGCTGTAATAGACCTTGTCGCCGGCGGCGTTGGTGACAAGACTCAACTGGCCGGCCTCGTAGGTGTAGCTGGCCAGCAGACTGCTCTGGTCGGCCTGCAGGCCGTTCTGGTCGTGCGAGCTGGTGATATGGCCGGCATTCTTAGTGCTGTCATAGACCTCGTACAGGCCCTGCATATCGCGGCGCTCGCTGGTCCAAATCCATTCGCTGGCGCTGTTCATGCGCAGGTAGTCGTAGCCGCCACCGCCGTCGGTGGAGCGGTACAGGCCCAGGGTGGCATCGTAGGTATAGAGCGCGGCGCTGCCGTCGCTGTCGATGCGGGTGACGGTGCTGCCGGTGGTTTCGAGCGTGCCGGTCAGATTGGTGACCTGCCTGGACGGGCCGACTTTCCAGCCGCCATGGCCGTCATTGAAACTGCCCAGGGAGTTATAGGTGCGGGTCAGGGCGATGTGCACGCCGCGCGCTGCCAGGAAGTCGTCGCTGTCTTGCAGGATCAGGCTGCCGCTGGCGGCGTTGACATAGGCCGCTTCCCTGGCGTTGCCGAGCACCGCGTTGCCGAACACACCTTGCTGCCCCAACACGCCTGCCGAACCCGTCGACAAACCCAGATCTTTACCGCTGACAATCGCTACCATTTATTTGGATACCCTTGTGTACCCGGCTCAAGATGCCGGTCTCTATTGATCTGCTGGTGCGCATTCCTGCACCTGTTCAGACAAGGTATCCAAAGATTTCAGAGAAAGTTTAGGGGGAAAGTGAAATATATTTCTATTTAGTCTGTATTTTTATCGTTTTAATAATGTTTTTCAGTGTTTCGATGTTTATTCAGCAAGTTCACGTAGGCCGCGCACGGCCTGGGTGGTCTTGTCCGCCGCGCGCTGCAGCACCACGGCGCGGTTGCTCGATTCCTGGTCGCGCTGGTTTTCCTTGTGCCACAGGTGGAACACTTCGGTGGCGAAGGCGCCATCCTTGCGCATCACGCCGGCATTGAACAGGCGCACCACCAGGTCGGAATCCTCATGGCCCCAGCCTAAAAAGCTTTCGTCGAAGCCGTTGACCAGCGCCAGGTCGCTGCGCCACACGCCCAGATTGCAGCTCTTGATGCGGCGCCAGGTGAAGCGCTTGCTGGTGCGGCGCAAGTCGGGCCATTGGAACAGCAGTTGCAGCAGCTTGTTCAGGTCGCCGCGAAGGCGGTAGCGCAGCTTGTCGCCCAGCCCCAGGGTCTGCAGGTCGATCGGCTCGGCCAAGGTGCGCGCGGTCAGGCCGGCACTGAGTAAAATGCGGCTGCCCGACACCAGATAGCCCCGCTGGGCCAGCTTGCGGTGCTGGCTGATGAAGTTGCTCTGCGGCACGCAATCGCCATCGAGGAAGACGATGTAGTCACCGCTGGCGCGCTGGGTGCCGAGGTTGCGCACGCGCGCGGCGCGGAAACCTTGGTCTTCCTGCCACACATGATGCAGCGGCATGGGCGCGCGTGCTTGCAGCGCGGCCACGCAGTCCCGCGTGTTGTGGGTGGAGCCGTCATCAGCGATAATGATTTCAAAATCCTGATCGTCTTGCGCGAAGCAAGCCTCGACCACCGCTGTCAATGCGTCCGGGCGGTTATAGGTAGTAATAACGACGGAAATTTTTGATGCTTGTTGCATGTGGTCAATGCTGCCTGTGTTGATTTTTGCAAGAAAAGCTCACAAAAATGTTAATGAATACAACTTTCGCGACGAATAAAGACCCGCACGCCGCCCTCATCCATAGCCTGGTGTTCCTGCTGCCTGGCCTGACCCTGATCAGCACTTTCGGCGTCGGGCTGTGCAGTTTCGCCTTTTTGCTGCTGGCGCTGCTGACCCGGCGCGCCGGCTGGGCCGCCGCGCAGCGCCATCTTAGCGAGATTCGCGGGGTATTGATAGCGTTCGGCCTCAGTTTCGGCTTCGCCCTGGCCGGTTTCGCGCTGCGCCACGATGTGCATCTGCGCGCGCTGGAAAAACCCAGCCGTACCCTGGCCGCCGTCACCGTGCTGCTGGCCGTGCTGGCTTGCCGCCCCGGCCGCAAGACGCTGTGGGCCGGACTGGTGGCCGGTGCCGTGGCCGGCGCCGCCTTCTCGATCTACCAGCGCTGGGGCATGGGCCTGGAGCGTCCGGGCGGCTTGATCAACTCGATCACCTACGGCGACATCGTGCTGTGCATGGGCCTGATGTGCCTGGCCGGCACCATCGATTTCAAGGGGCGCCAGATCCTGTGGCCGGTGCTCGGCTGCGTGGCCGGGCTGGCCGGTTCGGTCGCCACCGGCACCCGCGGCGGCTGGCTGGCCATCGTCGTGGGCGCCGTGCTGTTCCTCAAATATGGCCAGGTGCTGCGCGGGCGCCAGCGCAGGGGTGTGGCCGCCGCCGTGCTCGGCCTGCTGCTGCTCTCCTTCGTGATTCCCCAGACCGGCGCGCGGCTGCGGCTCGAGCAGGGCATCAGCGATGTGGAAGAATATTTCAACGGCGGCAGCAGCTACAGCAATGTGGGGGTACGCTTCGAGCTATGGAAGGCGGCCGGCCTGCTGATCGAGCGCCATCCCTGGGCCGGCGCCAGCGCGCCGCGAGTCAAGGCCGAGCTGGCCGAACTGGCGGCGGCCGGCAAGATCGATCCCTTCGTGCTGAAGATCGAGCACTTCCACAACGACATCATGCAGGCGCTGGTATATGGCGGCGTGGCCGGGCTGCTGGCCTGGGGCGCGACGTTGCTGGCGCCGGCGCTGTTTTTCTGGCGCCGCCTGCGCCGCCCGGACGGCGCCTCGAACGCCCAGATCGCCACCGCGCTGGCCGGCCTGATGCTGGTGAGCGGCTATTTCTGCTTCGGCCTGACCGAAGTGATTTTCTGGTCGGTGCGCAGCACCATGTTCTATGCGCTGATGCTGTTCCTGCTGATCGGCATGTGCCTCAATACCGGGCCGCTGCAAACGCCATCCTCAACCCAATCAGGAGCGGCATGAGCCTGCCCACTTCCCCCCAACGCATCCTTGTCATTTCCCCCAACTGGATCGGCGACGCCGTCATGGCCCAGCCGCTGCTGCAGCGCCTGCGCGCCGACCGGCCGAACGCGCTGATCGACGTGCTGGCGCCGCCGGCGGTGTCGCCGGTGTGGCGCCAGATGGCCGAAGTGGCCGAGGTGCTGGAGACCCCGTTCCGCCACGGCGCCTTGCAGTTGAAGGAGCGCTGGCGCTACGCGCGGGTGCTCAAACAGCGCGGCTATGCCGAAGCCTATGTGCTGCCCAATACCCTGAAGTATGCGCTGATCCCCTGGCTGGCCGGGATCGCGCGCCGGGTCGGCTACAAGGGTGAAAGCCGCTATGGCCTGATCAATGTGATGCATCACGACGACACGCCGCCGCGCGCGATGGTGCCGTTCTACGCGGCGTTGGCCAAGGCCCCGCTGGCGCCCTTGCAGGCCGGCCTGCCGCGTCCGCGTCTGCAGGCCAGTCCCGTGCAGATCGAAGCGGCCTGCCAGCGCGCCGGACTCGATCCGATGCGGCCCTTGCTGGTGTTCGCGCCGGGCGCCGAATTCGGCGGCGCCAAGCGCTGGCCCTCACGCCACTTCGCCGGCCTGGCGCAGGCGATTCTGGCGGCCGATCCGCAGGCCCAGATCGCGCTGCTCGGTTCTCCCAAGGACCGCGAAGTGTGCGCCGAAGTGTGTACCGAGGCCGGCGCACCGGCCGGACTGCACAACCTGGCGGGCGCCACCAGCCTGGCCGAGGCGATCGCCCTGATCGCGCGCGCCGCCGGAGTGGTCAGCAACGACTCCGGGCTGCTGCACATCGCCTCCGCGCTGAACCGGCCGGTGGTGGCGCTGTACGGCCCCACCGATCCCGATCACGCGCCGCCGTTTTCCGATATGGCCGCCTCGATTTCGCTGCGGCTAGCCTGCGCCCCATGCCGCCAGCGCGAATGCCCGCTGGGGCACCAGAACTGCATGCAGCAGATCGAAGCGGCCAGCGTCTGGCAGACCTTGCAGCCGATGCTGATGACTGTGCGGTAACAGCTATCGGGCCGGCGGCTGCGGCTTAAACCCACGGCAAAGAGCCGGGGGCCTGTCCCGCAGGGACAGGCGGGGCGTAGCCCCTCCCCGGACCCTAGGTCAGACCCCAGGGGTACGCCGTGGGTTTGGGCGGTAGCCGGCGGCCCGCCACCGGCGCTCACAAGCGATTGGCCGCCCCGTCCGATTTGCTGTATAAAGTTGAATATTCCCCCGTTCGCGTTTAACAATGCTTAAACGACCTTCCATTACCTTCTGGGCCACGCTGTTTGTCGCCGTCGTCTGTCTGGCGCTGGTGGCCATCGATGGTTGGCGCAGCTGGAACGCGCGCGCCCAGCGCCTGCTCGATATGGAGCAACTGAGTTCGAACCTGGCGCGCTCGATGGCGTACCAGGCCAACGACACCATCAAGGCGGCCGACGTCGGCCTGGCCGATATCGTCGAAAGAATCGAGGCCGACGGCGTGGGCACGCCCGCGCTCGAGCGCGTCCATCAGCGCATGGTGGCGCAGGTGCAGCAACTGCCGCAGCTGGCCGGCCTGTTCGTGTTCGACGATACCGGCAAGTGGCTGGTCAATTCGCGGCCGGAGCTGACACCATCGATGAACAATGCCGACCGCGAGTATTTCATCTACCACCGCGACCGTCCGGGCCGCGCGCCCTATATCGGCGTGCCGCTGGTGAGCCGTTCCACCGGCCAGTGGATCATTCCGGTGTCGCGCCGCATCAACCGCCCCGACGGCAGTTTTGCCGGCGTGGCGCTGGCGACGCTCGATGTCGACTATTTCCGGCATTTCTATCAGAGCTTCGACATCGGCCAGCGCGGCGCGGTGGCGCTGCTGTCGAACGATGGCCGGATGCTGCTGCGCCGCCCCTTCAGCGAAGCGTTCATCGGCAAGGACGTGCGCGATACCACGCTGTTCCAGGCCTACGAGCGTACCCGCAGCGGCGGCAGCGCCTTCCTGCTCTCGCCCAACGACGGCGAGGAACGCTTCAACAGCTTCCGCGCGCTGCCCAACTATCCACTGTTCGTCACCGCCGCCCTGTCCAAGGAAGAAATGCTGGAGCACTGGCGGCGCGACACCTTCGCCCATTCGCTCGGGGTGGTGCTGCTGGCGGCCATGCTCGGTTTGTTCGGCAAGCGCCTGGTCGACCAGATTCACCGCCGCGTCGATGCCGAGGCGGCGCTGCGCAAGGCGCGCGACGCGCTCGAAAGCGCCAACCGCACGCTGGAGCGGCAAGCCATGCAGGACGGCCTGACCGGGCTGGCCAACCGGCGCCAGTTCGATGTCACGCTGGGTAATGAGTTCAGCCGCGCCATGCGTTACCAGCATGCGCTGGCCTTCGTCATGCTCGACGTCGACTACTTCAAGCAGTACAACGATGTGTATGGCCACCAGGCCGGCGACGATTGCCTGCGTACCGTCAGCGGCGTGATCCGCGCGCTCACGCCGAGGCGCCCGGGCGATCTGAGCGCGCGTTATGGCGGCGAGGAGATCGGCATCCTGCTGCCCAACACCGATATGGCCGGCGCGCATGCGGTGGCCGAGCGCATCCGCCAGGCCATCGAAGAGCTGCGCATCGTCCATACGGGCAGCGCGGTGGGCGTGGTGACGCTCAGCGCCGGGGTGGCGGTGCTGGTGCCGCAGCGCGGCAAGCATCTGTCGGTGATGCTGGTGGAGGCGGCGGACCAGGCGCTGTACATGGCCAAGTCGGCCGGGCGCAACCGCGTCTGCGATGCGGCTGAGGAAAAGGGGAGCGCGGCGGGGGTCTGATGCGTGGCGGGATGGATGTCTTGGTTGTGCGTTTATGCCGTAAGTCAGCGCGCCGTGGCTTGTTTTAGAACCCACGGCGTACCCCTGGGGTCAGACCCAGGGTCCGGAGAGGGGCTGCGCCCCGCCGGTCCTGATGGGACCGGCCCCCGGCTCTTTGCCGTGGGTTTTAGGCGGCAGCCGGCGGCCCGCCACCGAAGCATTTTCAGGCGTCGCTGCTGGCAGCGCGCGCACCATGCGCTGTAGCGGCACCGCGCAAGAACAGCGTCACTTCCGCCGCCGTCGGCGGATTGCAGCCTTCGCGCGTGGCGTTCAGGCTGGCCGTGGCCACCGCGCGCCGGCCAGCCTGCTCCAGCGTGGCGGCATCGGCGCCGGCCAGCGCGGCCGGCGTCAGCAGGCCGGCCTCACCCAGGCTTTGCACCAGCCCGGCCATGAAGCAGTCGCCGCATCCGACGGTGTCGGCCACCACCAGCCCGGCCGGCGTTTTCACGCTGACGCTGACGCTGCGCGACAGCAGCACCGCGCCATCGGCGCCCAAGGTCAGCGCGATCAGGCTCACATCCGTTTCGGCCAGTAGCTGGCGCGCGGCGTCCAGCGGCGCCAGCTCGCCGAAACCCAGGTGCACCAGGTCTTCCTCGCTGACCTTGATCAGCTGCGCCAGCGCCAGCGTGCGCCGCACGCCGGCCGCATAGCTGGCCAGGTCGGGACTGGCCAGCGGGCGCATATTCGCATCGATGGAAATCAGGGCGCCCGTCGCCGCGGCGGCGCTGATGATCTGGCGGGTGTTGTCCAGGTCAGTCGGCAGCAGGGTCAGGCCGCCGGTGTGGAACAGCCGGGTGCCCGCCGGCAGCAGGGCGCAGGCCTGGCGCGGCGTGATGTCGCGGTCGGCCACGCCGTCGCGGTGGAAGGCATAGCTGGGGCTCTTGCTGGCGTCGAGCGTGACGATGGCCAGCGAGGTCGGGTGGCTGCTGCGCTGCGCGCTGGCCAGCGTGACGCCGGCGTCGGCGAGCAGGCGCGCGAAGCCATTGCCGAAGCTGTCGAAGGACAGGGGATTCAGATAGGTGACCGGCAGCGCCTGGCGCGCGCAGGCCAGCGTGAAATTGCACACCGAACCGCCCAGTGCCGCTGCGAAGCGGCCGTCGGACATTTCGATCATGTCGACCAGGGCTTCACCGTAGGTCACGATTGTGTTGACTGCCATTGCATATCTCCTGATTTCAAAATCTTTAAAAATAGTTCACGGTCCGGCGCGAAGTTGGCGTGCAGCGGCAGCAGGGCCGCGCCGATCGCGCGGGCGTCCGCGCCGATCGAGCCGGACAGCAGGGTGGGGCGCTGCGTGCCTTCCCAGCTGTAGTGGGCCAGTGCGGCATTGACCGCTTCCAGCAGGCGTGCCAGCAGCCCGGCGTGGGCCGAACCGTCGATCACCACCTCGTTCAGGTCCAGCAGGCAGTTGGCGCTGTGGACGGCCAGCGCGAGCGCGCGCGCGGCATCGTCGAGCCAGGCCTCGGTATGGGCCAGCCAGGGCGCTTGCAGGGCGCGCGCGTCGTAGGCCGCGCTGTCGTCCAGGCCCGCCGCCGCGTACAGCTGTTCCAGATTGAACAGCGACGCTGCGCTCAGCAACTGGGCCGGCAGCGCGCGCATGCCGGGGGCGGCCCGTTCCAGCGGCAGCGAACCGAGCGCGCCGGCATTGCCGTGCGCGCCCGCGTGCACGCTGCTGTTGAGCACCAGCCCGCCGCCGATGAAGGTGCCGACGAAGACATACACAAAGCTCGGCACGCTGCGTCCGCGTCCGGCCACCACCTCGGCCACGCAGGCGGCCATGGTGTCCTTGGCGAAGGCCACCGGCAGCGCGGTCATGGCCTGGATGCGGGCGCGGATATCGATGCGGTCCCACTGGTCGGCCTGGCCGGGATCGCAGTTGAGCAAAGCCTGCCAGCCGCCCAGTCCCAGCGGCGCGGCCACGCCGATGCCCGACAGGCGCGCGGCCCGGGCCGGACCGAGCATGGCCCCGATGGCGCGCAGCTGGGTGTCGATTTCGCCGAACAGGGTGTCCGGATCGGGGTAGCGGTAGGCCAGCGAGGAGCGCGCCCGCACCGCGCCGGCAAAGTCGACCAGCAGCACGTCCACGCTGCGCCGGCCGATCTTGATGCCGATGAAAAAGGCGCCGTCGGGGTCTAGCGCCATCGGCACCGAGGGCTGGCCGACCTTGCCGCGCAGCGGCGCGAGCTTCATCACCAGGCCATCGTCGTGCAGGCGGTTGATGATCAGCGAGACGGTCTGGGTACTCAGGTTGGTCAGGCGCGCCAGCTCGGCCTTGGGCAGGCTGGCGTGCAGGCGGATCGCCTGCAACACCACCCGCTCGTTGAACTGGCTCATGCCGCTCTGGTTGGAGCCGCGCGGACGCAGCCAGTCGCGCTCGTCCCGCGTCTCCATGTCCATCAGCTTTCCAGTGCCTCGGCGATGACGCCCTTGCGCAGCAGCAGGTTGGCGAAGGGCTGCAGCTCGCCCGTCTGCACGATCGCATAGGCGCCGCGCACCCGGTCGTAGAAGGCGTAGCGTTCCACCGATTCGCACAGGTCGGGACCGGCGCCGCCCAGGCTTTCGCACAGGTTCAGCGCGCGCTGCTGCACCGCCGAGCGGTAGTCGCGCGGCTGGTCGGATACGGCCATGAAGGACACCGGGCCTTCCTCCAGTTCCAGCGGCAGCACCGACAGCACCGCCTTGCAGGCGCGCTCCAGGCCGATGCCGGGCAGGCGCAGCAAGGGCTTGCCCTGGCCCAGCGTGACGGCGGTGAAGTTGGCATCGACGATGGCGATGGTGTCGGCATGGCCCATTTCGGCCAGCACTTTGAGCAGCTCGGGCGTGAGCAGTGGATCGATTCCTTTAAGCATGGGCTAACTCCGGTAAATCGCGTGGGTCTTTGGCGCCGGTCATCACGGCCACCGTGTCGGACATGCTGATATGCTTGGGGTCGACCACCGCCACGCGCTTGCCCAGGCGCTGGATGTGGATGCGGTCGGCGATCTCGAACACGTGCGGCATATTGTGGCTGATCAGGATCACCGGCAGACCGCGGTCGCGTACCCGGCGTATCAGTTCCAGCACCATATTCCCTTCCTTGACGCCCAGCGCGGCGGTGGGTTCGTCGAGAATGACCACGTGCTTGGCGAAGGCCGTGCTGCGCGCCACAGCCACACCCTGGCGCTGGCCGCCCGACAGCGTGCCGACCGCCTGCTTCATCGAGCGGATGCCGATCTTCAGGTCCTTCATGTGGTTGACCGCTTCGGCCAGCATGCGCTTCTTGTCGATCACGCGCAGCCATTTGCCCAGCAGGCCGGGACGCAGGATTTCGCGGCCCAGGAACAGGTTTTCGGCGATGGTCATGGCCGGTGCCACGGCCAGATCCTGGTAGACGGTTTCGATGCCGTGGCGGCGCGCGTCGATGGGGGACTTCATGCGCAGCTGCTGGCCGTCGAGAACCAGCTCGCCTTCGTCGGGCACCAGGGCGCCGGACAGGGCCTTGATCAGCGAGGACTTGCCGGCGCCGTTGTCGCCGATGATGGCCAGGATTTCGCCGGCGCGCAGGTCGAAGTCGGTGCCATCGAGGGCGGTCACGCCGCCATAGCGCTTGACCAGGCCACGGGCGGTAAAGATCACGGGTGCGTTGGAGGTGGACATGGTCAGCCTTTCTTGTGTGTCAGTTGGTCGGTGGCCACAGCCAGGATCACCAGGATGCCGGTCACCAGGATCTGGTAGACGGAAGGGACGCCCATCAAGGTCAGGCCGTTGCGGAACACGCCGACGATCATCACGCCGATGAAGGTGCCGACGATGGAGCCGCGTCCGCCGAACAGGCTGGTCCCGCCCAGCACCACGGCGGTGATGCTGTCGAGGTTATCGGTCTGGCCGCCTTGCGGATCGCCCACGCCCATGCGTGCCACCGACAGCATGGCGGCGATGCCGTAGCACAGGCCGGCGAGCATATACACGCCGATCAGCACGCGGTTGGTGGCGATGCCGGTCAGGCGCGCCGCTTCCGGGTTGTTACCGACCGCGTAGACGTGGCGGCCGGGCGCGGTCTCGCGCAGGAACAGGAAGGTCAGTACATACAGGCCCAGCATCAGCACGGTGCCGTAGGTGATGCTGGTGCCGCCCAGCTGGAAGGTATTGCCGAAGAAGGTCATCGCTTCCGGCAGGCCGGTGACGGTTTGCGCTTCCGAGTAGATCTGGGTGGCGGCGAAGGCGATGTTCATGGTGCCCAGCGTGACGATGAAGGGCGGCAGCTTGATCGAAGTGACCAGCGCGCCGTTCAGGTAGCCGATGGCGATGCACACCAGCATGCCGCAGGGGACCGCCATATAGGGATGCAGGCCGTAGTCGACCGCGAACTTGGTGGCGACGACGGAACCGAGCGCCATCGCCATGCCGCAGGACAGGTCGATGCCGGCGGTGAGAATGATCAGGGTCTGGCCGATGGCGATCACGCCGACCACCATCACCTGCTGCAGGATCAGCGAAAAATTCTGGCCGCTGAGGAAGCGGTCGGACTGGGTGGCGAAGAAGATCACGGCGGCCAGCAGGGCCATCACTGGCCCCAGCACGGTGGCGGCCGGCATCAGTTCCTTCAGGCGAGCGTTCATGGCATTCCTATCGGGAGGGAGGGCGCCGTTTGCTGTGGGCGCGGACACGGTGGCGGCAGGCGCGGCTGCCTTGAGATGGAGATTCATGGTAATCCTTTCGGTGACGATGATGCGATGGGCCGCGCCCTCCGGCTTGCCGGAGCGGGCGGCCCACTTTCTTATTTACCCCAGCAGGCGCCCAGGCCGAAGGTGGTGTCCTGGCTCTCGACACCGGCCTGCTTCTTGTCGGTGATCAGGGTCACGCCGGTGTCGACGTAGCCGGCGGTCTTCTTGCCGGTCTTGGCGTAGGTGACGCTGGCGTCCACCGCCAGGCCGGCCATTTTCAGCGGGTACTGCTGCGAGGTGGCGGCGATGATGCCGGCCTTGACGTTGCGCACGCCTTCGCAGCCGCCGTCGACCGAGACGATCAGCACGTTCTTCTCCTTGCCGGCCGCCTTCAGCGCCTTGTAGGCGCCGGCCGCCGCCGGTTCATTGATGGTGTAGACCACATTGATGTCCGGGTTCTTCTGCAGGCAGTTTTCCATCGCGGTCTGGCCCTTGCCCTGGTCGCCGAAGCTGTCGGCCATGCAGACCACGTCGGCGGCCTTGGACAGTTCCATCGTCTTGGCGGTGATGCCGGCCGCGCCAAAGCCGGCCAGGAAGCCGTTGTGGCGGGCGATGCCCACCGGGTGGCCGGGGAACAGGTCGAGCGTGGCGATTTTCGCCGGCTTGCCGCCCATCGCGGCCTTGGCGTATTGGCCGATCAGCTGGCCGGCCCTGAAGTTATCGGTGGCGAACAGCGCGTCGGTGGCATCCTGTGGATCGGCCGGGCTGTCGAGCGCGATCACCATCACGCCCTGGTCGCGGGCTTTCTTGATGGCCGGGACGATGGCCTTGGAATCGTTGGGGGTGATCAGGATCGCCTTGGCGCCGGCCGAGATCATGTTTTCGATCGCGGTGACCTGGCCCGCGTTGTCGCCGTCGGCCTTGCCGGCCGCCGTCAGCAGCTTGGCGCCCTGCAGCTTGGACGCGCGCTGTGCGCCTTCCTTCATCTTGACGAAGAAGGGATTGGTTTCGGTCTTGGTGATCAGGCCGACGATGGGCTCGGCGGCGAGGGCGGTGCCGGTGGCGGAAGCGATCAAAGCGAGGACGAGGCAGTGCTTGGCGTTCATGCGGGTCTCCTAAAAATATTCTTATGTGGGTACGCCTTGAGTGGCGCTGATCGTCAATATAGGCCGCTTAAATTAATAAATCAAGGAGTTTTATTTATTATTTGTGGTTTTAACGACAAGCATGGATGGGGCTGTGAGGGCGCTTGACTGGGGAAGTCGGGCGGCGCTAAGCTGCGCAGCGATGTGGTTTTTTGGGCTTGCGGTGGAAGCCCGAGACAATGGGTAAGGACATCCGTCGTTGGCGGGCCGCCGGCTGCCGTCCAAAACCCACGGCGTAACCCTGGGGTCTGACCCAGGGTCCGGGGAGGGGCTGTGCCCCGCCTTTCCCTGCGGGACAGGCCCCCGGCTCTTTGCCTTGGGTTTTAATTGGGCCCCCGGCACTTTGCCTTAGATTTTAATCAGCACCATGGCGCGCGAGCGCGTAAGTGTGCACTCACCTTCATTAACAGGATTCTGTATGTCCAGCCCGCTCCCTGTGCCTCTGTTCCAATTGCTGGCTACCGCCTTGAGCTCCCGGCCTGTACCCGGCCGCCGCTTCATCCTCGGCCTGGTCGGCGCCCCCGGCGCCGGCAAATCCACCGTGGCCCAGCAACTGGCCGACGCGCTCCCCGGCCGCGCGCTGGTGGTGCCGATGGACGGCTACCATCTGGCCAACGCCGAGCTGGCCCGGCTGGACCGCGCCGGCCGCAAGGGCGCCGAGGATACCTTCGACAGCGCCGGCTACGTGGCCCTGCTGGAACGCCTGCGCCGCCGCCCCGCCGGCGAGACCGTGTACGCCCCGGCCTATCTGCGCGAGCTGGAGGAGGGCGTGGCCGGCGCCATCGCCGTGCCCGAGGAGATCGAGATCATCATCACCGAAGGGAACTACCTGCTGCTCGATCATGGCCACTGGGCGCGTGTGCGCCCGCTGCTGGACGCGGCCTGGTACGTGGACGTCGATGGCGATCTGCGGCGCCAGCGCCTGGCCGCGCGCCATATGCGCTTTGGCCGCAGCGCCGAAGCCGCGCAAGCCTGGGTGCAGCTGACCGACGAGCCGAACGCGCGCCTGATCGAGGCCAGCCGCGCGCGCGCCGATCTGGTGCTGCGCGCCGCTCCCGCCCCGGCCGCAGGTTGCCAAGGCCAGGACTATGGTGCAGACTCGCTGTTCTTTACCGAATCACCATGACATTGGGGCGTACAGACGCCCTGCGGAGCAGTACAGATGCAGTCCACCCCTTTCATCGCCAGCACCGATGGCGACACCGCCGACAATCTGCGTCCGCGCGGCTCCAACCAGACCGGCATGCGCCAGTTCAACGAGCGCGTGGTGCTGCAGGCGATCCGCCTGCACGGCAGCCTGCCCAAGGCCGACCTGGCGCGCCTGACCACGCTGAGCACCCAGACCGTTTCCCTGATCATCAACCGTCTGCATGACGACGGCCTGGTGATGAAGCTCGATCCGGTGCGCGGCAAGGTGGGCCAGCCCTCGGTGCCGATCGCGCTCGACCCGGATGGCGCCTACTCGGTCGGCATCAAGATCGGCCGGCGCAGCCTGGATGTGCTGCTGCTCGACTTCGTGGGCGTGGTGCGTGAGCGCCATTCGCTGGCCTACCGCTTTCCCGATCCCGAGCTGGTGTTCCGCACCATCGCCGAACAGGTGGCCGCCATGCGCGCAACGCTGGCGCCCGCGCTGCGCGGCCGCGTCAATGGGGTAGGCGTGGCGGTACCGCTGTCGCTGGGCAGCTGGCAGGGTTTGATGGGCATAGAGCCGGAGCGCGCGGGGCAGTGGGAGCGGGTCGATATCGCGCGCCAGATCGAAAGCGCCACCGGCCTGCCGGTGCAGTTTGCCAAGGACACGGCGGCCGCCTGCGTGGCCGAGCTGGTGGCGGGACGCGGACGCAGCGTCAAGAGTTTCCTCTACCTGTTCGTCGATACCTTCATCGGCGGCGGGCTGGTGATCGACAGCCATCTGCACGCCGGCCTGCACGGCAATGCCGGTGCGATCGGTTCGATGCCGGTGGCGCTGGCGCATGCCGGCGGTGCCGCGCCCCCGCAGCTGTTGAGCATTGCATCGCTGCTGGGACTGGAGACGGCGTTCGAACAGGCGGGGCTCGATGCCAGCGCGGCCTATGATGAGCGCGCGCTCGCTGCGCCCTGGCTGGCGCATACCGCAGCGTGGCTGGAGCAGGCTGCCAGCGCCATCGCGATGGTGGTCAGCAGCAGCAGCTGTCTGCTCGATCAGGAGGGGGTGATTATCGATGGATCGTGCAGCCGCCTTTTGCTGGAGCGACTGCTCGACAAGGTCGATGGCGCGCTCGATGGGTACAGCTGGGAAGGCGTGCAACGCCCGCAGGTACAGGCGGGCACCATCGGTTCGGATGCCCGCGCGCTGGGCGGCGCGCTGTTGCCGCTGTACGCCAACTTCGCGCCGGATCGGGATTTGTTCCTCAAGCTCGACACCTAAACGCCCGCGCGCCGGCTGCATTCCTAAAACGCCTAGGTGCCGGCGGCTTCCTTAAAACCTACGGCAAAGAGCCGGGGTCTGACCCGGCGGGTCAGACCCCAGGGTTAAGCCGTGGGTTCTAACGTCGCCGCCGGCCCTTTGCCTTTTTTAAGCAGCCGCCGGCCCTTTGCCTTTGTTAAGCAGCGGCCCGCTCCTTCATCGCCGGCGCCAGATCCTTGCGCAGGCCCAGCATCAGCAGCACTTCCACCACCACGAACAGCGGCCCGATCAGCAGGCCCACCAGGTCGTCGACAAAGGCCGGCTTGCGTCCCTCGAAATAATGGCCGATGAACTGGATGATCCAGCCCACCACGAAGCCGCCCAGTCCTATCCCCAGCCACACGGAAGTCGCTTGCGCCGCGCTCCAGGCACCCAGCCACAGCGCCGGCAGTAGCAGCGCGCTCATCACGCAGCCCATGCCGATATCCAGCACAAAGTAGTACAGCAGCGTCGCCGCCACGCACAGTACCGCCGGCGACAGGGGCAGCTCCGCCAGCACGAAGCCGGGGCGCGACAGCAGCACCACCACCGCCGCCATGATCATCGGCACGCCCACCAGATGGGTGGCCACATTGCGCGGGTCGCGGTGGTAGGCCGCATATTGGGCCAATTGCTGGTTCAGGGTTTTCATGCGGCTTCCTTTCAAGATGATGGCAGCCAGTGTGACGCAGTTGTGGGTAGAATGTTGTCGGGTATCCGACACAGCCTACAGAAAGCTTCCCTTGATGGACCCAGCAACAACAAGCGCGCTCCCGCTTGCCCATACTGCGCTGGTGCGCAGCGGCCTCTGGTTCCAGGCGCTGCCGTCCGCGCTGCAGGAGCAGTTGCTGGCCATGGCGACGCTGCGTGCGCTCGACGGTGGCCAGCGCCTGTTCGGGCGCGGCGATGCGCCCGATGGCCTGTACTGCGTGGTGGAGGGGACGCTGCGCATCACCGGCATCGCCGGCAATGGCAAGGAAGCCTTGCTGGCCATGGTGGAGGCGCCGCACTGGTTCGGCGAAATATCGCTGTTCGACGGCTTGCCGCGCACCCACGATGCCTGGGCCGAGGGGCCGGCCGTGCTGCTGCACCTGCGCCAGGACCGCTTGCTGGCGCTGCTGGCCGGCCAGCCGGCATGGTGGCGCGAGCTGGCCCTGTTGATGACGCAGAAGCTGCGCCTGAGCTTTCGCATGATAGAGGAAACCGCCTCGCTGCCGGCCGCCCAGCGGCTGGCGCGGCGCCTGGTGACCATCGCCGAGGGCTATGGCGACTACCAGGGCGCCAGCCGGCGCGAGATCCGTATGCCGCAGGAGCAACTGGCGCTGATGCTGGCCCTGTCGCGCCAGACCGTGAACCAGATCCTCAGGCAGTTCGCGGCCGATGGCGCGATCCGGCTGGGCCGGGGCGGCATCGAGATCCTCGACATCGCCCGCCTGCGTGCGCTGGCCGCTTAAAACGTTTCCCATTCCTCGGCCGGCGCCGCCTTGGCCGCGCCGGCGCGCAGGGCCGGCACGCTTGGCGCTTGCTGGCGCGCGCTCAACTGCGCCGCCGGACGCGCGGCCGCCGTGCCGACCTTGCGCTGCGCCGTGCGGATGGGGCTCAGCTGGGCCGCCGCGGGCGCTTCAGCGCCGATCTTGAACACGCTGACCACATCGACCAGGCGCTCCGATTGTTCCTGCATGGCGCCCGCGGCGGCGGCGGCTTCTTCCACCAGGGCCGCGTTCTGCTGGGTCACCTGGTCCATTTGCGCGATCGCCTGGTTGACCTGTTCAATGCCGGCCGACTGCTCGCTGCTGGCGGCGGTGATCTCGCTCATGATGTCGGCCACGCTGCGGATGCCGTGGACGATCTGCTGCATCGCCTCGCCCGCCTCGTCGACCAGTTTGGCGCCGGAGGCCGCATTGCCTACCGATTCGTCGATCAGCACTTTGATTTCCTTGGCGGCGGCCGAGCGCTGGGCCAGATTGCGCACTTCGCTGGCCACCACGGCGAAGCCGCGTCCCTGTTCGCCGGCGCGGGCCGCCTCGACGGCGGCGTTGAGGGCCAGGATATTGGTCTGGAAGGCGATGCCGTCGATGACGCTGATGATGTCGACGATCTTGTGGGAAGAGGCGTTGATCTGCCCCATCGTGGTGACCACCTGGGCCACCACCGCGCCGCCCTTGACGGCCGCTTCCGAGGCCGATACCGCCAGCTGGTTGGCCTGGCGGGCATTGTCGGTGTTGTGCCGGACGGTGGAGGTCAATTCTTCCATCGACGAAGCCGTCTCTTCGAGCGAGCTGGCCTGCTGCTCGGTGCGCGCCGACAGGTCCATATTGCCGCTGGCGATCTGGCCGGAGGCGGTGGCGATCAGTTGCGTTCCGTCACGCACTTCGCCGACGATGCGCCGCAGCGCCGTATTCATGTCCCTGAGCGCTGCGAGCATCTGGCCGGTCTCGTCGTGCGAGGTGATACTGATCTGGGCGTTCAGGTCGCCGTCGGCGACGCGGCGGGCGATCGCGACCGCCTCGGCCAGCGGCCGCGTGATCGCCCGCGCGGTATACAGTGCGAGCGCGATGGCAACGACGCTGGAGCCGAGCGCGATGCTCACAATCAGCAGGCCGGCCAGGCTTGCCTGCTCCTCGGCCTCCTGGCCGGATGCCTTCATCAATTTCTCCTGGAAGGCAGCCAGGGCATCGAGCTTTTTCATGTAATCGAGCTGGACCGGCCGTACTTCCTTGAGCAGCGCGGCCTTGGCCCCGTCCAGCTCGCCCGCCTTGACTTGCGCCACCAGCTTGTCGCGCGCGGCCGTGAACTGCTGGCGCACCGCTTCCAGCGCCTGCAGGTCGGCCTTACCCTGGTCCGAGGTGATCAGTTTGTCCAGCTTTTGCAGCGCCGCGCGGATATCGTCGCCGCTGTGATCGATATTGGCATATTGCTGGTCCAGGTCAGCCGGATCGCTCATGATCAGGATATTGCGCATATTGCGCGCCTGTTCGTTCAGTTCGTTCTTGATGCCCTGGACCAGGACGATCTTGGGGTAGCGGTCCTCGTTGGTCAGGCGGATGGCTTCGTTCAGCCCGTTGATCCTGACATAGGCCAGCGTGGAGAGTATGAGCAGCAGGCCGATGACGACGGCGAAACTCAGCCCCAGTTTTTTACCGATTCCCATCTGCTTAATATTCATATTACTCTCGCAATGTTTAGAGGCGCGCCGCACTCGATGAGTCGTGGCATCCACAGGCCGACGGTTTTTCTGGCCTCGGAAACATAAAGTAAGCTTGTGTGGTCTGAAAAAGATTGATCTAGATCAAAATTCCTCCATGCCTGTTGCTGACGAGTAACTTAACCTCAATGCAGTTGCTGCAAGGCCCTGAGCAATCCCAGAATGATCAGCAGCAAAATGCAACACAGGCTTTTCCAGAACAGCAGGGGGTTGCGTTGCGCGATGGGCGGGCGGGTGCTGTCGATGAATTCCTGGCTGGGGTGGCGCAGTTCGTGGGTGAACTGCGACAGTTCACCGTAGCGCTGGAAAGGATGCGGGTGCAGCGCCTTGCGCAGCACGCCGTCTATCCACGCCGGGATAGCGCGCTGCTCGTCGAGCGCCGATTGGTATACCAGCTTGTTTTGCGCGGCGCGGGTGCGCGACTTGGCCACTTGCGCGCCGTAGGGCAGGCGCCCGGTCAGCATCTGATAGGCGATCACGCCGAGCGAAAAAATATCGGAACGGGTGCTGGCCGCTTCGCCCAGAAAATACTCGGGCGCGGTGTACTGGGCGGTACCGAGAATGTCCTCGCTCGCCACCGGAGGCGCCGACTCCATGACGCCGGCCACCCTGGTGGAGCCGAAGTCGATGATCCTGACCGTGCCGCTGGCGTCGATCAGGATGTTCTCGGGCCGCAGGTCCTGGTGCAGCATCTCGAGCCGGTGAAAGGCTTGCAGGCCGCGCGCGATCTGCTCGACGATCTGGCGTACTTTTTCCAGCGCGGGCCTGGGATGGTCCACCATCCATTGGGCCAGCGACTGGCCCTCGATATATTCGGTGACCACGTACAGATAATGGCGCTTGCGGGTCGGCGCGGCCGCTTTCAGCACGTGCGCGCTGTTGATGCGCCGTGCCACCCACTCCTCCATCAGAAAGCGCTCCAGATAGGCCGCATCGCCGCGCAAATCGATCGATGGCGTCTTGATGACGACCAGCGCGCCGCTGTCCTGGTCGGCGGCGAGGTGGACGTGGCTGCGGCTGCTGGCGTGCAGTTCCTTGATGATGGTGTAGCCGTCGAATTCCATGCGCGGCTCCAGCAGCGGCGGCAGTTCCAGCTCGGACAGCTGCCGGGCGACCTCGCCGGCCTGCTGGCCGGGCAGGGACTCGACCGCCAGCAGCTGCACCGTCAGGTTGTCCGCGCTGCCATTCTGGAAGGCCCGGTCGGCGATGGCCATGGCCGCGTCGGCGAGCGCGTGGCGGCCGCTGCGAATGGCGGCGATCAGGAAGGCATCGTCGACAAATTCATATACGCCGTCGGTCAGCAGCAGGAATACATCGTCCGGCTCCATCTGCACGGTGCGGTAGTCGATTTCAAGCTGGGGATTGACGCCCAGCGCGCGGCCCAGATAGCTCTGGCCGCCGGAGAGCCAGACGCGGTGATCATTGCTCAGCTGTTCCAGCTGGCCGCCGCGCAGATGGTAGACGCGGCTGTCGCCGACGTGGAAGAGATGCGCGGTGGTCGACTTGAGCACCAGCGCGCTCAGGGTGCAGACATAGCCGCGGTCCTTGTCGTAGCGGCCCTGGCTTTGCTGGGTCTGCGCGTGCAGCCAGGAGTTGGTGGCCACCATCACGCGCTCGGCCGAGGTCTTGACCGACCAGGCGTCCGAGGTGCAGTAATAGTCTTCCAGAAAACTGCTGACGGCCGACTGGCTGGCGATCTGGCTGACATCGCTGCTGCTGATGCCGTCGGCCAGGGCGATGGCGATGCCCTTGCTGCTCAGTTGCGGCTCCCTCGGCATGACGACGCCATGGAAGTCCTGATTGAGCGCCTTGCGGCCCTGGGTGGAATACTGCCCGACCGAGATTGTCAGTTCACTGGACATGGCGGGCAGTTTTCCGGCTCAGGGGAGCGCAAGCTTATTTGAAGGAGCGGATGGGCTGAACGCGCTTAGGGCCGGTCTTGATATGGGTGGCATACAGGGTCAGGCCGGTAAAGGTCAGGCCGCCCACCAGATTGCCCAGTACGGTCGGGATCTCGTTCCAGATGATGTAGTCCATGATCGAGAAATTACCGCCCATGATCAGCGCCGACGGGAACAGGAACATATTGACCACCGAGTGCTCGAAGGCCATCGCGAAGAACAGCATGATGGGCATCCACATGGCGATGACCTTGCCGCCGACCGAGGTGGAGATCATCGCGCCGACCACGCCGGTCGACACCATCCAGTTGCACAGCACGGCGCGCACGAACAGCGTCAGCATGCCGGCGGCGCCGTGGTTGGAGTAACCCACGGTACGCGCTTCGCCGATGCCGGCGATGACTTTGCCGACCTTGTCCGGCGCCTCGGTGAAGCCGTAGGTGAACACGATGGACATCAGCACGGCGACCGTCAGCGCACCGAGGAAGTTACCGGTGAAGACCAGGCCCCAGTTTTTCAGCACGCCGTTGACGGTGACGCCGGGCCGCTTGTCGATCCAGGCCAGCGGCGTGAGTACGATCACGCCGGTCAGCAGGTCGAAACCGAGCAGATACAGCATGCAGAAGCCGACCGGGAACAGCATCGCCCCGATGATAGGGTAGCCGGTCTGCACATTGACGGAAACGGCGAACACCGCCGCCAGCGCCAGGATCGCGCCGGCCATGTAGGCGCGGATCAGGGTGTCGCGGGCAGCCATGAAGATCTTGGATTCGCCGGCATCGACCATTTTGGTGACAAATTCGGAAGGAGCTAAATAGGACATGAGGGCCTCTGCAAACAAGTGGAAATAAAAAAGCGTCCGCTGCCCGGTCTCGATCAGGAGACTGGGAAGCGGACGCCGTTGTCCGTTCGAATTTTCAGTGGGTGGCGTTCGCCCGCCGCACTGCTCCAAGCCGCCGTTGGCCTGGGTTCCATTACTACTAAGCAGATATCGTGCCTAATAGTCGCCCCAGGCTTGTGCGTGGGCGAAGCCGCTGACGATGCAAGATGGGCGCGAACGCGCTCCATGTTGGTGCGTGCGAAGACCGGGAGCACCAGCTTTTGGTGCGTACGTGGTGGTGATGAGTCTTTTTAGGGCGCAGGAGTTGAGATACCGGTCATTGCTTTAACTCCTACATTTTATGGTGCTAACTGGCCCGCGTCCGCTGGCCCGCCGGGGCGAGTTTCCCGCTCCTCGATCTGCGCCAGCCAGGACCGGGGCGACTGCCCGGTCAGCGCGGCGAAGGCGCGCGACAGCGCCGAGGGGTTGGCATAGCCCAGTTCCTGCGCCAACAGCTTGAGCGGACGGCCCGCGCGCAGGCGCTGCTGGGCCAGCGTCACGCGCCAGTGCGCCACATAGCTGGCCGGGGTCTGGCCCACCTGTTCCCGGAAATGCACGGCGAAGGCGGTGCGCGACATGCCCGCGACAGTGGCCAGGCGTTCCAGCGTCCAGGCCGCGCCCGGATCATCGTGCAGCGCCACCAGGGCGGCGGCCAGACGCGGGTCGGCCAGGCCGGTAATCATGCCGGGCTGTATGCCGGCCTCCTGCGCATGGTCGAGCAGCCAGCGCAGCAGTTGCACCAGCACCACCTCGAACAGACGGTCGGCCAGCACGCGCTGGCCGCAACGCAGCTGCTCGGTCTCGGCAAACAGCAGGCCGAGCGAGGCCTCCAGCCCCGCCACGCTGCTCAATGGCAGCACCAGCAGCGGCGGCAGTGCGCGCGCCAGCGGATTGAGCGCGCCGCCGTCGAAGTCGAGGGTGGCGCAAGTGAATTCGGCGCCATCGCGCGGCGGGTTGTGAAAGGTGTGCGGGGCGGGACGTGGATAGAACAGCAGCGAGGGCTGTTCCAGCTTCAGGCTGCGCGGCAAGCCCGCGCCGGCGCCATGCCTGAGCTCCATTTCCCCCTTGCGCAGCACATGCAGATAGCCGCAGCCGCTGGCCGCGTCGAAGTGCTGCAGCCCGCACAGCGGGCCAGTGTGCAGCAGCCGGGCGCGCACCCGGAATTGTTCCATCAGCGACGAGAGACGATCCATTTTGTACGAATAGGTATGAAGTATGGATAGATTGTATCCCTTCGTATTGAAATTCGCCAGATACTGGCTACTCCAAACAAACAAAGGAGTATCAACATGAATGCACGTATCGCAATGCTCGACCGTCAATCCGCCCAGCCCGACAGCGCCCGCCTGCTCGACGAGGTTGGCAAAGCCTTTGGCGCGGCGCCGAATATGTTCAAGGCCGTGGCCAATTCGCCGGCTGCCTTGCAGATGATGTGGTCCGCCTTTGGTGCCCTGGGCGCGGGCACGCTGGGCGCGCGCCTCGGCGAACAGATCGCGGTGGCCGTGGCCGACTTCAATCGCTGCGAGTACTGCCTGGCCGCGCACACCGTGCTGGGCCAGAAGGCGGGCGCCACGGCGGCGGAGATGGCCGCCGCCCAGAACGGGCAGGCGGCGGACGGCAAGACGGCCGCCGCGCTGCGCTTCGCGTTGCAACTGGTGGAGCGGCGCGGCCAGGTGTCGCCGGCCGACATCGCCGGCATGCGCGAAGCGGGCTTTGACGATGCGGCGCTGGTGGAAGTGCTGGCGCACGTGGCGCTGAACCTGTTCACCAATTACGTGAACGTGGCGTTCGCGGTGCCGGTCGATTTTCCGGGCGTCAAACTGACTGAGCGGCCTTAAAACTACGGCCTGGCCCTGCCATGCGGGGCTAGCAAAGGCAGCCCCGTGCACTTGCTGCTATTCCGTGGGCGGGAACTCGGGGTAGCTGGGCAACTGGTCGGCCACATGCAGCCAGGGCAGGCGCTTTGATTCCCAGTAGTGGAAAGTGGGGGCCAGCAGTTCAGGCTGGTCCAGGCTGCCGATGGTGATGTCGATCAGGCCGGGGATATAGTCCGCCGTGAAGCTGATCTGGGTGCCGCAGCGCGCGCAAAAACCGCGCTGCGCACCGGGTGATGATTCGTAGATGGCCGGGGAGCCGGCGAGGAAGGACAGCTGCGGCTGCGCATACATGGCCCAGGCAACGGCGGGCGCCGCGTTGGCGCGCCGGCACATGCTGCAATGGCACAGCGCCGCCATGACGGGCTCGCCTTCAACGCGGTAACGTACCGCGCCACACTGACAACCACCTTCAAGTTGCTGATCTGGCATGACGTCTCCTTACGTTGGGTAAGGTTAGACGATACGCCATCGTTATCTAAAAAGCTACATCGGGATGACGTCGTACTATTTTTTCGTTGTCTAACGTCATCTATTTGCGTCTATGATTGATTGTAACTGTTTGATTTGGAAGGTTTTATTGTCCATCATCGTACATTGACGTCCCGTAGTGTTGTTGCTAGTATGTGTAGCTAAGTGTGTAGCTAGCGACTTCGAAAGGGCGTTGAATGGGACATAGTACTGGCAAGGCTGAAGGACTGCAAACCCTTCAGTTACAGCATTGGGTGAGGGCGGTGAGGGCTGGCGGTGTTCCGTCGATTAAAGACGCCGACACTGGAGAATCTATTGATTTGGCGCTGCCTTTGGCACGTTCTGATGGCGGTGGATTGACGTTCACGCTGTCCAAGGCAGGCACAGCGACATGGGTATTGCGTTATCGGTCAGCCGGTCGTGCGCGCGAGCTAACTATTGGAAATTTCCCTGACATCGGTTTAGCGGAAGCTCGTAAGATTTCTCGGGAAAAGCGCGCGGAGATCGACCGAGCTGGCGATCCTGCCGCCGACAAACGCCAGGTAAAAGCGCTGGCGATGAAGGACTGGACTGTGCGCCAACTAGTCGATGACTATCGTGAGAAGATCCTTGTTGGGCTAGGAAGCAGCACTCAAAAGGGTTACGGTCGAAGCCTGAAACGAATTGAGCACCGCTTGGGGGCGTTGGTCGCCTCGAAGATATCGTCGTTGGACATCGTGGAACTGATCGAGCATGTCGACGTTCCTTGGAATGAATCGCGGATGTTGCTGACGACTGCAAGGATGTTGTTCAAGCATGCCGCAGGCCGACGACTTGTTTCTGCAAATCCTTGCGCCGGTATCGAACTCACTGCGCTGCTGGGGAAACGTCCCTCGATAAAGCGTCGGCTCATGCTCTCGGAGGCTGAGTTGAGCGAGCTTTTTGCAGCCGAAATGAACCGCGAGAACGCATTGACGGTCAGAGTACTGCTAGGTACGGCGGTCAGGTCCGGCGAGTTACGTATGGCGAAGTGGGAACAGTTCGATTTTAAGGAGGATATATGGAGTGTTCCAACTTCGAAAACCGGCCCCGGAATACAGATTCCGTTGACTCAACTGGTGAAGTCCTGGCTTTTGGAATTGAGGGCGCTGGCTGGCGCGTCAGCGTTCGTTCTTCCGGTCAGAGGGGACTATAGGAATGCGAGTTCGCAAGGGGATCGTCCAATCAATCCGAACACAATAGGCGCGGCGATAGAATTTTGGCTGATCGAGCAGAAGCCCGAGGTACGGCGGTTTACGCCTCATGATTTGCGTTCAACCGCGAAGAGCCAAATGCGAGCTCTCGGCGTTCCTCGCGACATATCAGAAATGTGCCTCAATCATAGACTGCCCGGGATCGAAGGCATCTATGACGTGCACACGTATTTTGAGGAACGTAAGCAAGCGTTGACGATGTGGTCTGATTTTCTGCTGACGATTGAGCGGAAAGTTGCATTGACAAGCAGCCAGTGCTATCTCCAAGCCGCGTGAAAATGTGGACTTTGTTCGCTCATGGAGCAAGCGTAGAGCGCCGGTTTTGCACGATTTTCGACGGTATGGCTATGTCGGTATCAGCTGGTCGCGATTGGCGTGCTGTCCGGCCGTTTAAGTGGCTTCTCTGGCATGGTGCTTAGCTGAGTAGTTCGCTTTGCGCTGCGGTGGTCAAGAACCCGTAGGTTCATTTTGCACCTCTCTAGCAAAGTTATTTGGTTGTTAAAATACCTATTCTCCGTGAGATAATATTGTTACCAAGCTCATTTTTTGAACCGGCGCAAGCATAGTGCCGGCGGGGCTTGTTCACCGCGATCAGCACCTGCCTACGCCCAGCTCCTCGAATATCGAAGTGCCTCGGGAACAGCAGTTTAGGAAACCTCCCTTCGTCACATCATCTTGTAGCCGATTCAGGCCGGTACTGTCGCGCCCATTTATTTTTATATTGGAGTATTTCATGGTCAGTATGCCCACAACCGTCATTTCCACCGCGGCCGGATTTCAGCCCGCTTTTCGACCAATTCGTACCCAAGATCGGCACGCGTGTGCGCTCGCCTCCGTGGCTATCGTTGCTGGCGTCACGCTGGAAGACGTTTGGAGCAAGGCAGAAGGGCTCGGTATGCCCACAATCGGCCCGTACACACAAGTGATTGACGGTGACTTCTTGGCTGGCTTACTCGCCCAATACTCGTGGGTCGCTACCGTCTGGAAAGAGTGTACGAAGGTCTCGGCGCTACCGGACTTGTCAATTGCTCTAGTTGACTATGATCCGGAGTGGGAAATAGGGCGACACGTTGTGATTCATCGCGCTAAGGCCAGCCACGATGCGAAGATGGTCATCTATGCGATCGATCCGACAGCGGAAAAACCTGATTTGCAGGTTCGCACCGATTTAGACGCGCTGGCGCCTGCATGGTACATCGGGCTGCACCCAATGGCGAAAACCGGGGCGACGAGCAAGAAGTGATGTGCCGTCTCGGTTTTGGACGTCAATCCTCAAGAGCCGAAGTCGGCGGCGGAGGACTCAACAAATCCGACATTGGTACCCCTAAGCCAAGCGCGATCCTCTCGATGTTGCAAATCGAGATATTGCGTTCACCTCTCTCGACGGAGGAGATGTAATTGGTGTGGAGTCCAGCATATTCAGCCAATTTTTCCTGAGTTAGGGATTTTGCTAAGCGAAATCGCTTCATGTTTTTGGCGAACAAATGCTGAGCTTCACACCTTTGGGGTGGGTTACTTTTCACAAGGCGAAGCATCCGTTCTTTCGACGCCCAATACCACACACTTTGAGTTTGATTTCCGTGAGACAATTACCAAACTCAAAGGTGGTGTTTCGTACTCAGAATCATTATTTGTGGAGGTGCTGTGACTCAACCGACTCAATCAAACGTTCAGCAAAATCATTTGCTGGAGCAGACGTATAAAGTTGTTCTTAAGGGGCTGCGTTCGGATGTTCCGGTGGATACCGCGAAGAAGAGACTGGCAGCACTCTTCAAAGCTAGTCAAGAACAAGTCGATGGTCTCTTGGCGTCGGGTGACTATGCGGTTAAAAAACTTTTACCGCACGACGTGGCGCTTAAATATCAAAGAGCCATAGGTAACGCTGGTGGCGTGTGTGAACTTGTGGTGGACAGCCCATTTTTTACACTCGACGTCGAGTTGCCTAATCCGATTGGCATGAAGGAAAAGCCCGCAGCCCAACCCCTCGATGACACCATCATTTTCCAAGGTGACGTGACGCTAATCAAAAGCTATCTCAAGATTGTGGAAGGCGATGCTGTCGGGACCTCGGCGAAGTTTGTCTTTGTCGGAGATAAAAATGGAGAGATCGTTTTGCTGCCTGACGATGTGCTTTCAGTGTCAGAAGAGAAGCATCTGTTCGTCGGGAAAAAGTGGGTGGTGAGAACTCGAACAGGAGATGCATATCAGTTCGTCGCCGCGAACAAAAAAGCGCTCAGCAGAGCTATGTTGGCATTGTCCGGTAAAAGTACGGCAGCAGTCGGCCACCATGCCGATCCCGATATCTTAGCCATTAAAAATAAAACTGCCTGGCTCGCGGCGATAGGTCCTACGTTGTCTGGGGTGATTGTCCTTCTTCTTGGAGCGGCACTCGACTGGAATTTTGAAAGCTTGGGCACGCTCCATCTAGTGCAGCTATGGCTCTTTAAATTATCGATCGTGTACGTGCTTCTCAGAGTTGATTATTTATCCATCCAGAGCCAAGGATTTAACCCAGTCAAGCTCGGGATCGCGTCGCCCCAGCAGGGGCCACTTTACTTGTTCAGTAGGGCCAAGGCGCTTGGTCAAAGTCGTGCCTACGCAATCACTTGGTCCATATTGTTCGCGCTTGAAGTGGCCGGCCCGTTGTTTTTGTAGCTAAGTGCACTTCTACTACTCACATGAGGTTCAAATGAAAAATAGAACAGCTTTAGTCGCGGTATCGGTGTGGCTCTGCGCATGCGGTGGAGGTGGCGGGACAACTACTGTCTCTCCATCGACAACCACGCCTGTAGTCGTTGTACCGCCGGTGAGTCCACCAGTTGTACCGCCTGTCGAAGCGCAAACGTGTTCTACACCAACAAGCATGCAGCCGGTGGTGTTGTTCAACGGGACACCGATGCTGGCCGTGTGCAATGGTGTCTATGTCGAGCCAGCGGCTTCTGCTGAAGAACAACTGAACCTGCGGGAAAGTGTAGCGCTAGCCTATGCAGCGGTCACTGACTTTTACACCGGGTTCACGGCGGCACATCCCGATATGATCCTGTGCAAAACTGCCGCGTGCCGTACTTACTTTATGGGGACTTACGCCGGGGTGTATTCACCACTGGGCTTCCAGCTGCCAGGCGCGACCTATCAAGCAGGCAAACCAACTTTATTCGTGACGTTCACTAGCTTCCCTAACTTGGGGCGTCAGACGATCGCTCACGAACTGAGCCATGTCGAGTTTGGTTTCCGAATCGGCGACGGTGGCTTCCCAGCATGGTTCAACGAAGGTCAGGCTGTCCTGATCGGCAAGTCGCCAGACTGCACCAATCAAACCGTGAACTGGATCAGCGATTTGCGTACTCTGGATGGCGGAGCGGCTTTGGCGAATGCCGTAGCGGACAGCAGCAAAGGGGATGCGATCTACTGCCAGTCCCAGCGTGAGGTGGCGGCTTGGCTCGCCATCAATGGGAAGCAAAAATTCTACGACTTGCTGACTGGCGTCAAGGCCGGTCGAGAGTTCTACTCACTCTACGGGAATCTCGTAAATCAATAAGGATGTCGTGCCGCAGGAGTTCGATTTTCAAGCCTGCGGTGCAGAAATTTGCACTAGCTCTTCCGCATTAAGTCATAACTCTCCGCATAGAGCGCTGACAGAAATCTTCCTGTCTTCTGCCTCGTAATTCAAACACTTCAAATCCTTGCACGTCACGCTAGCCCGGCTCGCTTCTGCTCGTCGGTGCGTGCTGCTCAAACATTAAGGAATCATCATGGGAAATCCCACTGTAAGCAAGAATAATCCAACACATACGCAGGAAGTCACTTCGCTTAAGACAAAGCCCCTGTTTTCCCTCGGGGCTGTGGTTGCCACGCCGGGAGCACTTGATCTACTAGACCGCAATGGAGTCAATGCGACCGTCTATTTGAGGCGGCATCAGCATGGGGATTTCGGAACCGTATGCGCTTCGGACGTCCAAGAAAATATGTATGCCGCTAATCATGGTTTGCGGATCTTATCGTCGTATGAAATTCGGGATGAGAAATTGTGGATTGTGACCGAGGCCGATCGGACCGCGACGACGTTGCTTTTGCCATCGGAGTACTGATCATGGAAGTCTTGTCGCCATCGGTTCAAGATCAATCAGCGTTCGATACCTCTTCGGCTTTTGCTATCTGCAACTTGCTGCTATTGATGCCACATCTGAAAGTGAAATCGGAGATGGAGATCGACTATGGCACCGCAACCCCAGCGTTGTTATTGCAAGTTGCTGATGCTGCCGACGCGACGCTCTTGATTGTCCATATTGGGACCTCTGCTATCGGGCGCTTGCTTACACAAGCAGCGACGGAGCCACTTTTTGAGAAAAGTGTGGCTGATTCCATCGAAGCTTTGGGATGGTTGATCGCAGAGCTCAACGACTTTGCTTGCGCCGCGCACAAGATTTCGGCGTCGTGCAGGCGGCATACGTCAGAGCATGCGCCGGAGACCCTAACGACCATTTCTCTTGCCCGACCGTAAAGGTCGACCCCTCACTTTTCGGCGGCCTCGTGCCGCCATTTTTACATGCGGCTAACTATCGATACCGATTTTTTCACAACCGAAAGCAAAGATGAAAACCTTTACGAAGCCCTCTTCACAACCTCCCGAGGAAATGACTGCCGGGAAGCTACCTGCAGCGCCGTATGCGACGCCATCGGCGCTAGTGGTTAGCTACTCAGCGGCGGCACAGTCAAGCGCCACCACGCGCGCTTACAGCACCGCCCTTCGTCATTTTTTACGGCATCGCGGCACGATCCCCGCGACACCGACAATGGTAGCCGAATACCTTGCAAACTTTGCCGGAACTCTTGCTGTCGCTACACTTCAACATCGCCTGATCGCAATTCACCGGGCACACATCGACCGTGACCTGCCATCGCCGATCATGGATCAAATCGTCAAGCGGACCATGCAAGGAATCCGCCGCACGCTTGGCACTAAGCAGCGGCGCGTGACAGCTTTAATGAAAGATGATCTGCTTGAAATGATGGTTCACATCGATCAACAGCTGCCCATGAAGGCCGCACGCGATAAGGCGCTCCTACTGATCGGTTTCGCGGGAGCATTCCGGCGTTCAGAGCTCGTGGCGCTGCAGTATGATGATATCGCGCAGTTCGACTCTGGGTTGGAGTTGTTGATTCGGCGATCCAAGACGGATCAGGAAGGTGTGGGGCGCACTGTGTTTATTCCCTATGCGCGGGGCAACCGCTGCCCGGTAAAGGCACTGTGGAGTTGGCTTGAAAAGGCAGGGATTGTCGATGGTCCACTGTTCAGGCCGATCAACCGCCATGACCAGATCGTAGGCAGCAAGGCGCTGACACCGCAGAGTGTAGCTTTGATCGTGAAATCATCTGTGCGAATGATATCGGGTGACGAAGCGGCGAAGAGGGTAGCGGGGCACTCGTTGCGCGCCGGCTTTGCCTCTGAGGCAGCAATGGTCGGACTACAGCCATATCAAATCCGGGAACAAACCGGCCATAGGTCGGATGTGACCTTGGCTCGTTACATCCGCCCGGTCGCAAAGAGGAAGATTCCGAGTCTTTTGTGAGCCGTCTACTTGAATGGGGACGCTGAAGCTTCAGATAATAGTTCTGTTATTTAGCCGAGTTGAGATGGATTTTTGTTTCGCTGTGAATTCCCCTGACCTCATCCATGAAGAGCGCCATTGCCTGCCTCAGCTGACTTAGCGACTTCCCTTGACTTAGGCGCACGCTGTCAACGCGCCACGGGCGCTCACGGCCAGTCAGGACACGGGGAACCGTTTTCAATTCGCCAGTATCGGGGTCGAAGACTGTCTCAACAGTTCTGTCCATGAATTGAATAGAGGCGCTGGGCTTTTTCTTTGGTTTTCCATTTTTCTGAAAGGTAGCGACGCTAAACGAGATCTCGTTCTCGTAGACATGCCAACCGGCTGCCTGAAGTTCAGCACGGAATGCATCTGCATACGCTGCAAGCGTGGTATGGTCAGGAATTCCTGCACGCGGTAGTGCCTCTACTGCCGAGTTGAGTGCTATTTCGCCGCTGGGCAGGGCGATGGACGCTACACGGTTCATCTTGTAGCTTTTGCTTTGTGGGTTGCCCGGTTCCACTACCGTCATGGTCTCACTGAAAGCGGAGACGATGAGAACTTTACGAGGTTGGCCGGGACGACTACCGGCGTTGTAGACGACCGTAACGATTTCGCCGGAGCCCGCGGCCGTCTGAAGTAACGCCTCAAATGAACTCATGGTGTTCCTTATTACAATGGTTGCCGTGACCGAATCAACCGATTATAGGCGAGGAGTTGCATTTGGGCTACTATTTGGCCGGTATATCTTAACTTTCGCACGTCACCGTCGTTTTGTGTAGCCTTGATGTAGCTGATGATTGGTGGCCGTCGCACAAGCGTATCGTGGTTCGCCCTACTACCTGCGGATCGCACTTACACCGTTTCTACAGGCTTTTTCTTTACCTGAATCTTCTGTTTATAATCGCACCGTGGGAATCGAGTACAGCCAAAGAAATCCGAATACGGGCCGGTCTTTTTCGTCAGCGTTCCTTGACCACATTTCGGACATGGGACCGTCTTAGACTTTTTACCATCAATGCCTTGTACTTCAAGCTTGATGTCGTTAATCAGCTCCACGATGAACGGCGACATGCGGCCTTCAACAGTGAAGATGGTCGCAGAACGCCGCGCGCGAGTCAGAGCCACATAGAACAGCCTACGCTCTTCACCGAAGGCATAGGTATCCTCGGATGGCATCGCAAGTTGAAGAACAGGGTCGTCTTCAATGGTGCTTGGGAAAGAGTAGTAGCCGCTGACCACACGCGGCAAGATTACGTAATCAGCTTCCAATCCTTTAGATCCATGCACACTTGAGAATTTCAGTTCAAGGTGAGCACCATATTTCTTCTCCCAATCATCAGGGATATACTTCTTATCCACCTTGTAGCGACCCAAGACGAATACTGAAATCTTCTTGCCTTTTTTAGGCGGCGCCACTTCACCATGGACTATTTTCTTGTGCAGGCCAGCCAAAAACTTGTCGATGCTATCCTGTAGCTTCTCATCGTCATCCACCTGGAACAGTTCAACTGCCGGAGGATGTTCAGCTTCCAGCGAGTGCACCTTTTTAGAGATCTGCGAAGAGTTCTTGAGAACGAACTTGCTGGACACATCACACAGGGACTGCGGGCAACGGAAGGTACGTTCAAGCCGAACAGTGATAGCACGCCCAAACCATTCCTCAAACTTCGTCATCACCGAAATGTCAGAACCAGCAAATCGATTGATGCTCTGCCAGTCATCACCAACAGCGAACAGGAAGCTGCCAGGATTACGGACAAGCGCCCGTGTGAGCCTTGCGCGAGCCCATGAAGCATCTTGAAATTCATCGATCATCACTAGCTTATAAGGGGATTGCCAGCGGCCAGCGTCCATGTGGTCAGAGGCCACATTCAACATGTCCTCAAAGTCAATGCAGCGGCTATCAGCCAAGCTCTTTTCCCAAGCTTTGCGAACCTCCACAAAGATATCCAGGAACAGTTCATGACGATAAACGAAGTTGCCCACTGCCTGGCTGTGAAGTCGCTGGCGCAAATCAGCATCAGTAAGCCGGTTGCTCTTAGCATGGGTTAGGAACGTCCTGAACACCTTCACCAGATCTTCATGGTTAATGGGCTTACGGCCTTCTGCTGGACGTTCTGGATTGGGATCAAGCACAATACCACGCTTCGTCAGCTCTGCCTCAAGGATGGCAAAGGCTTTGCCAGTTCGGAGTTGGACCGAAGTCGTTTCAATGAGTGCTGTCTTGTGCTGCTTGTGCAGCCCCCGCTTCCACTTCACACCATCCATGTAGCCTTTGAACTGTGGTGGAGGATTCCCATTGTGATCAAGAGCGAAATGCTCATGGTAGAGATCCACATCGGGGTAGTAGAAATCAGGATTGTACTGCCGGTGCGATTCTGTGGCCGTATCGTGTTCATATGGCTGTTCATAGCGATAGTCCACACCGTTATAGAAAAGCCAGTCTGCAATCATGCGCTCACCGTGGCTCTTCACCACTTCATTGCGAAGCGTGCGGAAGCCATTCTTCTTCGTATTGCGATCCCTATCTTCTGTGTTCTCTTCCTCTTTTTCGATTTGAGGTAAGTCCCGGCTCAGGACAATGCGGAACAGATCCCACTTCGTCCTAAATAAGGAATCCATGTCCTTCAAGTCGTCAATCAAATCCGCCAGGTGTTCAATGTCTTTGCCTTTGTCCAACCATGCGGCCAAGCTGGGCCTACGTCCAGTTGCCTTGCCGATGATATCCAAGCCGAAGGCATGGAAGGTACGGGCAACCACAGCATCAGCGGGGAAGCCGAGAGGCGTTAAGCGATCATGAACCCGCTGTTGAAGTTCGTCGGCTGCGTCTTTATTGAAGGCCAGAAGAAGGATTTGGTCGGCACTGACAAACTTACGGAGTAAAGCATATGCAGCCTTGGCCACCATCGTTGAAGTCTTGCCAGATCCTGCCGACGCGATAGTTAGAACACGGTTGTCAAAGCAGACTACAGACCTAGCCTGTTCTTCGGTTAGGGGAGACTTTTCCACTTTATTGAAGAAGTCTTTGCAGGCGATCAGTTCAGCTTGGAAGTGCTCTTCATTTCGCTTAATGACCGTGGGGCGCAGATCAGCCTTCCACACATCCACTGCATACTTTGTGCCCTGGTCCTTTCCCTTAAAGTACTCAGCTACCTCAGCATCCTTCAACAGGGCTGAGAATCGTTCAGCATCTTTACCAACTACAGCAGGCCGAACCGCATCCCACCCCTGCAAAGTTTCCTCAGCAATCCAGCAATGGTTTACCTTGTGGTTCTCAAAATCTTGAACCACGATTTGGCGCCATGACACCAGCGGGGCAAGCAGTCGGTCAAATTCCGCAAGCTTGCTTCGCTTTTTCTCGCCAGCCGTGAATTGGGAATATGCGGTCTTGATTGCCGCAGTCATCGCAACGGCACGCTCATTGGGGATACCGTCCAACGAAATAAACTTACCGTCGAGGGTCTTGAAATCCACCGATGACCAGAAGAACCCAGGCGTGGCATTAACCGCCTCTTCGTCCGTCAGGCTGGCCTTGTACTTGTGTCCTTCCTGATGAACGATCAGCTCAGGACCATTGATCAAAAGCGTCCATTCCGAGGTTCGGGTGAACCGCTCGCCCATCCTGCTTGAACTCCACATATTCACAATAACCGATCCTTTTTCTCTAGAGAATCCACATGTTAGCAAACCCATGGCCTCTCTCGCCATAGAGCGGCCCATGATGACGGCAGCGCCTCTGCTACAGCGTTAAATATGAGTTCAACTGTCTATCGATTTGCAAGTTATGGGCCTTGAAAATCATCCTCTTCCTTGTGGTTGTCTGGATCTTCTTCTACTTGAAGGAGTGGATCGGCCATCAGTGGATGCAATGGCGCGGAGTTGGAGGCGATGGGCGCTAACTTTGGGCGGACCTGAAACGGCGGCGGTTGGACTATGCCGGGAGAGAAACAGTTTCCGGTTTGCCCGGAATATCGGATAAGGGGGCAACGTTCGGGGTGACAAAAAGCAAAATGCCCCATATAGGGCATGATGGCGATCTAAATTCCTAAGACTGGAGCAGGTGGCACTCGAAGCATAGCAAACGGCCTGGCTTCAAAATACTTATGTCAGTTTTCTTCAAAATCAAGGTAATAACTCTTTGCGGTCAAAGTTGCGTGGGCGGTCACTTCGCCGCTACAAGGGGAAGCAATAAAGGCTTTCGCAAGCTTTATCGCGCGCTGTTCATTTCCGTCCCAGCCAGCGGATGTGGTGTAGAGCAACGCAAAGGCAGACAGTGCCATTACCTCTTGCCCTTCATAACGTCCCGCACCGCAGTTGATCTCAAACCAGTACTGTTCAGTTGCTATGCGTTGGCCCAAGTCTTCTATCGAAACGGTGTCAATGTCACTAAACAGTTCTTCCCAACGGCTTTTTGCACGCTGGAATCCTTCGAGGATCGACTCATCCCCTTGCATCAATCGCTGAATGGTGTAGTGCATAGTTTGATACCTTTTCGCTTAACGAGTTTTGGCCAGAATAGCGCCAGATTAGAACGAGGCGGCTTGCCTATCTTTTTTGGAAGCACCGCAGTCTGTAAGTATCTTCTGGATCGTTCTCTCTGTCATCAAATATTCTAGCGCCAACCTTGCCGTAGGAAGTCACTTACTCCCGCAGGACGGCCAGACGATTTGGTCGCTACTTAGTGGGCAGCAGCACCTCGGCGCGACGAGGTGATGTCAGGGCGGAAATTGTTTTCTGACCGGTGTACCGAGAATATACAGGCGAGGTCGGGCGAGGCAATTCGGTTCCGTCGCGCATGTCGCTCAGGGAACCAACTGAGCCCGAGTCGCAGGTCGATGAACGTACCGTCCAGCGACAGGACGTAATTGTTCAACTGTCGGCGTATCGGGGCAGAAGATCTTGATCGACCAGTCGGACTTCGATGGCGTTGGCGATCTTGACGTGCTCTGGGTTTTGGTCAGAGAACGGTGCGTCGGTGATACTAACGATGATGGTCCCGACTTGCTTCTTGTCACTGCCTAGCACCGGTATCAGAGCGCGGGCCTCTGGCACTTGCTGAACGGTGAGTACTTTCGGCAGGTACAGCATCCATCCGACTCCAGGGCGGTCTTTGAAAACCCGGTGATCAAAATAGCCGCTCGTTTCAACCGTTACCACTGAAGCATGCCAAAGCAAGACCGCCTTCGTAACCAGCTCTGCTGCGGCCTTCCAGTCGCCCGTAAAGGCCTCGGATTCCATATTCAACGTCATCAAGCATGCTTCGGGCGGGAGTCTCCCGATGTACTTGATGGCGGCCCCATCTCCATCATCATCATGACCATTCCACATGCTGACGATACGAGGATCGATGTCATTCTTTAACTTCTCGGTGAGTACGGCGGCGGCGGCCGATGTAGGGCCGTTCGCGTCGAAAACGTCATACAGAAACGCTTCCTTCTTGGATTTCCCCTTAAGAAGCCAGCCAGTGAGTTTCAGTGAGACTACTGCGAGGACCTTGCTGAACGTGTGTAACTCGTCGAGTATCTCGTTGGCTCTAAGGTGGCCGGTGGTGCGGAAATGTACCGTGATTTCGATGGGGTTGTTCATGGCTGATATGTCGATACGATGGGAAGGCTCATTTTAATAAAGGCCAGGGAAAAAAAACGGTAGCTCATCGGCTGCATGAAATACCAGTGCAATTGGACCGGGGGCATCGGCTTTGCAACGGCGGATTGCCTGATCGCTTCTGAATAGATGTCGTCGTCACCTTCCCACCACTTCTGCATAGCCCCGGATGCATTGAAAAACTGATCATATTTCGCCTTGGCTTCCTTGAGCAGGCACTGGCTGGAGTCGAAGCCGTCGAAGGCTATGCCTGCGAACTTCCATTCGGTGATGAAGCCGGGACCGACCGGCAGGCCGGAAATGCGCGCCTGATAGGCAATGGATGTTTCCGACCATTGCGTGGTGGGCTGGTTGAAGGTGAAGCCCTTATCCGGAGGGCATTCCTTGCATTTTTCTTTGGTCTTGGTCTGCGCTTCGGTGCGCGCGATCGGCGTGGACTTGGCTTTCTCTGCGTCTTCCTGGCGCTTGCGTACCGCTTCGTCGGCAATACCAGCGACTGCGCCGGCACCCAACAGTGCGAGCACGCGGACCACCACCGCGTCGATTGCCGGAATGGCGAGAGCTCCCATCAGTGTGTCCTTTCCAGTTTCTTGTTCATCAGCGCAAGCATGTCGTCCAGTCGTTGTTCTGGCGCGGCACCGGGCTTGCGCAAGTGGGCATTAAGCAGCGGGTCGGCGAGCAGGCCTGGCGCGTCGGCCGCCAGGTACATCAGGTGCAGGATGTGGGGCGTGGAGGTAAAACCGATCCGTACCGCTTCATCATGGGCGGCCTGCATGCGCTGCTGCAGCGCCGGCCGGCCGGGGTGCTCCAACATCTCCGGCCTCTGTTCCAGGAACTGAGCGCACACGGCGGCAACGTATTGCTGCGCGTCGCGCGCCTGGAGCTCTTCCCACTGGGCTTCGCTGAACTTAAGCATCTGACCTCCCGATCCATGTGCGCTGGCCCCGGTGCAGCAGATGCCATTCGTGAATGTGACCAAAGAACATTTCGCGCTGTTCCGGTTCCAGTACTTCGGCCAGACTGACCAGTACCCGCGGGTCCCAGAAACGCAGCAGCGCGGTGCGCCCGTCCGGTAATTCTGTGTTGAGGTTCAGCTGCAGCAGCTGCGCCAGACCGTCGAGGGTTTGCGGTGCGATCAGCCAGGTGATGGCCGGCGCAGCGTGTTCCAGCGCCGCCAGCGCGTCCACCAGCGCGGCGCCGGCCTGCTCGGCATCGATGAGCCACGGCCCGGCATGGGCTAGGGCCGCGTCCAGAGTGCCGGCGAACAGGGAATGGAAACCTTCCCGCGCCGTGCAAGGTTCGCCGAACTGCGCGCGGTACTGCACACCGTCCACCAGCGCGTACAGCCGCAATGCATCAGTGCGCTGCTGCAATTGCGTGAGGCGCGTCACCACGTCAGGCGGCGCCTTCAATCGCGCACCACGGTCGCGCTGCCGGTGGCCGCCGCCTTGAGTAGGCAGTCTAGGCAGATGCCTGAGCTTGTACTCGCGGCGATTTGGGACGTGGTGGCCAAGGCATCGGTTTTGGCTTCGGCGGCAGGATCACCGCTAGACGATTCGTCCGACCAGGTCGTGGTTATTTGACCGGAAATTAATTTCGCCCCGCAGGCGGTCGAGTCCATATGCCGCGCATAGCCGTTGCCGCGGCCGTCCACCAGGTCATCCGGTCCGGACGTGATGGGGAACGTCCCCTTGCACTTGGGGCACACCGTCATGTCGCCGACGCGCGCGACGTATTTGCCGTTGATGTCAAAGGTGAGATCGGCGCTGATGACGGTACCGCCATGGCTGGTCTTGTCGCCCATGACGATGAGGGGTCTGCTCAAGTGATGCTCCTAAGTTGGTCGCCAAATTACAATAAGTTGCGTTTATAGCATATTTCCTAAATATGATCGGTGCGCACAATTCAGAATTCACAAGGAAAGCACTAGGATCGGAACGCCGAGCAGTTCACTTCTGCCAGAAAGGACTCAGCTTCCCAGCTTTGTGATGGTTTAGCGTAACGCCGTCTCATGCGCAGCGGTCATGTTCCCCGGAATAGGCAAAAGGTGGGGTAAATTTGGGAGTAGATTTGCGCACCTCGGCCGATCTCACTGGGGAGCGTCCGCAACCTGCAGTGTGGTTATTGGTGAGTATCTTCGGAGGCAGAAAGTGCTAATGTATTTAATATTTTCCAGATTTCCGATAACCATAAAGGGGGTATTATGCGGCAACTCATACACCGCGTGCTCTTGCTTGTCATACTTGTAATTATGGTGGGCTGCTCCACATGCCCATCGGTTCTGTCTGATGCTGGCGCAAAAATAGAGGTGTCAGGGTTAAATATTTCGATACCAAAGACTACTCCTATCCCGATTCAACTTGGAAAGTTTATTTATGAACCTCAAGAGGTAAAAAATATCTCCGACACTATATTGGCAATAAATGAATACAAAAATGCTCAGTGCGTTTTAATGGTACAACTAAGTGATCTCAGGCCCCAGCCGGTTGCGGATATAACAAAAATTGCCACTGACATATCGTCTTCTAATAAGCTAATCTTAGGGATTGCTACTGCATTGGCCTCTGGGCCTTCTAAACAAACAGTTTTGCAAACTGTAGCAGATTCCATCAAGCAATCTACCGCTCCCACAACTCCACCGCCACGCGTTGAGCCTGCCCCCGTAGCTTTCCTACCTCCGAAGGAGTGGTATCTTGACACCGATAACCGATTACGAAAAATGCTGGCCCTCTTAGGAGATTCCATAGGAGAGCATTGTAATTATCCACGTGCCGCGTCGTGCGAAGAGAGACATATTTCTCAGAGCGTGAATAATCTAACTATATCTCTGCACGGCTTTGCATCAGGAAAGAGTAAGTTAACAAACATCATGAAGGAAGAGGTTGCAACATTTTTTAGGAAAGTATCCGAATCTGTCTCAACAGGTGAGTTATTAACAATTGCTCTGGTAGGATATGCAGATCCATCAGGTATGTATACGAAAAATATAACTTTGGGACTGAGTAGGGCGCGGTCCGTTGCGGACTATATTGCACAAATTGATTTGAAAAAGCCAAGCCGGATGCACCTTATATCCAGTGGTGGGATTTCTAATGACTTCTCGGATGGGCGTCAAGTGGAGATCTATGTGTTTTCCTCCACAATATAACCGTGAGATAGATATGCGGGGAATGGTTGGCTGTCGAATGTGCGCAGCTACTCAGGAGCGCTGGCACCGTTGACCGGAAATAGACCAAACCGAGAACTTTCAGTTTCCCAAAAACAAAAACGCCAACCTGCATGGGTTGGCGTTTTGCTTGGCCCGGGGGAGGAATCGAGCCACCGAAAAAGAAACGCAGCCAAGTCTCTAATTCAGAAAACCTGAATAGATCAATTGCCCTTTACGACAATTTCAGACAGGACATCGTGCCTTAGCGTGACGTGTACAGACTCACCTTGCTGCTGAACGCGAAGCGAGTTTGCGTACTTGTTGAGTCTTATGACCGCATCTTTGTTCGGGACGCCATCTCGGAAACAACGTTGGACGATTTCCTGAATCGCTTTCTTAATGTCTGTCGTGTCTGCACCAACTCTCACGGCCTTCTCCCATTGGTCACCTAGCTCTGAAAACTGACGCGCAATCTCAGGCGGTACTGCGTCGGCGGCGTGCAGCCTTCTCTGAGTTGTTTGCCCACCTTTTGACGAGGCTGCGTGGCGCTCCTCCGTGCTCATAAAATCAAAGTTTGTCGGGGCTGGTGTGGGTGCTGGCGGAGGTCGCTTCTTGAACCGATCCGGGCTCATCGCCTTCAGCGCATCCAATATGGAAGGCTCGCGGTGTTTCTTCGATGTCATGCGCACTCCTGGATGTGTTGAAAAAATGATTCTAGCACTCAGGGCTGGCCTCTGATGAGTGAAATAGTTCCACAGTTACAGCAAATCTTCCATGATCCATGCCTCTGCTTAATTTGATGAGGTCGACGATTGGCGGAGGCTGTCAGCCGCAATCCGGCTACGCTGCACACAGGCGGCACCGGCGGCACCGGACGATTGCACCATTCGGACAGTTGTGCGGATCAGTGGAAGGTGGGTCGGAAATAGACCGGGTAGGAGGACTTCTTCTGTAAACAAAAACGCCAATCCATGCAGGTTGGCGTTTTTGTTTAACACTGTTCTTGGCGGCCAGGGGCGGAATCGAACCACCGACACAACGATTTTCAATCATCAAATCCCATGCAACAGTGCGGAGGGGAACAATTCGCTGAGTATCGAAAAGTAAATATTGTCAATATAGACACAGCCAAGTATTCGCCGTTGATGCTCAGCTTTGCAATGGTCGTTTTGAGTAAGCACCTGCCAAAAATGCTCGTGAATGGGCGGTTAAGCTCTGCCGGTCGCAAACAGCACAAATTAGTCATCGGTGTCATCGAAATGCATTGCGTCGGGATCCTTGCCTTCCCGAATCAACTGCAAGTTTTTGAAATAGCGAGAAAGCGTTCCACTTTGGCGGCTAGTCAGATTAGGCCTGGAGTACAGTGTTCTGACTCTAGACTCCACGGCGTTAAGATCCATCACGGCCGCCAGTTGTTGCATTGAAAGCTGGTAAGTCTCGCTTGTTCGATTGCCCGATTGCTGAATGCCGGTTCGGACGAACCTGTCGAAAAATTCAAGCAGCCCTTCGTCGTCGTCGATCATGGGCTTAAAGACCTGACGAATCTTGGATGGATCACCCCAAGTCATCCACCTGTGAATGACATAGTCGAGTTCGGGCATGGCCAGTAGATCTTCGAGACTGGCTTGATCCAATCGCTTGCCTATTGTTTCCGACAAGGCCGCAAGTAAAGCATCGTCCAGATCGAGCATGACCTGGATACCCTTAGATGGGTCGCGCTTCATCGCTAAGGCCATGTCTATAAAACCAAATATCCCCCATAAGCTGGGAGAGGAAGAGGCAAGGCTCTGTAACAGTTGCTGCTGTGCATCTAGCTCTATACGCTCCATCAGCTTTGTGACCAATTTCAATATTCGCCAGCGGTTAGGAAAGGATAAAAAGCTACCTCTTTCATCTTCCCGTCTGAGCAAAAGATGGGCATTAGAGATCAGAGCAACAATGAGCTTGGCCGCTTGTCCCGGCTCTAGCTCATCGAAATCGCGCAGACGCTCAATTAAATCCCGAGTTTTAGAGTGGCCGTCGGGGAAGACGTGTTCTGTGCATTCCAGCAGCAGAGCAGCCATTTCCTCGGAGGTTGACCTGCTGGTCAAACGATCTAGTTCGGCCCTCGTAATATGCCCAACTGGAATTCCGAATTGAAAGTAGACACCGAAGCATTGAGAACTACAAGGCCTGAGCTCCTTCCGCCAATCTCTATCGTCAACAGAAACAAAGGAGTTTCTTTGCAATACATGGGCAACTTTGGGGAAGAGTCTGCCGACAAGCGAGGTTAGCCACTCCCGCGATCCCTCCGGCAGCGAATCCCGCCACTTCTCAAAGTAGGCCTTCTCAGCTGCCTTCTTGTAGTCAACTTGAGTCGCCGGACCGCAGAAGAAGTCTTTTCCATCCCGGATCGTGCCATAAGCAACCGGCTCGAAGATACGCAGAAACTCAAGGGCGATAAAATCGACCGGGTTGACCTCACCGGCTAATGACGGATAGACGACCGAAATCGCGTTAAGAATGCGAACGATGTCGCGTGGCTTCTTAACGCATTGGTCTAAGCCATCGTTGAAAACCTCCGCCCACCGGGACTGATCGAACTGGAAAGGCATTGGCTTGGACTCGATAATCGCATCCAACCCCTTGAACAATTTCTGGTGCAATAACCCCTTGTCCACCGCAGGCAAGTGGAACGGAGCTTGAACGATCTTTTCGAGATATGCCTCGCCATCCATCTTCAACGCGGTAGTCAGCGCTTTGGCGACCTCTTCCCGATCAAAGAAGAGGACATAGACAACCTCTGGAAAGTCGGCAAGTGCCTTGATCGCTCGAAAGAGGTCTCGGGCCTCGTCTGGAGTCAGCCGGTCAATGTCGTCGACGAAGAAGACAAAGCGCTTGCCGCTGGCCTTCAAAGCTGAAGCTACTTTCTTCTTAACCTTTGGGACGCCCTCTGGCTCGATGAATGCCTTTAGCTTAGGGAAGTAGTTGGCCAGCAATGCGATAGGTTTTTTGATCCAAGAATGGCCGGAATAGGTCGCAGCGGCTTCAGCGATCTCCTGCGAGTACTTCCCTATCTGCTTGGCTATCTCACGGACAAGTTTAAGTTTGTCTGGAAGCTGTGCAGAAAACTCGCCAAGGAGCTGCGTGGCAATTTGCTCGCGCCCCTCAAACCACCACGGATTGAAGTCCACCAGAATAGGACGCTTGTCCTCTGAAATGTTCTTCAAGTCATACTTGATGAAGTTCAGCAGGCTCGATTTTCCGCTCCCCCATTTACCGTGGACGGCCAAGACCAAACCCTGTGGGTTAGTGTTGTTGACGATGGCCCGAGCAAGTTGGGAGGCGAAAGGCGCATACCCAAACGCATCTTCCGCAGGATCCAATAAAGGAAGATCAGATCCCAATTCCCAGCCAGTCCCACTAATAGTTATGTCCGTCATCAAAACCATCCCATTCTCATATTGAAGACGTGCACCGCATGCATCGTGGGTGTGTCTGCGCCACCGGCACTGCTAAGTTGCAATCACAAAAAAGGTACACTCACCGGACTGGCTGTGGCGTGGAGCTACTGTACCAATGATCGTTTCGATACGCGTTTGGTTCTCGACAATCATCGCAAATTGGACGGTATCAATAGCGCAGATCAACTCAATCGACAAATCAGTCAGATAGGTGTTCTAGGCCAGGCTGGGAGCGCCATAGTGAAGCTCACGGTGACAGTTTGGGCAAAGTGCTTCAGCGTTCTCAATAGTGTCCTCCCCTCCATTCGCCAACTGAACGATGTGATGAACCTCTAAGTACGGAGTGTTGTCTTTCCGGCGCAAGAACGGTGCAGTAGCTTTGCAGCGTTCGCATATTCCCATTGCCCGTAGCAGCACCTCGGCGACCACATCTGGGTTGCGCACAAAAGCGAAGAGTACAACTGCCGTTCGGTTTGGGATCTTAGAAGCTCCTTTTAGCCGGTCTTGCCTTTCGCTTGTTGAATCCCCAATTGAACGTTGCACAGCCAATTTGAAATTTGTTTCCAACTCTAGCAGCGATTCCGGCAGCGCGGCCTGCGCCTGATGTGCTCCAGCCACGCGGCGTAGCTTGTGCATCGTTACCTTGCGAATACCTTCGTAGTACCGAAGGTGTAGCCAAAGAGCCTGGACAGCAGTCCTCAAACATACCGGGCCATAGTCTTCGCCTATGCTAGTTAAAAAGTAATCCATATCGGGAGCGCTGAGGCCGCGTTGGAATGATTCGCCCTGCATCAAGTGGCGAAATACCATGATTAGATCGCGAGCGGAGTTGATGTTGAAGTTATTCTCCGTATTCAACTGCCGGGCTCCTGCCCCCTGGGTTACTACCCCTTGGAATACAAGCTTAGCTACTTCATACGCGACTTCAATTGGAGGCTTCGGCATGGAATATGTTGTATTTATAGAGATTTAACATCTACATTAATTTGTTGGTGGAATGTACGCCATAGCGGATTTCGACTGAAATTAGGCGGGCAAGATCACAAGTAAATTTTTTGTATTGACTACTCTTCCGCAAAGTGTCAGAGTGCCGTCAGTTCTTCAATGTAGGAATCGGCTGTATCACCGCTTTGCAAATTGCTCCAGATTGAGTTGAGGGTTTCGCGATTCTTCTCAATCCACGTTGAAATTGCCTTGTCGTACCTGCCGTTCAGATTTCCAACCAGTCGATTACAACGAAGTTTACTCGAAAGCCTATGGCAATCGAAAAGCCACCATTATCGATAGTCAGCAGGTCAGCGATTACGGCGTTTTCGTTGAGTTTGCATGTGGGTCAATCCACCTGCTTAGCGCTCATCAAAACGGTTGGACCTTAGATGCAAACGGATGGAAATAAGGCTATGACTTCTTGGATTCTGCCGGCCGGGTGGGTCAATTTGCATGCAAATTGACAGCCTCTTTAGCTGTTACTTTGACTCAGAGAGACTGCCCATTAAGTGATTGTTCGCTCCGCTTACGCTCGACATTCCACTCGCTCAAGTCCCATTTCGAAAGAACACTATTGCGCTCCTCCAAGAAAACCTCCAGTTCCCCTTCCCGCAACGCAGTAAGTGCTACAGGACTTATAAAATGCGCTCGCAAAAACGATGCCGACAAATTCTTATGCTCGAGTAAAGCTTTTCGAAGACCAAAAACTCGTGTTGGATCAATTAGAAAACGATTCCCAACAGATTGCGACAGTGCCTTAAGTTTAGGAGAGGCTCCAGCTGGTGTTTGAAAGAGCTTGGCAAAAGAATCTTTACCATATTGTGTAAGCAACTGAACTTGATCTATCTTGGCACCTTTCTCATCCTCGAGACCGATATGTGTGACCATCCGTAGCATCCAGACGCGTATTCTGGCGTGGCGTGAATCAAATCGCTTCGGAGCACTCCAGTTTGCTTTCCAGACATCAAGTGAGCCTGCGGGGGGGATTCTACGCAGAATTTCCTGCTCGGCTCTTACCTGCCTAAATGACGCACTCCCAAAAACCTCTGTCCATCCAGTACGCCAAAACCAGTTCACAAAATGATTCTCTGAGTGTGTCTCATCTTCGCGTAATGCAAATTCAATAGCGAGATAAATCAATTGATTGGAGTATGGTAAGAGATCTGATCTAACGACGTGGCACTCTCTTATTAGTAAGTCAATCGCTTTCTGCAATCCACATGCTGCACGATCTAATATGCTGTTGTCTCCACGGATGCCATCGATTAATTGATTTTCATCGACCTTTGAAATATCAGACGCAACCAAACCTTTGCAAACTTGTAAAAGAATACGGTCTTCTAATTCATGCCACCCAACGGGAAAGTCGTCTTTAATTATGGAAAGCTTTTCACGTAAATCGAACGTGCTGGTCCAAGTAAGCGCGGCGACTAAATGGGCTTCTCCCATTGGTGTGCCTTGACTATTAATTCGCTGAAAAGTTCGAGCCGCTAAGTTTAGATTATCGGTAACCATTACTACGATAGGTATCCGATATTGCTGAAAACGGTACGATAGTTGGTCGGCGCGCTCTTCCCAAATTTCGAGATTTTCTTCGGTCCATGATTTTTCTTCAGCGAGCGCACGCAAACTACGCATATGCTTATTTACCAATCTACCATCCAATAATGTCGACAAGGGCAGCAAAGGGTGGTTGTCCATTCGACGTTTCAGTGCACCTGCGAATATAAACTCTTGATCCAAGAGATCGTACTGAATATTCCAGTCGACTGATTCGGAATCATCAATGTTCTCTTCAATAACATCAGATGGCTCCGACGCCAATAGAACGCCGAGTAGAGTAGAAACCCGCTGATGCCCATCCAAGAGATACTGTCTTCCGCGCAGTGAGGGCGCTGAGAAAGAGGGTATCTCATGCGGCCCGACTTTGGGAAAACAGGCCAACTCGAACTGCGACGTACTCCACACGAGAAGACTACCGATAGGCATGTTGTCACGTATTGATTCTAAAAGTTGGAGGCGCTGGTCGTCCTTCCATACAAATGGGCGCTGAAAGCGAGGAACCCTAATATGCCCCTTTTGGACATCCTCGAGTAAGCTGCGAAGACTCGGATTTAGGTTTTCGGAAGCGAGTGCGGTAAGGTTTTCGGACATGAGATCTTTCTTCTCCATTTATAGCAGCTGCAGTAATCGGGGCAATGCTAAGTCTGCTTCTGCGCGTGCTTCAGGGTCCCAATCAAAGCTCTTCTCGATTGATGTGAGATAATGTCTAGCTAAGGTGTTTCCAAAGCCATCATTAAGGATGACTCGTTGTGCCTCTAAGACATTGTTATATAAATCTTGGCTTCGCTCGCTGTCATCGCGTTTGGCGTCTTTAGCGAATCCCTCTTTCATGTTGTAATACCATCTCTCAGCTTGACTCATGGCAAAGAAAGCATCCACAGCATCATCCGTTGCTTTTTTTTCTTTACCAATCTTCAATTCGTTCTTTGGCATATATGATTCTATATAACGGCGCTGGAGCATCCAATAACGAAGAGGAATATGTTGTTTTGTTTTCTTCTCCCACTCGTAAGCGTGACAGGAGGCTGGTCTTCGATTGTGTCTCGCTGTAGTCCAGTCAACATGAAACTCGTTGGGGTGCAAGCGATCACTATCGAACAACACAAAGGTGCGAAAACTCGCCCATGGCACGTCGATTCGATCATCTAGTAGCTTCCCTAGCGTATCCCCACCTCCATGCATCGGCTCGGCCCAACCCAAGGCGACGTAATCCTTGATTAACTTCCTATCCATAGGTGACATTATACCGAGGAGAAAATGCCAGTCATGTGTCGAATTTTCTAATAAGATTGCAAGTTTTTCGTTGAGAACTTTTAACGAGTCATCCAGTGTAACCGTAGGTATCGGTAGACTCCAATCCGAATTCTCCACAACATCTACTTTTATGGTCGTACGGCCCGATGGAAATGTTAGAGCTCCTCTAACTGATTGCTCTAATAGTTCTCTATAAATAGGTCGAATGTTTTCCGAGTAAGTATTGACAATTAAATCCAAACTTTCCACTGATTCAAAGAGTAAAAAATGGCGATTTTTCTGTTTGGAAAAAGCTACTAAGTCATGCAGTTTCAAAACCTCGGGGCCAACAACAGCTGCACGGACAATAGCATCAGTAATAACCACCTTCAATTCATTGCCTCTTTTAGTTGGGCAACCATAAGCTCCCGACCAAGCTCAACTGCCTCACGGAATGCCCCAACTAAGGTAGTGTTAGTGGGAAGACCATGTGAGTCAAAATCCACAGGGAATAGATCACTTGTGCCATCCGTGCGAGACTCAACCCAATACACCCGTACCTTACTCGGACAAATATCGCCGCGAGCGATGGCTAGTTGTATGCTCGTCAATAGCACCTCGGAATGAGTTTCCAATAAAATACACGGCTTACTAGGGGATGTTGCTGTTGCCACTAAAACCTTAGCCAGTTCGGCTTGAGCACGAGTATGAAGGTGAAGTTCAGGCTGTTCTAGACAAAGCAAACGCGGACCACCAAATTGTGCCCTCGCCAATGCCACTAGAACAGGAAGAACTTGGGCGTATCCTTCCCCGGTGTCACATAAATTGACTTTAACGTCGGGCGCATTACTTGGCCTCAGCATGATGCGCCAAGCACCATCCATGGGATTGTCGAGTACTAAGGCATCTCCTAGCGCAGAGAAAAATTGCCCTACCGTTTCTAGTACAGGGTCATTGACGCTTCGAAGTTGAGCAGCCACTAAGTGGCTGACCGCATTGCTGCCGTCCGACTTAAGGAGTGGCGAATTTCCACCTCCGTAATTTGCTAGTCGAGGGGGCCTAACGCGCAGCCCTGCAATCCACTGAACGTTCTCGACGAGGTCTCGAAGCGAATCACGCAACGTCGTGGAAAACTCGGAGTCAGGTTCGTCACTTTTCACGTCAACTTGATAGGGATAACCCGCCCAGCCGGAAGGCTTTTTATCGTCTGAACCGTATGTGACAGTTCCTGACTTGTCTGAGAGTTCGATTTGCCGTACCTCCTGCCAAGTTCCGGCAAGGTCACCGTCTACTTCCCATTTTGCAGAAGACGACGCGGGGCTGACCCAATGTAGTTCGAACTTAAGATTTGTGCGTTTTGTCGCCTTACAAACTAACTCTGGCCAAGTCGCGTCACGTGCCACTTCGCCCCCCAGCCAGACGGCAGGTCCATCGGCTTTAATCGATTCAACCAAAAGCGGCAGGAACCGGATAAGCGCGCTTTTCCCGCCGCTATTCCATCCGAAGAAAAGTGTCAAGGGACGTACTTCAATATTCTGCTCGCGCGCAAAGGCCCGATAGTTTTCAATCGTAAAGCTAGAGAGCATTTGTATCTCCGGTGTAGTTTTTTGAATGGCTTCCGAGTGACTCACTGGGGCATAGCCTCATATTTTACTACGAGCAGTAGTCCTAAATGCGATAGGGTCGCGTTGCCATATCCACGTGAAATGCACCTCATCAATGACTATAGCCTGTTGAGCAATTGGTTCGTAATCCGCTGAGTACTCTTGCAAGAGACATTCGTAAAAATTAGCTGATCAGTACCTTAGCTTTTGCGGCAGGCAACATCAGCCTTCACCGACTAATAGTTTACACAATGACCTCGAAGATTTTCGTGTGGAAACGTCACTCAAATTTTCTGCACTTTTTACTCAACAGCTACCGTTGAATTTTATCTGTGCCAGCTTAAGGGGCTACACCCGCCGCATTCGGCCAACAATACCGACAGGCTGGCTTTAAACTGCGTGCGCTAAGACGCCAAGGACCATCACCATTTCACATCTTGCTGACCAATTCCCGGCGGCCTCGCCAGGTTATCCGAAGTGTCTACTTTTCCCTTGCGCGGGGTAAGTGAAATTGTGCCATCGTCTCGCAGCGACAATCGATCTCATCGCCTACTCGCAAGCCGGCAGCTTCTAGAATGGGTTTTGGTATGCGAAACCCTCCTTCAGAATTGCCCCAGCGTGTCAGCCGTGTCATAGTAATCTCCTCGTTGACGTGTACTCGTGACGTGTACACAAAATATACATCACGAAATTGGCGTGGCCTAGCGGCCGCTGGCTTGCTGAAATGAGGCCCAAGCGCGGTAACGCGCGTTCAAGCGCATGTTGAGGGGGCAAGCGTCAGTGTTGGCCAAGCAGTCGACGTGGCGCAGACGCCCATGGCCATATCGAATCCTTGCCGCGCTACTCCTGCCGCTTTGTGACGATGACAGCGGACAAGCTGTCGTCTATCCGGTCCATCAGTTCGGTTTCCGCCCCAAAGTCGCCGCTTGCTCCGTTGAAGATGCTCTCATTCAAGCGTAGACCTCTCGGAGGACCTCCATGGCTGAGCTGGTAATTTTCCCTATTCCAAGCTGAATTGAACTCAGTCTCAATAATATTGCCTGATAAACAGATTGCAGATAAGATTCAAGAGCAGTGCTGCTATGTTTCAACCCGCTGCCGACTGCTTGCCTCGATAACCATTCCCCCTGATACCAATGACCTTGAAGACATTCGAGCACCAGACCCGAACCCGGCTCGGATACTTTGTCTACCTGCTGGTGGACCCGCGTACCGGCGCCATCTTTTATGTCGGTAAAGGCGCTAAGAACAGGCCCTTTGATCACTTGAAGGCAACTAAGGACGAAGGAAGGAAGGCGGAGATGATAAGGGACATTCGCGCCGACAAGCTTGAGCCTGAGGTGCATGTCTTGCGCCATGGCTTATCAAGCTCCGAGATCGCCGAGGACGTTGAAGCCGCAGTCATCGACGCGATCGGACTGGAAAACCTTACCAATGGCTGTCGCGGAAAGGGTGTGGAAAAGGGACGCGCGACGGTGACGGAATTAAACCAGCGTTTCGGTTCTCCACCCGTCTCCGTAAACACCATCAAGGAACCGCTGATGAAAATTTGGATCAACCGGACCTATTCGCCGACGATGAATGCTCAGCAGCTATATGACGCGACGCGTCAGTACTGGTTCAAGGTGGGCAAAGACAAGCGCACGCCCGATGCTGATGGAGCTCTGATGTACCCTACCGTTGTCGCCTTGGTGGGCAACGTGGTTGTAATGGCCTATCGGGTACAGGCTTGGTTCTCGGCCGGCAGCACGCTGTCGACTCGTCAATGGAACGGGGAACGCAACCGTTGGGAATTTGTCGGCAATGCGTTGCCAGACCATTGGTTAGTCGGCAAAAGCCTAGTAGACGACGACGGCAAAAGCATTCGCGGCAATGACCAGGGTTATGGCTACCTAAACTAGCGCCAGATATGGCGAGTGAGTAAGCTCGCATCCGCCACGTCAGCTTAACCACAACCCAAACGAGCGAGGGACACTGATTGCCATGCTGAGCCGAGCGGCCGGCTTCGGCCAAAAGGCGACATTCGATCCAACCGGATGGCTGACCGCTTCTGGCTTCATCTGTGACGTTCGATGCTTCTGTAACGAATTTCGTCGACTGCCTCGCTATGTAAAAATTCTCGACGCAGCAGGACGGATCCGTCCGATCCCGACAAAACCACCAACGAATGCGAGTGCGACAAACGATGAACAACGGGAGCAAGAAACCAGTCTGGCAAATGGTCAAGGAAGCGGTACAGCAGATGAACGGGGAATGCACCTATCCCGCCATTAAGGCGAAGATCCGCTCGATGTATGGGGACGATGTCAACGACAGTTCAATGACGTGTAGCATCATTTCGGGCGCGGTGAATCACCCGTCACGTATTCATTACAGCGAGAACAAGAAGCCCCGGATCTCCGACACGCCCTACGACTATCTGTTCAACACCGGTCGCGGCAAGGTCGTTCGGTATGAGCCTGAAAAGCATGGCGTTTGGGAGATCGCCAAGGCGACGGATGGGGATTTAGTGGTGCGCCTAGCGGACGGTGTTGGCGAAAACTCGCCGTCAGTCGTCGAAACCATCGAAGTGACGGACAACGCGTACGGTATGTTCGCGCTCGAAGCGCACCTGCGCGATTACCTCGCCAGAAACTTACCCAAGCTTCCCGATCACACCGCACCGCTGACTCTTTACCGCACCGACGACCGTGACGGTGTTGAGTTCCAGACGGACGTTGGACCGATTGATATCCTCGCTACTAGCAGCGGCGATTTTTACGTGCTTGAACTGAAACTGGGTCGCGGCCCCGACGCCACGCTAGGGCAGATCCTGCGCTACATGGGCTGGGTGAAAGAGCACCTGGCTGGCGAGAAGAAGGTCTACGGAGTCATCGTTGCGTCCGACATCGGGCAGAAACTCCGGTATGCGGCGACGCAGGTGCCCAACGTTCGTCTCATGGAGTACGACCTGAAAGTGGACCTGCGACCGGTAGCGCTCCATGGCTGATATCAATATCGTGCCCTTGCTCGCCCCGGCCGCCTCGGTCGTCGCCATGTGCGTGTCAGGCTATTTCGCGTGGTTGGCGATCAACGTTAACCGGAAAGATCGCGAAAGTAAGAACCACCTCGATCAGGCGATCCTTTCACTTCAACGAGCCCACGCGGCCTTGACCGACGACGGACGGTGCGAGCATGTCCGTCCGGACCGTCTGGTCTGGTTGACCGCTGCGCGGCACATCGAAACGTACAAAGTGCTCAAACGGGGCGTGACGGAGCTGTCGCACAAGGTGCTTTGCGAGGATCACGAGGAGTATTGGCGACATCGGGTCTACTTGGCCATCGACATGCACGCCCTGCACCAGCCGGGATGGTACGACGAGGACCGGGCCACGGGGAAGTTAGGATTGGCGCCGCCCTCACTTCTGATCATTTACGGGTTCGCCTCATGGCCGGAGGGTAAGGATGATCCGATCGACCAGGCGGACCTTATCGGCATTGCCGCATCGCACGACGTGCGCAAGGGCAACCACAGTTTGAGGATCTACCTCGAAAAGTTTCCCAAGATCACGAGCCTCCTTGACGAGGCCGATGCGAAGCGAAACGCCCGGCCTAAACGCTGAGGTCTGAACGGCACGGCGCCCACAGCATTGGCCGCGTAGCCGCATTACACGGACGATCTGGAGTTGTTGGAGGTCAGAACATGGTCGACGAGATTGAACTCTCATCCGAAATGTATTACTAGGAGAAATGCGCGAACGCTCAGGGCTGACATGAGGATTGGCGACCTTTCGAGCAGTCGCTAACGACTGAGGCTCGGTTTTTCAGTCTTTCTGCCACAGAACTTCTCGCGCGGATACTCGTCGGCACAAAGTCGTACACAAGACGTTCGTGGCGCAATATGAGAGACGGCAACTCGCTGCAAAGTAGACATTGGCTATCGAAACTCAAACGGCAGCTATGGGGCGGGAGCTGCCGGTGAACGCACGCATCCGCAGCGGCCCTGTAGCACAATCTCCTAACCAGACCATCAAGTGGGGGATCGATGCGAATCGGTGGTGGGGTCTGGATGCTAACGGTGGTGGGTATCAGCGAAAAGTGCTGCCCTGGCCGGTGCCCGCGTGTCATTTACCCCGGCCGGTGTCCGCATGTCATTTGCCACGAACCTATGCGCGCCGACACTGCGGGGCAGGGGCAAATTGCCGCTACAGCGCTACAAGTCGGCGGGGCTGTAGCGCTGTAGCGGCACTGGCATTGTTTAGTCCTCCAGTTCGTTGTCAGGAACCGGAATCTTGCTGATCCCCTCGCCGCGTTTGGGAGTTACAACCACTACCGGAGGCGAGTAGTACTCCGTGCCAATGGCCCATGCCGGTACTGGCAGCACGTTCTCAGGCACGAAGAGCGCGCTGGTGTCGACCGCTGGCAGTTTTTCAGGCAGGCCACCGCGAATATCTATGTTGACCTTGTCGCCGATAGACTTGGCGTACTTCCACAAGCTGGTGCGGCAGTAGTGGTCTTCCAGGTACGCGCCCCTCAACCACAGGGTATAAAGCTTGCGCTCGGCATTTGAAAGAACTTCCAGCTCGTCATCCGTTAGCAAGCGTTGAATGCAATGCGCGACCTTGTACTTGTTGAGAAGACTGAAATACAGCTCTGCGACGTCTGTTTTAGCCCAGTTGCGTACCACGCCGAGGCCGAGTTCCTTCAGACCTGCGGAATATAGCTTTACCTCGGCACGAACGCCTTTACGAGCGTCTTCGATCAGCATGGATTGATACTTGCCAGGCCCTTTGCCGCCGTTGGCTGTTCTGAACAACGAAATCAGTTGCAGAGCCTTGCTGTAGATGGTCAGCGCGTGGTTCTTAGACCGGCGCTTTTTCGCCATGTGCACAGTGATCGATGTTTCCTCTGAACGCCACTTTCCTTGGGTGTAGGTGGCGTCCATTGCGTTGATGATTGGCAGCACGGCGCGCTCAGGGCAGCCAAAATTTGCGGTCAAGTGAATTTCCGTGATCGACACATCGCCGCTCTGCCATTCGGCACGCTGAGCAGCATTAACCGGCAGGCCCAGGCGAGCAGCAGCCAGTTCCAGAATGGCGAACACATAGTCTTGCAACACACAGTGGCCGAAGAGGTTGTGCTTCTGCAAAACGAGAGGAGGACAGCAACGGATTTCAATCTGGTGTGCGACACCGTAATCGTCAATGCCCTTTGACTTAATATAGGCTTGCTCGCCACCATCCTTCAAGGCCTTCTGGTTTGCGGTCGCACTGCCTGACGGTAGCAAGCCGAGTTCGTCCTCGTCGAAGTAGTGGGGCTTACCAGTGGGGGTATGGGTCCACTGAGCTGTGATGCAGATCTTATCGATGTGGATATTAGCTGGTTTCATTTGGGTATCTAATTTTAAGTTGTAGGGCGCATCGTCAAACTGCCCTAACGGTGAATGGTGTGTTTAAATTGTGAACAAATCTGAGCTACTATAGCTATGGCTTTAAATACGCCGCCATCTCGAATAGTCGGTGTAGCGGCGTAGCGGCTTACGATGATTGGTCACGTACGTAACGGGCAAACGCATCCTCGAATTGTTTTAGTTCGTAGCCCTTCAATACTCCTCCTTCAACTAAGCGCAAGTTCTTGCTTGCGATATCGAAAGCGGTCAGAAGGTTCGAGACGTCACGCGGCGTAATGGGCTTAGTGTTTGCAAATGAAGACCAAGGCCCTTCACGGTCGGCACAGAGAAGTTCAATTAGCCTGTTTGTCGTTAGCCTGCTCGTGCACTCAGAACTGAAGGCCTTTTGGATATCTCGTAGTAATTCCTCACCCCCGCACTTAATTTCATCGTGAGTTTTCGAGAGGGCGTGTGCGGCCCTGTATGCCTTCTCCAACCACCCACCACCTAAGCATTCGGCTATGGCGAGGAGTGGTTCCCAGTTGTCCTCGTGCCGATCGTTATCCAGGTTAGCGAGTAAGGGACGCGTGTCGGCGATACGGCTGAGATTGTCGTCTGCCCACCGTGCAATCTGTGAGCGGAGCGCTACGATTTCGTCGTTCGGGGCTGAGACGTACTTTTCCACTAACTCATCTGGAAGTTTTCGGCGCAAACGGATCTCAATCGAACGGTCCGAAAGGGTGCTAGGCATGTTTCCGATGCCGGCGATGGCCTTCGCGCAGAAAGTTGAATACCGTTTTACTTTACCTTGCTCTATGCGTGATACATAAGCAGTGGGGCGCGTATGGCTTGAGTTCAAGACTCCAGTCATCGGCTTTGAGCTGTCGCCCAGATATGTGTCGGATTCATCGAGAAGCAAAGTTGGGCGATCGGTATCGGTCACACGAAACAGTACGGCTGCTGTGGTGTTTGACAAGGGATAGGGCTTCGCCACTAGCCCAGCGAGTAGTGTCATCGCGGAAGTTTTCCCGCAACGTTTGATCGGCGAGCGGATGGCCAAAATAGGTGATACGCGTGCAGCATCAATCGTGTGCGTGAACAAAATCCAAAGCGCTAAGGCATCGAAATCTTCTACGGTCACTACGATGTGCCGTGCAAGTTGCGCGACCACCGCGCTCATCATCGACGGGCCGTTGATTGCGTTAGGCCAAAGCATAGGCGGGTCTGGTATATCTCCGTTCGCAACCTGGCTCACATGGAGGCCGGCAAAACCTTGCGGCCCTGTTGCACTAGCCACTTGCTCAACGACGGCAGCTGCACCTTCCAGGCGATACAGTTCATCAAAAGTCGCTGTCCCTTTCGGAACCGCGATCAGCGCCCCGACGAGGGCCGCCGCGGTGGTTACGTTTCTCATGTTGCTGCGGCCCTGGTCCCCCTCGTGTTTTCCAGCACAAATAATCAACGAGGCTTCTGGATAGGTCCGTTTGAGACTAGATGCGACAGTTCCGATGTTCTCTGCGTATAGAGCTACCGCGACACCGAACCCCGTGGCATGTTGAAGAGCCATCCCTGCTGCGAACGTTTCGGCAACGAGTATTGTCGCGGAAGGGCCACCAATACGGCCGTAGCAGCCCGCCAGTTTCGCGCCGGGGATCAATACATCTTCATATGTGCCACGTACATTGCGCACCATGGCCAGCATATTGGTAGGCTGCTTTTCCGGCGAATAGATCACCATCGCAGCCGAGTAGTCGCATTGCGTTTGACCGAAGTAGGTATTATTGCTGAGTGTGCTCACAGTCATGTCTTCAAACCCATGTGCGTTCAAGTAGTCATTGTTATCGACGTCATGAAACATTTCCGCCATGAGCTCAGTCATCTCAGCAGGCGTCGCATTGACCGTCGGGGCGCCTGTTGGCATGTGCATAGGACGGTGATTGAGCTTAGACATTTTCAATGCCCTCCACGCAGCTAGTGGGTTCCTTTAATGACAGGCGCGGAGCTGCCAAGATAGAAACGAATAGCTTAATATCGAGGGGTTTGTTTGTACGGCTGGCAAGGGCGCGTGCGGCCAGAATAGCGTCCAACTCAAACGTCAGCCAGCCCACGGCGCGTTCACCCAAGCGGATAGCCGGCGGGGCAATGCCGTTCTTGACATCTTGCCAGTATGTTGAGTTTGCGCGCCCCATCTTTTTAGCGCTATCCGGGAGGCGTAAGACGCTATGATCTTTGCTGTTATGCGCGATCTGGATCAAAGTGATGTATGGCTGATCGAGGGGCGGGGCGGCGGATTCCCTCGCTCCGACATTTATAGTTGATGACAGTAAGGTGCGCGCGGGCAGTTGCTCACGCTTAGTTTGCTTAGGGTTTAATTGCATTTTGATCTCCGTATCAGGCTCAGCTGGGTGCCAAGCGATAAGGAATTTTCACATTTCAAACAATGTCCGGGGCAGATGTGTGGGATGCACCGTCTTACGTAAATACTGAAAAATTCCGCTAGAAGGATGCATCCATCTGCGTAAAATTTAATTCTAAAAGGCTGCTTTCAAGCAGTGATTACCTAGGGAGGTTCGGACATGCCAAGTCCAGATTGGAAAACTGCTAAGAGTTACGGTTTTGATCCCAAGAAGTTCTCGTACCGACAATACGCGTGGGAGTTTTTAAGGCGAAATCCTGATTTTCAGCGCGAGAGTGCGCACGCGCTTCAATTTGGCTCAGAACGGGAGCGTGCGAAGGTGGCGACCAAATACGGTTTGCGTGACTTGGTATCGCATCTGCACATCTACGAGCTGGGAAAGTCAGAGCTTGTCTGGCTTGCTGAGGTACTTTGCGAGCCTGCATTCCCTCACAAAAAAAATCAGACGAATGTTATTCAAACCCAGCGGCCTGGAGAAGTAGCACTTGTTTTTGATCTTGACGCGACTGTGAGCTCAGGGCCAGCCGCCATTGACGCTTTTCTATGGGATGCGAGGAGAATGTTGATGGAGGAGCGTACGCGATTTATAGCAACCTTACCGAGGAACGAGGCGCGCGTCGTACGCGTTAAGTCGCCACGTATCCGAAAGGCGAAATTGTTTGACTGGCTGCGCACGTACGATGCTGTTGAGCATATGGGGGTCTCTCAGAAGGAGGCCGCAGAGGTTCTGCACCCCGACGATTTTGTGCCCGACAAGTTCACCAAAAAGACAAAGGGACTGGCCGCGCAAAAAAAAGTTTCTGACGACCGAAAACGAGCAATGAGTCTTGTCAGTAATGAATACCTTGCATTGGTTCCGCTGGACTATTTACAAGATAAATCAAAGAGATGAGCGACTGATAGCGACTGCCGCGTTACCCGTCCTCGTACTGAGGACATCTAACGCAGCCTCGCAATGAATCATGTTTTGTGTGTAGCTAGATGTGTAGCTAACGTGGAATTCCCCTCTTTTATTGCTGTAACTCTTTGATTTTAAAGTATAAACCGTTCACATCAAAATCACGTCGTACTGCTCCTGATGGTAAGCCGTCTCCACCTGCAGCGAGATCTTCTTGCCGATGAAGTCGCCCAGCATGGCCAGGTGCTGGGATTCCTCTTCCAGGAACATGTCCACCACTTCCTGCGAGGCGAGGATGCGGAATTCGCGCGGGTTGAACTGCTTGGCTTCGCGCAGCAGTTCGCGCAGGATTTCGTAGCAGATGGTGCGCGAGGTCTTGACCTGGCCCTTGCCGGCGCAGGCCGGGCAGGGCTCGCACAGGATATGGGCCAGCGACTCGCGGGTGCGCTTGCGGGTCATTTCCACCAGTCCCAGCGCGGAGAAATTGCTGACCGAGACCTTGGTGCGGTCGCGCGACAAAGTCTTCTTCAATTCGAGCAGCACGGCGTTGCGGTGCTCGGCGTTTTCCATGTCGATGAAGTCGAGGATGATGATGCCGCCCAGATTGCGTAGGCGCAGCTGGCGCGCGATCGCGTGCGCCGCTTCCAGATTGGTTTTAAAAATGGTGTCGGCGAAATTGCGTCCACCCACGAAGCCGCCGGTGTTGACGTCGATGGTGGTCATCGCCTCGGTCTGGTCGACGATCAGGTAGCCGCCGGATTTGAGGTCCACGCGCCGGCCCAGCGCGCGCAGGATCTCTTCCTCCACGCCGTACAGGTCGAACAGCGGACGCTCGCCGGTGTAGTGCATCAGGCGCGTCAGCACGCTGGGCGTGTAGGTCTTGGCGAATTCGGTGAGCATCACGTGGTTCTCGCGCGAGTCGACCTGGATGGTGGCCGTTTCCTCGTGCACGAAGTCGCGCAGCACGCGCTGGGCCAGGCTCAAGTCCTGGTGCAGCAGGGTGGTGGCGGGCTTGGTGCGGGCGCCGTTGCAGATCGCACCCCAGGTCTTGCGCAGGTATTCGACGTCGGCGCCGATGTCGGAATCGGACGCTTCCTCGGCTTGCGTACGCACGATGTAGCCGCCTTTTTCGTCGGCCGGCAGCAGGTTCTGCAAGCGGGTGCGCAGCGCTTCGCGCTCGGATTCTTTTTCGATTTTTTGCGAGATGCCGATGTGGGCATCCTGCGGCAGGTACACCAGCATGCGTCCGGCGATGGAGATCTGGGTGGACAGGCGCGCGCCCTTGGTGCCGATCGGGTCCTTGATGACCTGCACGGTGAGCACCTGGCCGTCGAACAGGATTTTCTCGATCGGGGTGGGAGCGGCGTTCTGGCCATCGTGCGGACGGGCTTCCCAGATGTCGGCCACGTGCAGGAAGGCGGCGCGTTCCAGGCCGATGTCGATGAAGGCGGACTGCATGCCCGGCAGGACCCGCACCACCTTGCCCGAATAGACATTGCCGGCCAGGCCGCGCGTGAGGGTGCGCTCGATGTGGAGTTCTTGAACCGCGCCCTGGACGATCAGGGCGACGCGGGTTTCCTGCGGGGTGATGTTAATCAGTATGTCTTCGTTCATGTCTCTGGTGCCCGCTGTTGGATGGGTTCTGCTGAACGACGATCATACACGGGCTCAGGGCAACGGCAAACCCGCCTGGCGCAGCAATTGGGTGGTTTCGAACAGGGGCAGGCCCATGATGCCGGAATGGCTGCCTTCGATATGCTCGACGAACTGCGCGGCCAGGCCCTGGATGCCGTAGCCGCCGGCCTTGTCGTAGGGTTCCTGGGTGGCGCAGTAGGCGGCGATGGCGGCCGGCGAGATGACGCCGAAACGCACTTCCGAGACCTGGGTGATCTGGCCGGTGAAGTCGGCGCTTTGCACGGCGATGGCGGTCAGCACCTGATGGGTGCGGCCTGACAGCTGTTCCAGCATGACGATGGCTTCGGCATGGTTGGCGGGCTTGCCGAGGATGAGGCCATCGATGGTGACGGTGGTGTCGGCGGTGAGCACGGCGCGCGGCTTGAGGTGGCGCCGGTGCACCAGGGTGTAGGCGAAGGCGGCCTTTTCGGCGGCGACGCGGGCCACATAGGCCATCGGGTCTTCGCCGCTGACGACTTCCTCGGTGACGTCGGCGCCGCGTGGGCCTTCGCTGCGCAGCAGCAGCAACTCGAAATCAATCCCGATCTGGCGCAGCAGTTCGCGCCGGCGCGGGCTCTTGGAAGCGAGGTAGATCTTTTTTTCGACCGGTTTCATCGGAGTCTCTATTGGTTTTTTTTTGGCCGATTCAAACAGCACCGCGCTGCGACACTACACGCGGTGATAAGGGTGGTTCTGTGTAATGGACCAGGCGCGGTACAGCTGCTCGGCCAGCAACACACGCACCATGCCATGCGGCAGGGTCATGCTGGAGATACGGATCAAGCCTTCCGCGCGCGCCTTCAGTTCCGGGTCCAGTCCGTCCGCGCCGCCGATCAGAAAAGCGGTATCGCGGCCGTCCTGCTGCCACTGTTCCAGTTGCTGCGACAGGCCGACCGAGGTCAGGTCCTTGCCGCGTTCGTCGAGCGCGATGATGCGCACGGATTTCGGCAGCGCCGCCTCGATGCGCTCGCGTTCGAGCGCCATCGCGGTGGCGGCGGTCTTGCTGCCCGAACGGTCGACCGGCTTGATTTCCTTCAGCACGATCTTCAGTTCGGGCGGCATGCGCTTCGCGTATTCGGCGAAGCCTGACTCTATCCATGCCGGCATCTTGTGGCCGACTGCAGCGATGATGAGCTGCATCGTGCCTTACTCGGCGACTTTCTTGATACGCTTGATGACGGTTTTGGCCGGCGCTTCAGCGTTTTCCTTCACGACCTTGGCTTTCGGTGCCTTGGCCTTGGGCGGCAGCGCTTTCAGGGCGGCAGCGGCGGCGGTGGCGCTCTTGGTCGAGGCGACCTTGACGGTTTTGCCAACCGGCGTGACGGCTTTTTTCGCGGCCGGTTTCTTGGCTGCCGGTTTGGCGGCGGCTTTGGTGACCGGGTTTTTCTTCTCGTTGACCGGCTTCACTTCGACGGCGGCCTTGGACGCGGCCAGGTGACCACTGATTTTCTTCGGTGCGGCATCGGCATCGGTCTTGACGCGTTTGGCGGCGCCCAGTTTGACCGGCTTGTCGCCCCAGATTTCTTCCAGACGGTAGTAAGCGCGGATAGGAGCCTGCATGATGTGGACGATCATGTCGCCCAGGTCGACCAGCACCCATTCACCGGTGTCCTCGCCTTCCATGCCGTAGACGTCGCCGCCGGCGGCCTTGACCTTGTCGCGCACCGAGGCGGCCAGCGCCTTGGTTTGGCGGTTCGAGGTACCGGATGCGATGGCGATGCGGTCGAACAGGCTGGTCAGGTGGGTGGTATCGAACAGCGTGATATCTTGGGCCTTGACGTCTTCGAGGGCGTCAACGACGAGGGTTTGCAGTTTTTTAATGTCCATTTAGCTTTTGTATAGATTATGTTGTTCAATATAGTCTAGCACTAGCGGCGGGATAAGCGAGCATGCCTGATCCCCCCGTTGTAATGCCGCACGTATAGCGGTGGCGGAGATATCCACCGCGAGGTCTTGTGCCAGATACGTCAGACCATGCGGCGTGTTGCGGATTTGGTCGGGTGTTCCCAGACGGCGGGAAAACTCGGCGGCGACTGCCTCCGGCAGGCTGGCGCTGTCAAGCGCGAAGCCGGGCCGGGTGGCCACGCAAATATGGGCAAAATCGAACAGCGACTGCCAGTCGCGCCAGGTGTTCAGCCTTTGCAGCTGGTCCGCCCCCATCAGGAAGGCCAGCGAGCAGTCCGGCCCCAGCTCGGCGCGCAAGGCGCGCAGCGTATCGATCGTATAAGTCGGCAGACCCTGCTCGCTGCGGGCGATTTCCTGTTCATCGACCGTCACCGGCAGGGCCAGCCCGGTAAAGGCCAGCGCTACCATGGCCGCGCGCTGGGCCGGCGTGGCCTTGAGCGTGGCTTTTTGCCAGGGTTGGCCGGCCGGGATCACACGCAGCTGGTCTACCTGAAGCAGGGTGGCAAAATGGGCGCCCAGGGCGACATGGCCGTTGTGGACCGGATCGTAGCTGCCTCCCAGCAGGGCTACGCTTGCCGTCACGTCGTGAGCCAGTCGCGATGGGGCAGGAAGTCGGAATACAGCGCCGCTTCGGGTGACCCCGGCTGCGGCTGCCAGTTATAGCGCCATTTGACGATGGGCGGCATCGACATCAGGATCGCCTCGGTGCGTCCGCCCGACTGCAGGCCGAACAGCGTGCCGCGGTCGAATACCAGGTTGAATTCGACGTAGCGGCCGCGCCGGTAAGCCTGGAAATCGCGTTCGCGCTCGCCATACGGCGTGTCCTTGCGCTTTTCCAGCAGCGGCAGGTAGGCGCCGATGAAGCTGTCGCCCACGCTGCGCAGCATGGCGAAACTGTCTTCGAAGCCCAATGCATGGAAATCGTCGAAGAAAATCCCGCCCACGCCGCGCGCTTCCTGGCGGTGTTTCAGGTAAAAATACTCGTCGCACCAGCGCTTGAAGCGCGGATGCAGTTCCTCGCCAAAGGGCGCCAGCGCGTCTTGGCAGCTCTGGTGGAAGTGGCGCACATCGTCCGCGTCGGCGTAGTAGGGCGTCAGGTCCATGCCGCCACCCATCCACCATGCCGGGGTACCGTCGGCGGTGGTGGTGGTGAAGAAGCGTACATTCATGTGCACGGTGGGCGCGTACGGGTTACGCGGGTGCAGCACCAGCGAGACGCCCATCGCTTCCCAGGGCTGGCCGCCCAGGTCGGGACGCGCTGCCGCGGCCGATGGCGGCAGCTTGGCGCCCATCACGTGGGAAAAGTTCACGCCGCCGCGTTCCAGCACCGTGCTGTCCTCGGTCAGGCGCGAAATGCCGCCGCCGCCTTCGGGACGTTCCCAGGCATCGCGCAGGAAAGGAGCGCCATCTACCGCTTCTAAAGCCTGGACGATGCGGTCTTGCAGATCGAGCAGGTATGCCTTGACGGCCGAAGGAGTGGGGGATGACGACATTGCGCGCTGGGGATGAAAAAAGTGAGGGTCGATTGTACCCTGTTGCGCGCATTTGTGATAGCTCGGGCTTGCTTCAGACCAAGGTTGAGGGCTGTTTAGGTGCCGGCGACTCCTTTAAAACCCAGGGCAAAGAGCCGGGGTCTGACCCGCCGGGTCAGACCCCAGGGTTCAGCCGTGGGTTTTAATAGGGCCACCGGCACGCATAATAGCGAGCTGGCAGATCTGATCTTAGTGTTTCAAACCGCGCCAGCCGATGTCGCGGCGGCATTGCATGCCTTCAAAACTGATCTGATCGACCGTTTCGTAAGCCTGTTTCTGCGCCATCTTGACCGAATCGCCCAGGCCGACCACGCACAGCACGCGTCCGCCGCTGACCTTCAGGCGGCCGCCGGCCTTGGTGGTGCCGGCATGGAAGGTCACCGATTCCGGGGTTTCGGCCGGGATGCCGTCGATCACGGCACCCTTGACCGGGTTGTCCGGATAACCGGCGGCGGCCAGCACTACGCCGACGGCGGTGCGGCGGTCCCATTCCAGTTCGACCGCGTCCAGGCTGCCGTTGACGGCATGCTCAAAGATGCTCAGCAGGTCGGTTTTCAGGCGCGTCATGATAGGCTGGGTTTCCGGGTCGCCCATGCGGCAGTTGAATTCCAGCGTCTTCGGGTTGCCCTTGTCGTCGATCATCAGGCCGGCGTACAGGAAGCCGGTGAAGGGAATGCCGTCCTTGCTCATGCCCGCGATGGTCGGGTTGATGATCTCGCGCATCACGCGCGCATGCATGGCCGGGGTGACGATAGGGGCCGGGGAGTAAGCACCCATGCCGCCGGTGTTCGGACCCTGGTCCTGGTCCTTCAGGCGCTTGTGATCCTGGCTGGTGGCCAGCGGCAGGATGTTGCGGCCGTCGCACATGACGATGAAGCTCGCTTCTTCGCCGGCCAGGAATTCCTCGATGACGATGCGCGCGCCGGCGTCGCCGAAGCGGTTATCGGCCAGCATGTCGTCCACCGCCTGGTGCGCTTCTTCCAGCGACATGGCCACGACCACGCCCTTGCCGGCAGCCAGGCCGTCGGCCTTGATGACGATAGGCGCGCCCTGGGCGTCGATGTAGGCGTGGGCCGGGGCCACTTCCGAGAAGGTCTGGTAGGCCGCGGTCGGGATGCCGTGGCGCTGCATGAAGGCCTTGGCGAAGTCCTTGGACGACTCCAGCTGGGCCGCTTCCTTGGTCGGGCCGAAGACTTTCAGGCCGCGCGAGCGGAACAGGTTGACGATGCCGGCGGCCAGCGGGGTTTCCGGGCCGACCACGGTCAGGCCGACGCTTTCGCGCTCGACGAAGCTGGCCAGCTCGTTCAGGTCGGTGATGTTGATGTTGATCAGACGGTCATCGTGCGCGGTGCCGCCGTTGCCGGGAGCGACGTAGACCATCTGTACGCGTTCCGATTGCGCCAATTTCCATGCCAGTGCGTGTTCGCGGCCGCCGGAGCCGACTACCAAAATTTTCATAAGAGCTTCGATCTATCTAAATAGTGGCAGCCGTTCGGGAGGAACGCGGCCAGGTACAGCGAATAAAAGGGTAATCAGTCTTCGATCAGGGCGTTGGAATAGACTTCCTGCACATCGTCGAGGTTTTCCAGCGCGTCGAGCAGCTTTTGCATCTTGATCGCGTCGTCGCCGGTGAAGACGGTTTCGGTGGCCGGTTTCATGATGATTTCGGCAACTTCAGCCTTCAGGCCGGCCTTGTCCAGCGCATCCTTGACGGTGGCGAAGGCGTGCGGATCGCACAGCACTTCGAAGCCGCCTTCTTCATCGGCCACCACGTCGTCGGCGCCCGCTTCGAGCGCCACTTCCATCAGCGCGTCTTCGCTCGCGCCCGGCGCGAACAGGAACTGGCCGCAATGCTGGAACATGAAGGACACGGAGTTTTCTGTGCCCATATTGCCGCCGTGCTTGCTGAAGGCGTGGCGCACTTCGGCCACGGTACGCACGCGGTTGTCGGTCATGCAGTCGACGATGATGGCCGCGCCGCCGATGCCGTAGCCCTCGTAGCGCACTTCCTCGTAGTTGGCGCCGTCTTCGCCGCCGGTGCCGCGGCTGATCGCGCGCGCAACGTTGTCTTTAGGCATATTCGCGTCGGCGGCCTTGTCCACAGCCAGGCGCAGGCGTGGATTGGCGGCGGCATCGCCCCCGCCCATGCGTGCGGCAACGGTGATTTCCTTGATCAGGCGCGTCCAGATTTTGCCGCGTTTGGCGTCCGTTGCAGCCTTTTTATGCTTGATATTGGCCCATTTGCTGTGTCCAGCCATGTTCAATCTTCCTTCGACGGTATTCCTGTGAGGCCGACATTTTAGCATATAGGCAGGGCTTCAGATCGGCCCCAGGGGGCGGCGGGGCGGGCGCGCAACAATAGAGGCTTCATTCAGTTTCTTGTCGGCATCATGTCATATTGCCATGCTAGGATTTACTTCTTTGGCATGGTTTCAACGAGGAGACAGAAAAATGGATAGACGGCAGTTTTTGAAGTTCGGCAGTTTTATCACCGTTTCGGTGGCCGCAGTGGGTATTCCCGGCTGTGGCGGCAGCAGTACGCATAGCGACCCAGCCTTGCCGTCGGCCAGTGGAAGCGACTGGAAATTCCCGCAGAGCGTGGCCTCGGGCGACCCGCGCGCGGACAGCATCCTGCTGTGGACCCGCGCCGTCGCCGCCAGCAGCGACGGCGTGGCCCCGGCCACCGGCGCCGACGTGGCGATCCGCGTGCTCGTGACCGACGCCGACAACGGCGCCTCCCTGGGCAGCAACAAGGCGCTGAGCGGCACCCTGGTCGTCGACACCACCGTGCCCCTCAAATCGGCTTTCGACAACACCGTGCGCCACAAGGTCACGGGCCTGACGGCTGGCCGCACTTACTACTACCAGTTCATCGCCGGCGACGTGCGCTCGAACGTGGGCCGCTTCAAGACCGCCCCGGCGGCCGATGCCGATGTGGCGTCGCTGCAGTTCGCCTACATGAGCTGCCAGGACTGGAGCATCAACCACTGGGGCGCGCATGCGCACATCGCCGCCAACGAAAACCTGGACTTCATCGTCTTCCTGGGCGACTACATCTACGAGACCGTGGGCGAAGCCTTCCAGACCGGCGCGGTGGAAACCCGCCACGACCAGCTGGTGCTGCCGGACGGCGCCTACAAATCGGGCAGCAGCGGCGCCAAGTACGCCATCACGCTGGCCGACTACCGCTATCTGTACAAAAAATACCGCAGCGACGCGCGCCTGCAGGCCGTGCACGAGCGCTTCGCCTTCATCACCGTGTGGGACGACCACGAATTCTCGGACGACGCCTGGCAGGATGCCCAGACCTACGCCGGCACCTTCAACGCCGACGGCAGCGATCTGCACCAGCCGGCCCGCCGCCGCAGCGCGAACCAGGCCTGGTTCGAGTTCATGCCGGCCGACGTCAGCCTGGACACGGCCGATACCGGCTTCCAGAACATCAAGATCTACCGCGATTTCCAGTTCGGCAAACTGATGCAGCTGGTGATGACGGACGAGCGCCTCTACCGCGCCGACCATATCATCCCGGAAGCGGCGATCAACCCGGCCACCGGCAAGCCGGTGGGCTCGATCGGCGCGCGCTACCTGGTGCCGCAGGCGCTGTTCGACAGCGTGGAAGCGCAGAAGATGGCCGGCGGCGTGTCCATCGGCGCCGACCCGCTGAGCATCGTCGGCATGCTCGGCACCACCCAGCGCGAATGGTGGAAGGACAAGATGAAGTCCGCCACCGCCACCTGGAAACTGTGGGGCAATGAAGTATCGCTGCTGCGCATGGGCCTGGACGGCACCAACGCCATCGCCACCTTGCTGGCGCTGAACTCGATCACGCCGCTGGCCACCTCGGTGGGCACCACGGCGGCGGCGGTGGGGGGCAATCTGCCGCTGGCCGCGGCGATCGTGGCCGCTGCGACGGCCGGCGCCGCCAGCGCCACCGCGCAGGCGGGCGGTGTGGCCATTGCCGGTGCCGCCGCCAGTGGCGCGGCCGCGCAGGGTGCGGCGGGCGTCGGCGCGGGCTTGTCCGCCAGCCAGGCCGGCATCGCCGTGGCGGCGTTTGGCGCGGCCACCGCCGCTGCCGCGGGCGGCGCGAGCGCGCAGGCCGCGGCAGCGGGCCAGACCATCGCCTTCGGCCTGATCAAGCCGGAAATCCAGGCCAATGGCGCCAAGTCGAGTTTCCTGGCCGCCTCGGGCAAAGCGGCGGCGCTGGCGCCGTTCTTCGCCAAGTTCCTGCTCAATTGCGACCAGTGGGATGGTTATAACAGCGAGCGCAAGGCACTGATGGCGCACCTGAAGACCAACAACGTCAGCAACGTCGTCGCGCTGACGGGCGACATCCACTCCTTCTTCGCCGGTACCGTCAGCGACGACTTCGATGCGGCCAATGGCGGCACGCCGGTGATGGTGGATCTGGTCTCGGCGGGCGTCAGCTCGGACTCCTTCTTCAGCTACATCAAGGCCGAGGCGGAGTCGCTGGGCGATATCGCCACGCTGGTGTCCTACCCGCTGCCGGTTCCGGTACCGGGTGTGGGCACGGTCAACATCGCGATCAACCTGCTCGACTACACCATGGGCAAGGCCGTGCCGACGGTCGACACCCTGGGCGAGCAGATTCGCGTGCAACTGCGCGGCGGTCTGGCCGCCAAGGGCGTGCCGGAAGCGCAGCTCGATGCGACCACCACGGCGGTGCTGGCCGGCGTCAAGGCCAGCAGCGACTTCAGCGTGACCTTGCTGGGACTGGCCAAGCAGCTGGCCGGTCTGGGCAACAACCCGTGGATCAAGCATCTGAATACCGATGCCCAGGGTTATGCGGTGGTTACGCTCACGCCGGGCAAGCTGGTGACCCAGTTCAAGCAGGTGAACAAGCTGGTTGGCGGCAGTGCGCCGACAAGCGTGATCGCCCGTGTGACCACGGCCACGGTGGAGAAGGGGGCGGTGGCCGTCAGCATCAGCTGATAGCTTCGTTGTCGATGTAAGCGGGCCGCTCGCGCCCGCTAGAACCCACGGCAAAGAGCCGGGGGCCAGTCCCGCAGGGACTGGCGGGGCGAAGCCCCTCTCCGGACCCTGGGGTCAGACCCCAGGGTTACGCCGTGGGTTTCAGATTGCCGCAAGCGGCTCGCTAACAGAGCCCCCCGGTAGGGCTGTTGCGTCCGCAAAAAACCGCTGCGTTCAGCGAACATTGCCGATCCGCATTACAATCCCGGGATGGAAAAAAGCACAACGACCACCGCCAGCGCGCGTTCGGCCTACCTCGGCGGCCTGGCGATCGCAGTCGGCGGCGCGATCCTGTTTTCCACCAAGGCCATCGTGGCCAAGCTGCTGTACCGCTACCAGCTCGACGCCGTTACCGTCCTCTCCTTCCGCATGCTGTTCTCGCTGCCGGTGTTTGCCGCCGTGGCCTTCTGGCAGATGCGCAAAGGCCCGCCGCTGTCCGTGGCCGACCGCTGGCGCCTGATCGGACTGGGCCTGATCGGCTACTACCTGTCCAGTTTTCTCGATTTTCTCGGTCTCCAATACATCACCGTGGGCCTGGAACGGCTGATCCTGTTCCTCACGCCGACCTTCGTGCTGCTGATGACGACCATCTTCCTCAAACAGCACATCAGCCGCCGCCAGTGGCTGGCCTTGCTCACGTCTTACGCCGGCATCGTGCTGGTGTTCCTGCACGACCTGGGCGGCGACGCCAGCAATGTGGCGCTGGGTTCGACGCTGGTGCTGGGCTCGGCCATCACGTATGCGCTGTATCTGCTGTTCTCGGGCGAGATGGTCAAGCGCTTAGGTTCGCTCCGGCTGGTGTCGTATGCGATGTGCGTGTCCAGCGTGGCCTGCATCGGCCAGTTCTTCGTGCTGCGCCCGGCCGCGTTGCTGATCCAGCCGGCCCCGGTGTACTGGCTGTCGCTGGCCAACGGCATCTTCTGCACGGTGCTGCCGGTGTTCATGACGATGGCGGCGGTGCAGCGCATCGGCGCCGGCACAGCCTCGCAAGCCGGTATGATAGGCCCGGTCTCGACGCTGTTCCTGGGTTTCCTGATCCTCGGCGAACCCTTCACCGCCTGGCAACTGGCCGGTACCGCGCTGGTGATGTCCGGGATTTACCTGCTGTCGAAAAAATAGTCCATTTGATTTCTCAACCACGGAAGCTGCCATGAAGACCCGTATCGCCCTGATTGCCCACGATAAGAAAAAAGACGACATGATTGCCCTGGCCGGCGAGTTTCGCGATTTCCTGGCCAACTGCAAACTGACGGCCACCGGCACCACCGGCGGACGCCTGATCGATGAGCTGGGCCTGGTGGTGGACCGCAAGCATTCCGGTCCCTTCGGCGGCGACCTGCAGATCGGTTCGCTGCTGGTCGAAGGCGAGATCGATGTGGTGATCTTCCTGCGCGATCCGATGACGCCGCAGCCGCACGAGCCGGACATCAATGCGCTGGTGCGGGCCTGCGACGTGCACAATGTCCCCTGCGCCACCAATGTGACCTCGGCCCAGCTGGTGCTGAGCCAGTTGCAAGCGCGCGCTGCCGGTACGGCATAAGGCTTAGTATATTTCAACGCTTATCAGGAGGCGGCAATGACCCAGGTAATTCAAATCGACCGTACCGGCGGCCCGGAAGTCATGCAGCTGGTGGACGTGGCGCTGGATGCGCCCGGTCCGGGCCAGGCGCAGGTGCGCCATGAGGCCATTGGCCTCAACTACATCGACGTCTATTTCCGTTCCGGTCAGTACCCGATGCCGTTGCCGAATGGCCTGGGCATGGAAGGCGCGGGCGTGGTCGAGGCGGTGGGCGAGGGCGTGACCCACGTCAAGGTGGGCGACCGCGTGGCCTATGCGGGCGGTCCCACCGGTTCCTATGCGCAGGCGCGCAATCTGCCGGCCCAGCTGCTGCTGGTGCTGCCCGATTCGGTCGGCTTCGACACCGCCGCCGCGATGATGCTGCAAGGCTTGACGGTGCAGTATCTGTTCCACCGCACGGTGGCGCTGAAGGCGGGCGACACGGTGCTGTTCCATGCCGCCGCTGGCGGCGTGGGCCTGATCGCCTGCCAGTGGGCCAAGGTCAAGGGCGTCAATCTGATCGGCACCGCCGGCTCGGCCGAGAAGGTGGAACTGGCGCTGGCGCACGGCGCCAGCCATATGATCAACTACAACGAGGAAGACTATGTCGCCCGGGTACGCGAACTGACCGGCGGCAAGGGCGTCTCGGTGGTGTATGACTCGATTGGCAAGGATACTTTCAAGCGTTCACTCGATTGCCTGGCACCGCTGGGCATGATGGTCAGCTTCGGCAGCGCGTCCGGCCCGGTCGATCCCTTCAGCCTGAGCGAACTGGCCACGCGCGGTTCGCTGTTCGTCACCCGCCCTTCGCTGATGGCCTATATGGCGCAGCGCGAGGATCTGGAAGCGTCGGCCGCCGCCCTGTTCGGCGTGGTCGGCAGCGGCGAGGTGAAGATCGAAATCAAGCAGCGCTATCCGCTGGCCGAGGTCGCGCGCGCCCACACCGAACTGGAAGCGCGCAAGACGACGGGTTCGTCGATCCTGTTGCCTTGACGATGGCCAGCGACGGTTCCCCCAAGTTCGGCCGCCTGCTGATCGTGCTGGTGCTGGCGGTCATGCTGATCGGCGCCATCACGCTGGCGGCCGAGGCCTATTATTCCTGACGCGGCAACTGCTGCCGCACGGCGGTGAGCTGGGCGCGCTGACGCAGCGCACGCCGGTAGTCCGACGGGCTGACCCCGGCCAGCCGGCGGAAATGGCGCCGGAACGATTCCTCCGAAAAGAAACCGGCCCGCTCGCAGGTGTGCGCCAGCGTGGCGCTGTATTCGAATGGCGCCGATACGCGCAACACCGGCGCCGACCTGGTGCTGGGCTATGCGGCCAGTTACGCTGGCTGGGGCCAGGTGGACTGGAGCGCGGCGGCCAACGTCAACCATGCCAGGCTGACCGACGTGAAAGCCGCGCCCGCCGTGCTGTCCGGTCAGCAGGTGCTGGACCAGTCCGCGCGCAGTTATCTGGAACTGGCGGCCCCCCAATACCGTCTAAATCTGGGTGCGCTGTGGCGTAGCGGCAGCTGGGCGGTGAATCTGCGCGAGAGCGTATTCGGCCCCAGCGCCTATCTGGCCACGCTGGACAATGTGCGCCATTACGAGAGCCGTAGCGCCGCCAAGTTTATTACCGATCTGGACGTGACGGCGCAGCTGAACAAGGCGTGGTCGCTCAGCGCCGGTGCCAACAATCTGTTCAATGCGTATCCGGACAAACTGAATGGCGATTACCGCAAGGCGCTGAACGCGGCCGGACGTCAGAATGTAGCGCAGTACCCGTCGTTCTCGCCGATCGGCATCAACGGCGCTGACTACTACGGCAAAGCCGCTTACCGATTCTAAACGAGGCCGGCCCCGTACGCGGGACCGGCAGGAGGCGAGGACAGGCATGAAGACATTGTTATCGCGCAGACGTTATCTGCAGGGACTGGGCGCTTTGGCTGGGGCGGGCCTGCCCAGTCTGATGCGCGCGGCGGAACCGGCCGCGACGGTACGGGGGACGGCCTTGTCGCTGGCCTTGCCCGCTTTACGGCCAGGCGTGCCGGTCGCCAGCGACGAGCGCTACTGGGACGCGGTGGCCGCGCAGTACAGCACCACGCGCGAGCTGGTGAATCTGGAGAACGGCTACTACGGCATCATGGCGCAGCCGGTGCTGGTCCAGTATCAGTGCAACGTGGCTTATCTGAACGAACACAACTCGATCTATCTGCGCCAGGGTTTCGATGCCGACGTCGCCCGCACCCGCGCGCGCATCGCCGCCGTATTGGGTGTGCAGACGGAAGAAATCGCCCTCACGCGCGGCGCCACCGAAGCGCTGCAAAACCTGATCAGCAATTACCGTGGCCTGAAGCCGGGCGACACGGTGATGTATGCCGATCTGGATTACGGCAGCGCGCAGGAAGTGTTCGACTATCTGCAGGAGCGGCGCGGCGTGAAAGTGGCGCGCATCGTGCTGCCCGAACCGGCCAGCCGCCAGGGCGTGCTCGATACCTATGCGCAGGCGCTGGAACGCCATCCTGGCACCCGGCTGCTGCTGCTCACCCACGTCAACAATAAAACGGGCCTGGTGCTGCCGCTGGCAGAGCTGGCGCAGTTGGCACGCTCGCGCGGCGTGGATGTGATTGTGGATGCGGCGCACTCCTTTGGCCAGATCGACTTTCAGCTGCCACAACTGGGCGTGGACTTCGCCGCCTTCAATCTGCACAAGTGGATAGGGGCGCCGCTGGGTGTGGGTTTCATGTATATCCGGCGCGAGCGCTTGAAGGATATCGCTCCGCACCTGATTGGCGCCAGCGCGGAGGAGGACGATATCGGCAGCCGGGTCCATTCCGGCACCGGCAATACGGCCAATGTGATGACGGTCGTCGCCGCGCTGGACTTCCAGCAGGCCATCGGCATCGCCAACAAGGCGGCGCGCCTGCGCTATCTGCGCGACTACTGGGTAAGCCGGGTGCGCGGTGTGCCGGGTGTGCAGGTATTGACACCGGACGAGCCGGGAATGGCGGGCGCCATCACCGCGTTCCGCCTGAATGGCCAGACCAGCAAGGACGCCAATCTGGCGATCGCGGCCAGATTGCGCACCGAGTACGGCATCTTCACCGTGCAGCGCGGCGGCGTGGCGAGAGGGGATTGTGTGCGGGTGACGCCGGCGCTGTTTACGCGCACCAGCGATTTGCATCGGCTGGTGGCTGCGCTCAGGGCGATTGGCAGGGTATAGGCGGGATTGGCGTTTATACGGTGCTTGTTGGATTTTCCTGCACCGGGCGAATCAGGGTATCGGCAGAAATGCCAAGGCCGCTTGACAGAGCGCGAATCATTTTCAACGTCAGCGCTCGTTTTCTATTGAGAACCTCGGAAACGCGGCTTTTACTTCCAAGGAAAGGAACCAGGTCTTCTTGTAAAAGACCGAGTTCAGTCATGCGAAATTCGATGGCGTCAATGGGGTCAAGTGCATCAAATTGGTAGATGCGTTTTTCGTAGTCTTCGATCAGGAGCGCCAGCAAGGCAAGACGATTGGCGTCCTCGGATCCGGATGATGGATCAAGTGCGATGAGCCTCTCAGCCTCCTGCAACGCCACTTGATGAGCTTGCTCGGTATTGATGATTGTATATTCCATGTCAATGCATCCGTTTTGTGTACTGGTCATGCGTGCCGCACCATTTAATGAGAACAGCCCCAGTAACATATGATATTTGCGTTTCTATCCGGTACTCATTGCCGCGCACATTGAAGATTACGATTTTTTCCGGTAACAAGCTAGCGGATCGAAATTGTCGCTTAATATCGTGGGTGCTCTCCCAGCGACTACTTTCGACTTCGGATATCCAATGAGAAATCCATTTTCGGCAGTCTGGGTGTTTGCGGCAGAAATTTGCGAGTACTCCACGGTTCAGAATCCTCATTGATTGCCGCTCCAACAAATACCCTGTGATTGATCCCTCAAGGGGAGTCAGTTAAGTATTGTGGGTCAGAGCCGTTGATCAATGATCTATATCAATCCTCTTGTGCATTTCAGCTTGCGTATCAGCCCTTGCCGCCAGCCGGCACCACCAGCTCGGCTTCCTGCTCACTGACGGCCGGATCGATCTTCAGGTCGACCCGGTAGGGCACGCCGTTCTTGCCGGGGAAGCCGGCAAAGGCGCTCTGCACCAGCGCGGGCATGACCTGCGGCGTGGCCTGTACGCGGCTGGTGTTGACCACGGTGACGTCGAACAGCTTCTTGCCGGTGGCCGCGTTGATGGTCACGTGCAGCTTGCGTTCGTAGTTATGCACGACGCGCTCTTCCACTTCCAGCTGGCTGTAGCGCAGCGGGTCGTAGAAGAAGGGGCTGTAGCCGAAGCGCGAATAGCGGCGGTAGCCCGGCATGCCCCAGTAGTTCGGCCCCGGCCAGAAGGGATCGCTGGCCAGCAGCACCCGCGCCGGATGGTCGGTGGTGCTGAAGTTCATGGCCACGCGCAGCCTGGCCTGATCGGCGCCGGACGCTTTGCTAAAGCCCAGCCGCGCCAGTTCCTTGTCCACCAGCGCCTGATAGCTGCGGTATTCCAGCGTATCGTCGGCCGGGGCGGGCGCGGCGTAGACATAGGATTTGTCCGGCAGGTCGGTTGGCCACTCGTTAAACGCGGTGACGTTGCTGCGGATCGTGGTGGCGCAGCCACTCAACAGTAAAGCGGCGGCGGTGACGGCGATGGCGAGGATTTTCATGGTTTTTCTCCTGCAGGGAAGCTATGTTGCAAGGATATTGCACATATCTTGCTTATAAATATCTAGTGTAGACCCGCCGATAAGGGGACGTTTGATTATTACAGATTGTTACGGCGCCCGGGAAACTGGCAATGAAGCAGTAAAAATTGCCGGTATGCGGCAAAACGGCGGTCAGGCGGCGCTGGTATTGGTAAAATAGCTCTTCGTCTACGTCCTCACCATATCCCCCATGCGCACAGACAGCAGCCCTCAGACCATCTTCCGCAAAGATTACCGCCCGCCGAGCTATCTGGTTGACACGGTAGAACTGGGTTTCGACCTGGACCCTGCCCGCACCATCGTCGCCAATCGCATCGTTATGCACCGCAATCCCGCCAGTAAAAGCCGCGATATCGTGCTCCATGGCGAGGAAATCGAGCTGGTGCAGCTGCGCATGAACGGCCAGCTGCTGCAGCCGGGCCAGTACCTGCTGAGCGCCTCCAGCCTGACCATTCCCAAGGCACCGGTCGATGTGGTGCTGGAAATCGAGACGCTGACCGCGCCCGTGAAGAACACCACGCTGTCGGGACTTTATGTGTCCAACGGCAACTTCTTCACCCAGTGCGAGGCCGAAGGCTTCCGCCGCATCACCTTCTTCCCGGACCGTCCGGACGTGATGGCCAAGTACACGGTGATGCTGCGCGCCAACAAGGAACTGTATCCGGTCTTGTTGTCTAACGGCAATTTGATCGAAGAGGGCGAGCTGCCCGACGGCCGCCACTACGCCAAGTGGGAAGACCCGTTCAAGAAGCCGTCCTATCTGTTTGCGCTGGTGGCCGCGCGCCTGGTGTGCCAGGAAGAGCGCTACACGCTGCAGTCCGGCCGCGAAGTGCTGCTGCAGGTGTGGGTGGAAGAGGGCAACCTCGACAAGACCGACTACGCGATGCAGTCGCTGAAGAACTCCATCCGCTGGGATGAAGAGCGCTTCGGCCTGGAACTGGATCTGGACCGCTTCATGATCGTCGCCGTGGGCGACTTCAATATGGGCGCGATGGAAAACAAGGGCCTGAACATCTTCAACACCAAGTTCGTGCTGGCCAATTCGCGCGTGGCCACCGATATCGACTACGCCGGCATCGAGGCCGTGGTTGGCCACGAATACTTCCACAACTGGACCGGCAACCGCGTCACCTGCCGCGACTGGTTCCAGCTGTCGCTCAAGGAAGGCCTGACCGTATTCCGCGACCAGGAATTCTCGGCCGACATGATAGGCACCGACACCGGCCGCGCCGTGACCCGCATCGACCAGGTGCGCACCCTGCGCCAGGCCCAGTTCCCGGAAGACGCGGGACCGATGTCGCACCCGGTGCGTCCCGACTCCTTCGTCGAGATCAACAACTTCTACACCGTCACCGTGTACGAGAAGGGCGCCGAAGTCGTGCGCATGTACCAGACCCTGGTGGGCCGCGACGGCTTCCGCAAGGGCATGGATCTGTACTTCACCCGCCACGACGGACAGGCGGTGGAATGCGACGACTTCCGCGCCGCCATGGCCGACGCCAATGGCCGCAACCTGGACCAGTTCGAGCGCTGGTACAGCCAGGCCGGCACGCCCATCGTCACGGCCGAGACCCGGTACAACGCCACCGCGCGCACCTACGACATCACGCTGAGCCAGCGCTGCCCCGCCTCGGCGGGACAGGACAACAAGCTGCCCTTCCATATTCCGGTGGCCGTCGGCCTGCTGGGCGCGGAAGGCCAGGACCTGGCACTGAAGCTGGACACCAGCAAAGCGGCCGCCACCAACACCGTGGTGCTGGAACTGACCAAGGCCAAGCAGACCTTCCGCTTCGTCGATGTGAACGAGCAGCCGACGCCGTCGATCCTGCGCGACTTCTCCGCCCCCGTCATTCTGGAATACGGCTACAGCGACGCCGAACTGCTGCACCTGTTCAGCCACGACAGCGATCCGGTGAACCGCTGGGAAGCTGGCCAGCGCCTGGCCATGGAACGCCTGCTCAAGCTGACGGCCGCCGTTGCCGCCGGGCGCGAGCTGACGCTGGACCAGACCTTCATCGAAGCCCAGCGCAGCCTGCTGAGCGACGAGACGCTGGACCCGGCCTTCCGCGAACTGGCGCTGATCCTGCCATCGGAAACCATCATCGCCGAGCGGATGGACGTGGTCGATCCGCACGCGATCCACGCGGCGCGCCAGTTCATGCGCCGCACCATCGCCGCCGCGCTGAAAACCGAACTGCTGGCCCAGTACCACGCCAACCAGACGCCCGGCGCCTACAGCCCGGACGCCCTGTCGGCCGGCAAGCGCGCGCTGAAGAACCTGTGCCTGTCGTATTTGCTGATCGCGCCGCAGGCGGCTGAACTGGCACTGGCCCAGGGCCAGTTCGACCAGGCCGGCAATATGACCGACCGCGCCGCCGCACTGGTGGCGCTGATCCACAGCGGCAGCGACGCCAGCGGCTATCTGCAGCGCTTCTACGACGACTTCGCCAACGAAGCGCTGGTGATCGACAAATGGTTCGCCATGCAGGCCGCCGCGCCGACCACCGATCTGGCGGCGGTGCGCAAGCTGATGGCGCATCCCGCCTTCACGCTGAAGAACCCGAACCGCGCGCGCAGCCTGCTGTTCAATTTCAGCAGCGGCAATCCATCGCAGTTCCACGCCGTGGACGGCAGCGCCTACGAGTTCTGGTCCGAGCACGTGATCCTGCTCGACGCGCTCAATCCGCAGGTGGCGGCCCGCTTTGCGCGCGGCATGGACCGCTGGCGCCGTTACACCCCGGTGCTGAAGGCGCAGATGCGCCAGGCGCTGGAAAAAGTGGCCGCGCATGGCCGCTTATCGAATGACGTACTTGAAGTGGTGAGCAAGGCACTGGCCGAATAAGCCGCTGTTTTTAGCCGCACCGAATTTGTAAATAACCAAGGGAATCCATGAAACGCATCAGCCTGACCCAATACCTGGTCGAAGAACAACGCCTGCACAACACCATCCCGGCCGAACTGCGCCTGCTGATCGAAGTGGTCGCGCGCGCCTGCAAAACCATCAGCCACTCGGTAGGCAAGGGCGCCCTGGGCGACATCCTGGGCTCGGCCGACACCGAGAACATCCAGGGCGAAGTGCAGAAGAAGCTCGACGTGATCTCCAACGAGATCCTGCTGGAAGCGAATGAATGGGGCGGCCACCTGGCGGCGATGGCGTCGGAAGAGATGGAATCGATCCACCCGATCCCGAACCGCTATCCAAAAGGCGAATACATGCTGCTGTTCGACCCATTGGACGGCAGCTCCAACATCGACGTCAACGTCTCGATCGGCACCATCTTCTCGGTGCTGAAGGCGCCGGACGGCATGGGCCAGCCGACCGAAGCGGACTTCATGCAGGCAGGCAGCAAGCAGGTCGCCGCCGGCTACGCCGTGTACGGCCCGCAGACCATGCTGGTGCTGACCACCGGCCATGGCGTGAACGTCTTCACGCTGGACCGCGAGATGGGCTCCTGGGTCCTGACCCAGCGCGACATCAAGATTCCGGCCACGACCAAGGAATTCGCCATCAATATGTCGAATTCGCGCCACTGGCATCCGCCGGTCACGCGCTACATCAACGAACTGCTGGCCGGCGACACCGGCCCGCGCGGCACTAACTTCAATATGCGCTGGATCGCTTCGATGGTCGCCGACGTGCATCGCATCCTGCACCGCGGCGGCATCTTCATGTACCCGGCCGATACCCGCGACACCTCGATGCCGGGCAAGCTGCGCCTGATGTATGAAGCCAATCCGATGGCCTTCATCGTCGAACAGGCTGGCGGCGCCGCCACCGATGGCGTGAACCGCATCATGGACATCGAGCCGCACAAGCTGCACCAGCGCGTGCCAGTGTTCCTGGGTTCGCGCGACGAGGTGGCGGTGGTGACGGGCTATCACAAGCCGTAATTGCCCCCTGATCGGGTGACAGGGCCGCTGTGCGGCGGCCCCTGCGCCTGTTGAGGAATTGTCTTTTTTGCAGGAACTTCAACAATTATCGTGCCGGGACTAGCAGTTTTCGGACTTTGTTTGTTAGAATACGCGTCGTCGCCGCTTTAGCTCAGTTGGTAGAGCAGTTCATTCGTAATGAAAAGGTCGCCAGTTCGATTCCGGCAAGCGGCACCAGAACTTAGTATCAGGCTGTATCAGGTACTCTCAAGACCCGCCTCTCCATAGGGAGCGCGGGTTTTTTGTTGTCTCAACGCATTTCAGCCGGTAGCATGACATACCAACATTTTCTTGGTAGTTATGTTGGTACTTCAAAAATACCAGAAACCATATACCAACGCCGGCAAATATATGACACTTACCGATACCTTCATTCGGCGGGGCAAACATAACGGCGCAGTAGCCGAGGATAAGCACACGGACAGACAAGCATGTTTCTCCTGGCTAACAAGGCGGGCATAAGCTGGCGCCTGAGCTATCGACACGTCGGCAAGCAGAAGACGGCTTTTAGCGGTCAAAAATGATCATGGACTTCGCTCTTCTCCCCGACGATGACTTCTTCGCAGCCCGCCCGTTGCTGACTTCGATCGACAAGTCCCTTGAATGCCGCCTAACTTCCCTGCCATCTGTCCTCGAGCGGGTTCGTGGCGCCGTGATGTTCTCAGAGAGCGCATCCAGGGCTGGGGACGACTGGCCCGCAGCGGCCTATCTGCGAGCTGGGCTCACTGATTTGGTATCTATCGAGGAGGTCCAGCAACTGGACCGACCAACAAGTCCTCCGTTGAAGGTCAGGAACTGCGCTAACCCGCTAGTTCATCTATTGGCGCTCGTCCGGCACCTGAATATACACGTCAAGAGTGTAGTGGCTATTGCTCGCGAGGTGCCGGCTAACTTTGGTGGGCACGAGTTTGACCTGAAAGTCTGCGTGATCTCGAATCTCACGGTGCCTGACCTTCAAGCCCTTAAGAACGGCAAGTACTACTCATCCGCAGAGTTGCAGCAAATGACAGACTGGTTCCAAGCGGCCCAACTTCATTGGGGCGCTGGGTATCTACTGCGCATCGGAGCGGAAAATTTTGCAACCGAAGTCGCAACACATCATGGCTTGCCAGTGGCAAAGCGGTGACAGCTAACCCTTCATTCAGGCGGATTGGCCTTTAGCCAACCGCTTCAGTCAAACGGTCGAAGGTCAGTTAAGAGAGAGGGGGAGGTTGCCGACGGTCTGACACCTTCTGTTAGATCAAGTCTGCCTTTGAACGAACCTGTGATCAGCCTGGACTGGCTGCATCCTTATTGCGCATCCTTCCCCTGAGGACGATGCGCCTCACATCGTGCGCATTCACGCACTGTCACCACCTCATGCGGCGATCTACCGCCGTGTGCATGTCGATACGCCGCCCTGGTCCGCAGTGCAAATCGCGCATCGTTACTGGCGGCCTGCTGCCCAGCGACGACGCGCTAGCAACCAAGCGCTATATGGGCTCCGCCGCTGTTTTCTCAGTGACGGCGGCCAGTGACAGCGGATCTACCGCTATCGGCGCAGCAGAACGCTGCTTGCCAACCTTGCCCCTCGTGGGCCGACAACGTGTGCGAGGCACACCCCATGGACCCTGGGTAACTGGTCCCACCGCGATCAGGCTTCTACAAGGAGCGGATCGCGGCGCCATACGCGCGTGCGGCGCGGGCAAGCAGTGAACATACCGCATACACGGGAGTGGTGTCCCGGGGCCTTTACAAACCGTCCTTGCTGCGGCAAGCACGGTGGCCAGAAACACTCATCTGACTCGATTACACCAAGTTTGATTTTAGGAGCATGCGATGCGCGATTTGAACTATCAACTCAAGCAGCTGTGCGACCGCAATCGCGATGGCAGCTATGCCACGCAGTCCGACCGAGCTCGGATACTTTCGCACGTGGCGAACCAGTTGCACGATCTGGGATATCGCCATATGAATGCTGACAGTCTGCGTCCCAAGCATGTGGACGCGTTGGTGCAGCAGTGGACGGCCGATGGCGTTAGCGCCGGCACGATGAAAAACCGCATGAGCGCCATGCGATGGTGGGTGCAGAAGATCGGTAAGGACAACATCATCGCGCGCGACAACGGCAGCTATGACATCGACAAGCGCACCTTTGTCACCAATATCGCCAAGGCCAAGGTGCTTGACGATGCGCGCCTGGCGAAGATCACGGATGCCTATACGGCTATGTCTCTGCGGTTGCAATCCGCGTTTGGCTTGAGGCGCGAGGAAAGCATCAAGATCGTGCCGGCGTGGGCCGATGGCGGCGATCGACTGAAGCTCAAGGACACATGGACCAAGGGCGGCAAGTATCGCGAGATCGTCATTCGCACGCCTGAACAACGTACCATTCTTAATGAGGCCAAGCGCCTCGCCGCCTGCGGCAGTCTTATTTCTCCTAACTTGCGATACCGGGATCAACTCCAGCGCTTTCGGGCTCAGTGCGACAACGCAGGCATCCACGGCGTCCACGGACTGCGGCATCGCTACGCGCAGGAGCGCTACCACCAGCTGACGGGATGGCAAAGCCCGGTCAGAGGTGGTCCCAGGTCAGCTCAACTGAGTCAAGAACAAAAGCAGAGAGATCTGTCGGCGCGCTTATTACTCTCCGAAGAACTGGGACACGGGCGAGAACAAATCACAGCTGTTTATCTGGGCCGCTAGTGGACGAGGCTGCAAGCGTCTAGTTGCTTGAGAAATGCATTGTGACAAAGCGTGAAGTTTTCACATGAGCAAGATGTTATGCTGCATGTGATGAGATTCCAATGGAGGAGATGAAATTCTTGCTAGCTTGCACGACACACAGGTTAAATGGGAATTACGCGACAGCACTTGGTTAAACACAAAAATTTTCGAAAGTAAACCTGTCGAAGTGGTTCGAATTGCGAATTTATTCGGACCTACGCCGGGACCGTAGCCCGACGCAGCTGCAAGCACTCACTGCGATAGTTTTCGCGGTATGAAAATTGGCATTTAAATTTAGGAAGGAAGGCAATGTCAGCGAAGACGAAGCTCAAGAAGGCTCTAAGTGCAATTGATGATGCTGCGACTGCACTGCGAAGAGCGCGTAATGATGCAAATTCGGATGCGGAGTACCAAATTCGCAAGGCGCTCAGCGAACTTGATGATGCCGAACGTGATATTAAGCGTGCAATCAGAGAAATCCCCGATGTCTGATTTTCATTGGCTGTAGTACCAAAAATTAGCTATGCATAGCCGAAACTGGCCGCAAGCAGCCGCTATGGCGGTAGACGTTCAAAAGCTCCTGGAATCGCAATGAAAAGTGGCAATCAGCTAACCCAGTAAAGATTCTGGTTACTTAATGTCCTGGTTCGAATCGGAACTACGTCAGTATCAGCAGTCAGATCGTTGGTCGTAGTCGACTGAAATCCGCACTGATAAAAAATTCTGAGAAGTTAAATTAAATAATTTTCTTCTTTAATAAAAATCTTATAATCTTGGCCGTTAAATTTACTTATTTGGCCTAAAAATTAACTTTTGCTAGCAATGATTACTACAACAGCCAACTCTTGGAAAGAATCTATTCTTGAAGCACGTAGCCGTTCGCTTGATACCAGCCTTATAGGTAAATTTAAGGGGCTCCATAAGGAACAGACGCAGCGTGGTGCATATTTTTGTGAATTGGCAAAGTTAGTTGCTGATTTTCAATTAAGTAATCCGTTCGAACGTTCGGCTCTATCGCTAGAACCCACACATCCAGTTCAGCCATCTCGGATGCCTAAGCTAATCGCCAATTTAACTGGCTCGAATAGTATAGGGAAAAATTACAAAGATTTAAAGATATCTCTCTTGTCATTGCCGCAAGTCGCTTCTTTCGTACCTGATTCCGAAGTTTCGCGAATGTTGCGCGGGCCCTTTCGAGAACCTCTTTATCTCTTGGATCCTCTTTATGGATTTACATATTTTTCTGGTCGCGATGGAAAATTTGCAAATCATTGTCTAGCTATCGATTTTTGGCAAGCTCATCTTGAATCGATGCCGGTAGAGCTATCCACTCATTTATGGAAAAATCGCTCTGATAATATGTTGTCAGGAGGTGCTTTTGCTGCCAGATTATTGTTTTCCGATATTGTTCCGAAAGAATTAGATGAATCTAAATTGTGTTTAGTGCCTGAAATTATCGTGCACTCAGAAAATCAATTTGAAGAAGTCGTCTCTGCACTTCGTGAAGGAGCTAAGACATTTCCAAATATCGAACTTTGGTTTCGTGGTCAATCGAAAGATTATCAGACTCCTGATCGGAGTGAGCTTCTCAAGCATCGAATTACCCCATATTCAAATATTCAGGAATCAGACTTTACTCCATCGCTCTATCGAAACTATGACGATAGTCTTGAAGACATTGAAGTGTTCGAGAATATGCTTTTTGAGATTGCACAATGGGTTGAAGCAGCAAGTCAACTGATTTCAGATGACCCCAAGCTCATAGATGAATTTAGTAGGCGTGCGCCGCGAGCACTATCTGCAGCCAGTTTGACATCCTTCCAACGTGGCTTATTGCTGCAGCAGTATGGGGCGCCATCCGCGTATCTGGACATTACCAGCGATCCGATGGTAGCTGCTTGGTTTGCAACTCAGCGATGCAAACAAAGCAGTTCTGGTCGACTCACCTTCAATCCATATTTTTGGATGTCGGAGGACCGGAGTTCATGGCCTACGATATTCGTGTTTCCTTTAACCAAAGGACTTCATCCATATTTGAATTTGGACTCGATACTTTCTGGATCGAAAGCTTTACGGCCTGTTCGGCAATCTTGCGGCCTTCTTGGCGGTGCGGGAAATTTAGCAAGAAACTATTGCGCGAGATATTTGGGATTAAAGTTACGTTTGCACCCTAGTTTTGTACTTAAGAAGCCCATCGCGCCATCTTATTTCTTTCCATCGCCAAAAGAAGACTTGGCACTTGCTGAGTTAATTAAAGGAGGTTTTTCTAATGATGGACGACGATATCCAGTGACTCATTGTCATACAGAATAACAGGTCTCCTGTTCGACTCTATTCCGCAATAACTAACCACGATCTAACCATGGTGCTGAATTGTTGCAATAAATATAATTACGTCGGAACTTATAGTATTTGCTAAATAAAAAAATGCTATCTTTCATCCGCAGCCAACTGCGGTCGGTGGCAGGTGGGGAGCACGCATAAATCCGGATCAATGCAAGTACGAACTCCTTTGGGCGTCAGACTATGAAACGAAAAAAGTATGAGCAGCGAAGGCAACATTTCGTCCCAGCGTGCTATCTGAAAGCCTGGCTGGATCCTTCGGCACCGAAAACAAGCACGAACACCCCATACGTTTGGCTGTTTGATAAGAACGGGGAAAATCCGAAAGCTAAGGCCCCCGAGAAAATTTTTCGTGAATCCGATATGTACACATTGACCATGCCCGATGGTGGACATGACCTACGGCTTGAGCACGGCTTAGGGACAGTGGAGGCGCACTTCACGAAGGTGAGAACCAGCAAGTTTAACTTCAAGCGCGCCCTTACAGAGGAGGACTGGTTATGGGCATGTTTGTTCGCTGCTACGGCACACAACCGTACCGCCGCAAGCCGCGATCACTTCCTCAGTCAGATGGAAAAGATAAAGGAAATGTTTGAGAAGGTAGCGGGTCCCGATTGGGAAACTAGAACCGTCGAGCCAGAGTTTTCACCTCACGTTGATCGGTCAAACGTTTACATTCCTCAACCAGGTGACTTCGACAACTTAAAAGAAACGACGACTACAACACTTCTCAATTCAGCGACGGATGTGATCCTTCCGATGCTGCTTGGTATGCACAAGACTGTACTGTGCACCAGTGATCCTCTCGGTTTCCTTACTTCGGATGCCCCATCGACGTGGCACGACCCAACCGCTTACCGTCGACATCCATTTGAGCGTGGCGTCGGTCTAAGAAACCAGGACATTGAGATCACGCTACCAATTTCCCCAATGCAGTGCCTCCTGTTCACGCATCGTCCCGTCGGCCCGCTCTACGCAGAGGTTGGGGCAGACTGGATCGATGTCCTCAATCACCGCCATGCCGCCTATGCCCCAACCACGGTGGTGGCTCGGAGCAAAGAAACGCGAGCCTTATGGTTTCAGGCTGTACAGCCGCAGGCCGATTCATGGGAGGCGCTTCATCCTGATCCGGATGAAAAGCACCGTTGGACTAGTGCGGATTGCCCGCCTGAATTGCTTGACTCCATCCAACGTAGGCGATCCGATGGACAGAGCTAAACTGGGCACTTGTCAGCGCCCTCGATTTGCATCCGGCGTCGATCTTCGGGCGCGCAAAAAGGCCGCATTGCGGCTATGAATGTCAACACTCATATATCCGCATTGGGGGCAGCCGTTGTTCGCATACCGATTTGTGAATTTTTTTGATTTATCAAAGGTTTAAATTGAACTCGGTAACTAAATATATTTGCCTATTGTTCATCCTGATGGGCTCGCAATCTATCGCGGCGCCATTAGATGATCCAACTCGAAGCTGGGACATCATAAAATTGTTCCTAGGCTCGTTTGCTGGTGCTGGTTCGGCCTTATTGGTAGCAAGACTAAATGATGCTCGCAAGCTTCGAAGGGAGAACCTAGCATCGGGAAATCTTGCTCTCTTGACGCTGCGCGATCAGATTAATGACTTCCTGGAGTTTCCCAAACGATTTCGTCATGATGTAGCGAACCCTACTAGAGGGCCTTCCACTCCGGTTTACATGCTCGTGCAGCCCGACCTTCATGCATACACAGAGTCGGGTATTGATTTCTCCTCTCTTAGTTTTCTAATGGAACGACGGAAGCACATCCCAAAGCTGAATTCGCTGGTATTCAGCGCGAAGTTATATCGAAATTTGGTTAAGCTCGATGGTTTTCGCAATGATGCGGTGCTCGCGCTGCAGGAGAAGTTGGCTGAAGTCGAGAGCACGAAGCCTGCTCGGACTGTGAAAGACATTGAACGTGTTGCAGGTCCTCTGCTAACAGCAAACGCGACCGCGGCGATTGTTGCGCTCGTGACGCACGCGAGGGACGACGAGCCCATATACCGTCAGGCGGTTGCTGAACTGCGAGAGGCGTTAATTGACACGCTCGGACCGTGGTGGTGGCCCGACTGGTTGCGAAAGCGCTACCCGAAAGTAGTTAAAGAGCCTGCATTAATTTCGTTCACTTTCGGCGATTTAGATATGCAGGAGGATGCGATGCCGCCTTGGCCAAAACAGCTACTAGAGGTAATTGCAGAGCAAGATGTTTCGGAAGAGGAGCGTTCGGAAGCAATTCAGCCTCCTGTTTCATTCGTCCCGACGGGCACATCTTCGTTGGTGACGTACCGACTAATACTCAGGAAGGTGACGTAGTCACATGGACACAAGTAAAATGCCGTGAAAGCGTAGACATTCTGCCGTTACAACATCGCAAAAAATTGCCTCTGTGGTACCCGTTCCGGAATGTCCGCAACGAGAGCCTTCGTTAGCTTCATCGACTCTCCGTAGCAAGGAGGGGAGGTAAGTTGTTGGTTAGTAAAAATTCCAAAGAAAAGAATTGGAATCATACTGTTTCCAATTTGCATTTTGTCGCCACTTTTGTCGGCACTTTTTTATGCTCATATGCAATACGCATTGTACCTAAAGGCCGTATGCGAAATTCGATTCCGGCAAGCGGCACCAAGTACAAGCAGTAAGCAATAGCCCAGATTTCCGGCAACGGACTCTGGGCTTTTTGTTGTTCGCACACTTGCGAGGAATTGGCATGCAATAACAATAAAGTTTGGGATGTCAAGCAACAACGACGAGGGTTTGCCCTGGTGCGTGCTGGCTCTTCTTTCTCACCACGATGTTCACGTCGCAGCCAAGCCGGTTCAGGCACTCGATCATCTTGGCCTGGCTGATGCCCCGGAACTTACCGCGCAGCAGATCCGAGAGTTTGGGCTGCTGCATGCCGAGTAGTTCGGCCGCGCGTAGTTGCGTCAACTGCCGGCTTTTGATGATTGCTGCGACCTCTTGGGCCAGTCCCGCTTTTATCAGCATATCGTCGGCATCCGGGCGGCCGAGGTCGGCGTAGGGGTTGCCGCTGCCTTCTTCGATGACAATGCCGTCAGTGCTGGTAGTCGTATTCATGTTTATCGATCTCCTTCCAGTGCGACCACGGCCTTTAGACGATCCTTGATCTTATCCATGCCGATTTTGAATGGGGGGCAGCGCGTCGAGTTCTTCTCGAGGTAATACATACACCGTAATAGCATAGCGCACCTATGCGCGGTGGGGGTACCCTTGCACAGTTGGTCTCTTGTTTCATATGAGGCAATAACCGTCATCAGCAAGCTTGTCGAGTAATTTGACAGAAAAATTAACCGATTCTTCTCATCCCCTTCCTAAAGCTGTGTTCGCCATAGCTAAGTCATTCTAAATAAACAGCTTTAATCTTTCGACATCGCGTGGAACAGATGATGCTTCTCGCTAGACGAACTTTGTTCAACGTTCGTCTACGAAGGAGAGCTGAGATGAGTGCCAGATCATGGGCGTATGCCGCCGCCGTATTGTTTTCCGTAGCGTTGGCCGGACCGGCCGGCGCCGTTCCGATCGATAAATACTTTGTCGTGAACCCCATCGGCATTTGCAACAACGCCGGTGCTGCCTGTACGACGGCCAACACCTACGCGGCGCAGACGCAAAAAATCTATGCCCAGGCCGGGGTGGGGGCCGTGTTCTTGCCGACCACCACGATCAATAATACGGCCGCCTTGTCGGTACCGTCGGTGACCAATCTGAACGTCGCCGGCAATGGACAGCATGTCGATCCGGCCACCATCAATATGTGGTTCGCGCAGAATATGCCTAGCTCATCAGGAACCTTGTTCGGTGAAGCCTATGTGGGCGGCAACGGTGTCGCGATCAATTCGGGCGCGGTCAATTCCTATAACGGCGGCGTCGGCCGCATGGACACGGTGGCGCATGAGCTGGGGCATAATTTTGGCCTGGGCCATACCGACTTTGGCGCGGGTGGCGCGAATAATTTAGTCACCTCCGGTTCGGTGCGCAACATTCCCGGCAGCCTGGGCGATATCACGCCCGATGGCGCGAACCTGGATCAGCTGACCGCAGCCCAGGTCACCAAGCTGCGCAGCAGCCCCTTCATGCGCGAGGTGCCGCGCGTGACGGTCGATATCAATGGATCGACGCCTTTTTCCACCAATAATTTCTTCAGAATCCTGTTCAATAGCGGCAGTAAATTCCTGAAGAAGTTGTCGATCAACCTGGCTCCTGTGGCGGCCTTTTTTGACCCGACCGATACTTCCCCTGGGAATTCCAGTTCGCCCTTTACGCTGAGCGGACTGAGCGGTTTGGCGGCGTCCGATATTAGCGTTTCCGGCAACACCGATGGCAGCCAGTTGCTGACGCTGACCTTTGCCGACAACGCTTTCCTGGCCGGCGACAGCTTCGCGTTCGGCATCGATATGGACAAGCTGGCCTGCATCGATTGCTTCGGCGCCACGCCGGCGGAACTGGCCGGTTCCCTGTTTTCGTTCAGCTTCAGCGATGGCTTCGGCGCCACGGCGGCCATGAGCGGCAGCAGTTTTATGGCGGACTCGACGGATATCGAAAGCTTCCTGCCTTTCGACCCCAGCCTGCTGAGCACGCCGCCGGGATTTGTCGCGCCGGTGGGCATTCTCGGACCTGGCGATCCGGTGGTGTTGGCGGCCATTCCTGAACCGGGTTCCTTGCTGCTGATCTTGATTGGCTTTCTGCCGCTGTGCCTTTTACACCGCCGCAAGTGCGCAACGATGCCGCTGGCTTGCTGCTAGACTGAAGTTTCCACCATCAGGACGCCGCCATGGGATCGACTACGACTTTGTTCCTCACGATATTGAGCGGCCTCGTGGCCGCTGCGGTCCTGTGCTCGGATGCGCGTGCCGGTGAAGGCGCGCGCAATCTGAAACTGGCCGTCGCCGAGGTGCCGGCTTCCGATTTCGTGCCGTTCCCGGCCGTCTTCAGAAAAATGGAGTCGCCCGATGGGCGCTATGTCTTTGAGGTGCGTTCGACCGATGGATGGAAAACCACGCATGCAGTCGGCCGTCTGCTGGAAAATGCCGCGGCTGGCCGGCGAGTGATATGGGAGAAGGTCTTGCCGCAGGAATACGGCCCGCGCTATTTTCTCGTTGGCAGGCAAGGGCAGGTTGTGCTGTTCGATGAATCGATCAACGTAAAAAGCCGCTACGCCATTGTGCTGATGCAGCAGCCTGAAACCCACCAGGTCGTTCACGATTTCGATGCGGTGCGGCGCGCGCTCGAGCTTTCCGCCGCGACCCTTACTGAGCTTGCGCGAGGTGGCTGGTGGTTACAGGGCGCACCCTCGCTGGATCCGAGTGGAGCCCAGGCAATTGTTCCCGCTGGCGATAAATTCCTGGGAGTCGATTTAATTTCCGGGCAACTGTTCCTGGTTAACGAGATCTCTATCCGGAAATGAGAGCTGCTTGTTCAAGCGAATCGCATCATATTGACGAGACCATCGGATGGAACTACTGAGTATCTTTGCCTGGACATTGTTGAACATAGGCGTCCCCTTGCTCGGGCCGATAGCCTTGCTCCCTTTGTTGGGCGTGGGAAGACGGTACCGGGGCAGGGTTGGCAGCCTCATCAGAAGTTCGTTGCAGGATGGGTAGTTGTTCTGGACGGTTATCGCGCTGAGCGCTGCAACTTGTTACGAAGCGGCTGCGCACGCGGGAACTGCAGGTTCAGATCATGCGCATGAGCTTGACTCCGCAATCGTGTGGTTTGCCATCGCATGGCATGTAGCCCTTATCGTGGGTTCTTCCGTACTTGTGTCAGTGGCGACGATGGAAGCTGCCGAAATCGAAATGGGAACGGATGCTGGCAAAGACCATGTTGCAGATGAAAAATTTTCTCGGATGATGAATACTTCGATCGGAATGTCATTGGTCACCGCCGTGTCGTTCACGTTTGTTCACGTCTGGTTTAATTGAGGCCACCTGCTAAACTGGACCCAAGGAGATCGATATGGATAAAATCATCGAATACCTTTCGGTACGTGCCAATCGTGAGCGCGTCATCACGTTTATTGGTGTGTTCAGCGTCATCGGCGGCGTAATTTTTTCGACATTGATGCTGCTCGCCATACTCACGCGCTGAAGCGTTTCCACGATCGCTCGTTTGCCCATTTGTATTGAACCCCAAGCATTAAAGTATTCGCCATCGTTTGCGGAAAAATACGCAAGCCCTACCCCGAAAGATAGGGCTCGCAGAGCCGATCATCAGTCGCGCGATATGCTGATTTCAGCGTTGGGCGGGAAGGCCGTCAGCGTGTACTGGTTGGCCGCTGGCGGCGCGCTTGCCAGCGCTTCCAGTGCCTTCCCCAGCGCGTGGGGCGACACAGGTTTGGTAAGCAGCGGAATCCCGTGCCGGGCCGCAAATTGGCGCGATTCCACATCGGTTTCCCCGCTGATCAGCATCACGCGCAGTCCTTGTGTTTGCAGCCAATGGGCCAGGATCAGGCCGGACTCGGCCCCGGGCAGCCGCACATCGCACAGGGCCAGCTCGCACGCCGCCGCGTATTGGCGCGCCGTTGCCGCCGATTGCGCCCAGCGCAGCTCGGCTCCCCAGGATTGCAGCAATTGCAGCATCCCCTGTCCAACCAGTTGGTCGTCTTCCACCAGCAATACGCGACGCCCGCGCAGCGCGTCGCTGCTTGCGGGGGAAGACGGCGCTGGCGCGGCGGGAAGTGTTTCCGGGAGCGCGGCTTGCCGCTCCGCTTCGTCGGCTTGCCGCGCGAGCGCTACGGACATGCAGCAGCCTTCGCCAAGACGGGAGCGCACCTTGATTTCACCGCCCTGCAATTCGCTCAGGCGCTTGGCGATCGCCAGGCCCAGGCCAAAACCGTGGGCGGAAGACCTGGCCTCGTTGTTGATCTGCACGAATTCGGAAAAGATCAGCGCCTGCTCCTGTTCGGCAATCCCGCAGCCGGCGTCGCGGACCTCGATTCGCCATTGCGTCCCCGCCGGGCGCACGGCGAGCACCACGGCGCGGCCGGGTGGGGAATACTTGAGCGCGTTTCCCAGAAGATTGGACAGCACGCGTTTGAGCATCAACTCGTCGGCCAGCACGCGCTGCCGCGGTGTGACCAGGGCGATCATGCGCACGCCCTTGTCTTCGGCAACCGAGCTGTGCTGAAGTAGCAGTTCCCGTATCAGCGGGGCCAGCGCCACCGCGCGCAAGGCGGGCTTTTCCATATTCGCTTCCAGCCGGGCCAGGTCCAGCACTTCGGAGAGCAGGTCGTTCAGGGTTTGCCAGGACAGGGTGATGCCCACAACAGCCTGTCTGGCCTGGGGCTTGCCCGACTCGAGCGCCACGCGCTCGATCGCGTCCAGATACAGGCCGATGGCATGCACGGGTTGGCGCAAGTCATGGCTGATGGCCGCGAAGAAGCGCGACTTGGCCAGCGCCACGGCGCTCAGAGCCTTGGCCGCGTTTTCCGCCTCCATGCGCGCGCCGAACTGATGACGCATCAGGCGCATTTGAACGGCGGAAATCTGGGCCAGCGGAATTGGGATGAACAGGGCGCAACAACCCAGTATCCAGGTGATGGTCTGGCCTTCGCTCAGGCCTTCCACGATCAGGCGAACGCCGGTGGGCGTGCCCAGAATGATCAGGGAGACCAGGATGCGCAGCCGGTCCAGGCCCGACAGGTGCGCGATGAGCACCGTCGCGATACCGAGCAGGTACACGGTCAGCAGCGCGTGCGAGCTGGTGTCGTTCGGCACATACAGGAAATAGGCGACGCTGGAATTGGCCACCATGAAAGTCCAGATCAGCCCGCGTAGCAGCCAGCGACGGTTACGCTCCGACATCTCCTCGAAGCGGGTGCGGCGGATGATCCACAGCCGCAGCAGGCCGCACACTCCCACCAGCAACCACCAGGTCAGCGGTTTCCAGGGCGCGACGATGTGTGAAAAAAAGTAGGCGACCAGGCCCAGCGCCAGCATGCCTCCCGGGAAGGAGCTGGCGTCGGCGGGCAGTTCCTCCGGGTCGGGCTGGGAGTCGGACAAGCTGGAGGGCTTCCAGCTCATTTCAACTCTTCATCGAAGCGCGCCGCCTGGGTCCGGTTGGTGACATTGAGCTGCCTGAAGATCTCGCTCATGTAGTTTTTGACGGTGCCTTCGCTGATATTCAATTGTTGCGCGATGCATTTGTTGGTCATGCCGATGCGCAGCAAGGCGCGCACTTCCTCCAGACGGGGACTGAGACTGAGGCGCGGCGCGGCATCGGTTTTCTTGTCGTTCAGTTCGATGAAGCCCGGACGGCCGCCTTCCAGGCTCGACTTGATGGCCGCCTTCATATCCGTCGCCGTGGCGTTCTTGGAGACAAAGGCGCACACGGACGGCAGATTCAGGCAGCGCCTGACCAGATCCGGCGACGTCAGCGCCGACACGACGATCGCCGGCACCAGCGGATGTTTGCTCAGGATGTCCTGCAATCCATCGCCCCTGTCCATGCCCGGCATGTTCAGGTCGAGCAGCGCCAGGCGAGGAGCAGGCTGGTGCGCCATGGCCACGCCCAGGCTGGCGGCGTCGCTGGCGTCGATAAATTCAACCTGCGGCAGGATGGCGGTGATCAGCATCTTCAGGCCGTCGCGCACCAGGGCGTGATCTTCGGCGATGACGACCAGGATGTTCGCCTCTGCGCGCGCTGGTGAGGGGGTGTCAGGCATGTGGAACCATGAGAATTTCGACGGCGTTCGCGAGGGCGCAAAGTGGCTGGGATGTTGCAATATACACCAAAATTTTTCCGTATTGCAGCAAACCGGCCCATCCTCGCCCTTTCCCGGCTGAAAAGACCGGCGCGGGCCGGGGCGCAGTTGTTTCCACACATCGCGGGCGGATATGACTAATTTCACCGTGGTCAAAACCGCGCCTGAAAATTATCCTTTCGACATTGCCAATTTGATCAAGACAGCGACCCCAGGGCCGCGAGCGGCGGCCCCCACCGTTTGCTCGCGCGCCCCGCTGTTACCCGGCCCGTCCACTTACTTCTGCAAAGATTTTTCACCATGAATATAGCGAACAAACTGTTAAGCACCGTGCTGCTCGCCGGAGCCGTCACGATGGCGGGCGCGCCGGCCATGGCCAGCGTCAACCTGATCGACAACGGCGGGTTTTGCCTGGACTGCCAGACGGACGGCTGGGCGGTCAGCCTGGATCAGGGCGCCGTCATGCGGGTGCGCGACGCGGGCGATGGCGAAGGCTTTCTGTCTATCTCGGGCGCGTCGGCCACGTTTAGCCAAACGCTGCGGAACGTGAACGGCCCGCTGACCCTCTCGTTCGACTATCGGCTGGAGCAAAGTAGCCGGGGCCAGTCTTTGGCCGCTAGCTACAACGGAAACATCGTGTTTCTAACGTCGACGATGAGCAATGGCTGGGCGCATGTGCAACTGGCGGTGACCGGCCATGGTCTGGACACGCTGCGCTTTGCCTTCAGTATCCTCGGTCCGCTCAGTTCCGGCGCCATGAGTCTGGACAATGTGGTCTTGGCCGCGGTGCCGGAACCGCACACCTACGCCATGTTGTTCGCCGGCCTGACGCTGCTCGGCGTCGCCGCGCGCCGCCGCCCGATCTGAGCCCGCCTGCCGGACGTCGGCGCGCCGCCGGCGTCTCCCCCGACCACGTGCGCGCAGGTGCTGGCGTGGCCATTTTTTAGAAAGAAAATCATGAAATTGATATTAAGAATACTGCTCCTGGCGCTGTGCGCAGCGGCCTTCTCGTCGGCCCAGGCACAGACCAAGGATGCCACCATCGTCAATCAACTGAGCAATCTGTGTATTCAGGAAGCGCCCCCGATCGGCAACCGCCAGATTTCCATGCAACAGTGCGGCAAGGCGCCGGCCATGCAAAACGCCACTTTCAACGACAGCGGCGTCATTTCCTATACCTCCAATCTGCTGAACGGGCCGGCGAACGTCGGGGTCACCACCCGCAACTGCCTGACCATCGTCTCGGCAATCAAGCATGGCAGCGCAGTCCAGAGCCACAGTTGTACCGGCAAGCTCGGTCAGCTCTGGTCGTATGATGGCACGTATATCCGCTCGCTCAACAGCGATGGAAAAGCGAATGGCCTGTGTCTGGCGATCAAGGACGCCAACAAGAACAGCGATGCGAGCCTGGATGTGGAAACCTGCGCCTTCAACGGCAACCAAAAGTGGACGGCCAATGGCGTTCCCGCGAACTGGCCTTTACTCGGCACGGTGCCGGGCGTGGTCAAAGGCGTGAAGGTACAACTGCCGAACACGGCCATCCTGGGGGCGATCGAGACCCAGGCAAAGCTGGCCGACACGGCCTTGTGGATGATGCGCGAATACATGATCGTCAATTGTCCCTTCTGCTGGAAACCGGCCGGCTATGACCGCGGCGTGGGCATCGCGGCCAACTGCGGCAGCAGGCAGCAGGACAACGACGGCCTGTGCTATCCCTACTGCGACCCCGGCTACACCGGCGTCGGCCCGACCTGCAACACCAAGGCGGAGGCGACCTACACGCCCAAGACCGTCTGCAAACACAAAACCCTGGGCATCTGCGACAACTACGTCCATGAATCCTGCCGCGACAATTACGACCGCAAAAATATCGCCGGTGTGATCGTGTGCGTGTTCAAACGGATTACCTATGGCCGTGGCGCCGGCAGCATTCCCAGCAGCTGCAACTCGAACCGTGATTTGCAGGCGGGGCTGTGCTATATCGCGGCGCGCAGCGGCTACAGCTGTTTTGTGACCAGTTGCACGGCCGAATGCGCCAAGGGAACGGTCAGCTGCGGCCCGGCAGCCTGCGCCAACAACAGCGGTACCTGCGCCGCCGTCATCAGCGATCAGGTACTGTCGACCGGGTTCATGATCGCCAGTCTTGCCACCGATGGCGCTTTTGGGGTTGCGGCGAAGGAACTGATGGAGTCCAAGCAGCAGCTGAAAGTGGCAAGTTCCGCCTACGATATCGCCCAGGCGATCATCTTGCTGGAAGGCTCAGTCAACACCTTCATGACGGCGGCGGAAGCCCATCTGGGCACCATCGCGCCCTCCACGGTGGAGGACCAGGTGGCGGCCAAATATCCAAGGGAGTCGGCCAATTACCGCCGCATCGCCCGCGAGTACGCCGCCTTGCAGATGGCTTATTTCCTCAGCGACACCATACTGAGCGGCGCGGAGACGATCGTTACCGTGATCGATCCGACCGGCATCAGCGGCGTGGTGGTGGCCTTCGCCCGTCCGGTCTGCAAGCAGCATACCAAGATGCCCTAAACTTGAGCGGGCGCAAGCGAGCGCCCTGTGCGGGACCCTTCATCGTCGCAGGCCAGCCGATATTCCGCGCGCCTGCGACGATGTGCCATCACAGCGCCCAATGGCCGCCCCTCCACCCCTCCCGGCCCGGACCCTGCTCAAGGTGGGCCTTGCCTTCCCTTGTCCGCGCCGGTCGCCTTGCTCGTTCGACCGCTTCGATGGTAGCCATAATCAATCTCCTCGACGAGGCCAAGTGGGCGGCCCAGCTCAGAAAAATGCCAAATAACAATTGCTGTGAGTTACACTTGGCATTGAAACAATGTCACAATTCCAGCATCCGCCAGGGAGGGCTAGCCTCTACGCTGGACGGTTCACGAATTCCATTCCACGGCGGCCCGGCGAGGCCGCCGTCATCAACTGTACGAGGAAGTCCGCGTTATGGAGCCGTCTGTTCAGCGCCCTGGAGACGGCGCACCGCAAGCCGTGTCGGCCAGCCTGTCCCATTACGAACTGCGCCAATGTCTGGGCGAGGGCGGCTTCGGTCTGGTGTTTGAAGCCTGGGACAGCAAGCTGCTGCGCGGTGTCGCGATCAAGCGCCTGAAGAAGGAAGTGCTGCCAGCGCAGGGGGAGCACGGGCTGATACGCGAGGCGCAGCTGGCCGCGTCGCTGCGCCATCCGGCCTTCGTCAAAATCCACGCGATCGAGGACGATGCGCACAGCCACGCGATCGTCATGGAGCTGGTGCCGGGCCAGACCATCCGCCAGCTATTGCAGCAGCATCCGCTCGGCGAGGGACTAGCCATCGGCATCGTGCGCCAGGTGGCGCAGGCGATGCAGGAGGCGCATGCGGCCGGCCTGGTCCATGGCGACCTGAAGCCGTCGAATCTGATGCTCGAGCCGGACGGCACGGTGCGCATTCTCGACTTCGGCCTGGCGGCACAAGCCGATCCACAGGCGACCACGTCGATGCGCGAACTCGATCCCCAGGGCACCATCGCCTATATGGCGCCGGAACGTCTGGTCGGCGCGGCGCTGAGCCCGGCGTCCGACATCTATGCGCTGGGCGTGATCCTGTACGAGCTGCTGAGCGGCGCGCGTCCGCACGCCAATCTGTCGGGGCTGGCGCTGGCGGCGGCGCAAATGCAATCGTCGTCGGGACAATGGGACTATCAGGGCGTGGCATCGCCTGCGCTGATCCAGCTGGTGCGGGCGATGACGGAACGCGACCTGAAGCAGCGCCTGGCCTCGATGCAGCAGGTGGACGCATATCTGGCGCAGCCTGCGCCGGCACTGGCTGGCGCCCCTATGCTTGCCGTCAATCGGCCGCGACGGTGGTCGGCATGGCGCCGGCCTGCAGTGATTGCGCTGCTGGCCGCCACGCTGGCCGGCGCGGCAGTCTGGCAGTTGCGCCTGCCGCTGCCGCTGCTGCCGCAGGCCGTGTCCGCGCGCCCGAATTCCATTGCCCAGGAAATGCAGCAGGGGTATGAAGCGCTCACGCAATTTGATCGCCCGGAAAAACTCGATGCCGCGATCGCGCATTTCAATTTGATTCTTGCGCATGAGCGGCACAACGCCGCGGCGGTCGCCGGTCTGTCGCTGGCCTACAGCTATCGCTACAGCAGCGCGGATGAGGATGAGACCTGGCTGCAAAAGGCGGCCGCCAGCGCGCAGCAGGCGCTCGCCTTGAATGATCAGCTGGCGCTTGGCCATGTCGCCGCTGGCCGGGTGCAAACGATGCGACACGAGGATGCGGCCGCGCTGAAGTCGTTCGAGCGTGCCCTTGCACTGGAACCGACGAATTCATTGGCAACGCTGGGCAAGATGATGGTGCTGCGCTTGCTGCAGCGGCGCGGCGAGGCGATACAACTGGCTGAACAGTGTCTGCAACGCACGCCGGACGAACGCCTGTGTGCCGACAGTCTGGGCAGCGCGTACTACGAGCAGGGCGATCATGCCGCCGCCGAACGCGCTTTCAGATACAGCATCAAGGTGCAGCCCGATGCCGTGTATTCCTATGCCAACCTGAGCGCCGTGCTGCAGCGCGAAAACCGTCAGGAAGAGGCATTGCAGGTGCTTCAGCAAGGTTTGCAGGTGCGCTCCAGTGCTGTTTTGTACGGGAACCTCGGCACCGCCCTGTTTGTACGGGGAGATTATGTTGCCGCCGCCGCCGCATTCGAACATGCCGTTGCGCCAAGCGGTGGCGATCCCTCGCATTACCTGGCCTGGGCCAACCTCGCCGATACCCTGCTGTGGATACCCGGCCGGGAGGCGGAGGCGCGCAAGGCTTACCAGCGGGCGCTGGAACTGGGCGAACCGAAACTGGCGCGCGCCGCCGGCGATAGCACATTGGTGTCGCGCATCGGCCTGTACTCGGCAAGAACGGGGGATAGGATACGGGCGCTGGCGCTGATGGCGCGCGCGCTCGGCCAGGCGCCCGGCAACGCCAATGTGCAGTTCAGAGCTGCACTGGCATATGAATTGCTAGATATGCGTACAGAAGCACTTGCGGCAATCGCCAAGGCCAGGACGCTGGGTTATCCGGTCAAGCTGATCGAGGCGGAGCCGGACCTGCTGAAACTGCGGCGCGATTCCCGTTATTCCCGTAATTGAACTTCCTCTCACATGGAGCGATAAATGGCAGCCTATCTGGTTCAGGTGGATCTTTCCGGCGGCGGCGCGACGCCGGGTTATACCGTCTCCTCGCAAGGCAAGGCAGATCCCGAAAAAAATACCATGCCCAGCGTGTTTGCGCTGGGCGACAGCTTACAGTTTTCCATCATCGTTGGCGACGACGGCGCGCGCGGTGGTTTGCGCGAGCTGAAGCAGTTGACGCTGTATGTGCGTCCCGCCAGCAACCGGGTTCCGGCCAAATCACCGTTTCAGCCTGAGAACGATGTCCATAGCTTTACCATTCTGGATGCCGGCAATGGGCAGCAGGAACGTAGCGGCAATACCTACCAGTGCGCCAAGCGTCTGAGTATTTGCGTGGGCGGAGGGAGTTGGCAATGCACACTGCTCGGTCTGTACGTCAACCGGGTAGCGACGCTGACGCCTTTTTTGCTCGATTTTAGATGCCGGGTAAGCTAAGCCCCGCCCCTGATCCCTCAAGCCCAGATTGCAGAACGGAGTGACAATGCAAGCCTACCAATTTCATATTTATCTGGACAATGGCGGTATCCGTCCAGACTACCAGGTCAGCGACGGCCATGCGAAGAGCTGGTCCAACAGCATGCCTTCGCGCCTCGACGAGGGCGATACCGTGACGTTCATCATCCACGCCGGCGCGCGCGATGAGCTGGTCAGCGTGAATGTGTACACCCGTCCCTTGCTCGACAATTTGGCCGCCTCGCCATTTTCCGACGCGGCGCGGTTTGCGATTCCGCTCGACACCAGCATCTCGGAAGATGGTGCGGGACGTTACCGATTTACCTCGCAGACCCTGGTGTTTGGCCAGCAGAACGGGCGTTGGTGTTTCACCCTGGTCGGGGTCTACAAGAATCTGATGGGCAGTCATACGCCCTGGATCATTGATCCCGAAACCCAGGTCGGCGCCGGGGACGTGCGGCCGAGATAGACGTATGCCTCATCCATTGACCTGAGATCAGAGACCAGACATGACCATTTATACCTTTGAAATTGACTTGTCGCGCGGCAGCACACGTCCGGCCTACCAGGTCAGCGGCGCCGACACGCTGTTCCTGCTGAACACGATGCCCGACGTCCTGCTGGGCGGTGACCAGATTCAGTTCCGCTTCAACACCCATCCCGACCGGGAGACCGCGCCGGGCATGGCGTATTCCTTGACCCTGCCGCTGTTGATGGCGGTCCGTCCCGTGCAGGGCACGGTCCGGCACTCTCCCTTTGTTGAAGCGCCTCGCGCCGATGCCGACCGTGTCAATCCGCAGGGGGGCAGCGCCGCCTTTTATGATTTCGACTATTGGCTAGGGGGCGAAATGAGCGCCAGTCCATCCGGCCCAAGCCCCGTCCTGACCGTTGCCGCTGGCGCCGGCAGCTGGCGCTTCGCGCTGTGGGGCAGTAGCCGTCCCCGCGGACTGGGCGGCTCGCCGGAGGCCGATATTCCTTTCCTGGTCGATCTGCGCTGCGAGCTGACGGTCGGCGGCATCAAGCTTGCATGAGGGGGTGGAAAAAATGACGAACTTTTACATGTTGATCGACCTGGAACAGAATGCCTTGTCCCCGAACTATTTTGTTTATGAACAAGGCGTGCCGCATAGCCTGCCGCGCAACACCATGCCTTCGCTGATGCGTCCGGGCGATACGCTGAGTTTCTTCTTCAAACAAGGTTTGCCAGTGGCGGAGGTCGAGATGCGGAGTTGGCCGGTCGAGCTCGGTAACATGGCAGTGCTGAGCACGGAGTATCGCAATGAAGCGGAAGCGCCGGAAGGCTATCTGGCGCCGGCACACTTCTTCAATGCGCGCGTCCTGACCTGCGCCGCCGATGCCGGCTACTTCCGGTTTGCGCTGGTGGGGCGCTACCGCCTGCGCGAGCCGGGCGACGGCGAGGCCGGCGCGCTGAGCTTCCCCTTCATGGTGGACCAGGAGTGCCTCATCCGCGTGGGAAAGTAGGCGCGTCGTCGAGGTGGCGCAGATGACGGCGCAAGGCCTCGGCCGGCGTTTTCAGCTGCGCCGCGCAGGCGGCCAGCTCACCGCCGCTGGCGGCCAGCGCGGCGCGCAGCTCGGCCTCGCCTATCTGGTCCGGGCGGCGGATGTGCGGATGCTCTTCGATCAGCCGGTACATCGACGGCCGCGAAATGGCCAGTGCGCGCGCCGCGCCCAGAATCTGCCAGCCATTGTTTTCCAGCGCGGCGAGTACTTCCTCCTGCGCGACCTCGGCCAGCTTGCGCCGCGCCGAGACCGGCTGGGTGGACATGGCGCGCGCCGCCGAGACCGCTGGGGGCAGGGTGTCGGCCAGCATGAAATCGAGCTCGGGTACTTCGCCCATCTGCAAGGCCAGCGCCACGCGCCGCAACTGGTGGCGCAGCTGGCGGATGTTGCCGGGCCAGTCGTAGTTGGCGAACTGGCTCACCAGTGGCTGCGGCAGCGCGGGCGCGGCCGGCAAGTCCGCCAGGAATTCGCAGATCAGCAAGCCGATATCTTCGCGCCGCGCGCGCAGCGGCGGAATCTGGATGATGAAGCCTTCGAGGCGGCGCAGCAGTGCCGGATTGAAGCCGCCGCCATACAGGTCCTGATCGGTGGCGGCGATCAGGCGCGCGCTGGAGCGTAAATCCTGGCTGGCGCCCAGCGGGCGGTAGTCGCCCGTTTCCAGCACCCGCAGCAGCATCGGCTGGACCGAGGCCGGCGTATTGCCGATTTCGTCGAGAAACAGCGTGGCCTGCTCGGCCTGGCCGAACAGGCCCTGGCGTGCCGTCTGGGCGCCGGTATAAGCCCCTCTGGCCGCGCCGAACAGATCGGCCGCCGCCAGCGCTTCGTTGAGCGCCGCCATGTTGACGCTGACCAGAGGACGCGCGGCGCGTTGTCCCATCGCGTGAATCGCGCGCGCCGCCACTTCCTTGCCGGTGCCGGTTTCACCGAGCAGCAGAACGGCCACGTCGGTGCTGGCGGCCTGGCGGATCAGCTCGCGCGTTTTGATGGCGGCCGCGCCCACGCCCACCAGACCGGCCACCGGGTTGAGCTTGGGCAGGCGATCCATCCAGTGCAGGCAAAGCAGTACCGCGCGGCCCAGGCCGAGGATGGCGCCGGCGCGCAGCTGTTCGCTGGTCAGATAGCAGCCTTCATGCACTTGCTGGCCATTGAGTTCGACCACCATGCGGCTGTTGGGCAGGCTGATGTGGACGCCATCGTGCGCGTCGCGCACGAGGCGCAGCGGCTCGCGCGAGATGCCGCCGTAGCCCAGGCCCAGGCCATCGGCTTGCGGCTGGCAGAACAGCGGCTGGAAGCGCGCCAGTTCGAGCGTGTCGCCGGTGGCGATGGCTTGCTCGCCGATGCGCCGGGTGTCGGGATGCCAGACGATGGTCAGGCACAGCAAGGCGCGCGCATTGTGCGCGGGCGCCGACATGGGCGAACTGAGCGTGATATCGGCAGGGTTCATGGTGAACAGCTTGAAACGAGGAGTCGAAATGGCGTGGCTGGCTGTGAGCGGCTCAGCCTGGTAATTTTACACGGTAAGGCCGTGTCTGGTAATGCGATGAGTCCGCACAATGGCGCCGGATCAGTGGGGGCTGGCGGACGCGGGGGACGCGCATTCCCGCATTCCTTGACGGGAGTCGATCGCGCTGGCGAGGAAAATTTCTTTGGTGTGTGAAGGGCAGGCTGGCGCGGAAGGCGCCAGCCTGCCGGACGCTAGCGGTACCGGAGGCGGTAGGCGTTGATCGAATGGATGATGTTCATCGCGAGCACGGTTTTCAGCGTGTCCGCCACCGGATTGTGCCAGTTTCTCAACAGACTGACATACTGGTTCGCCGCATTCTCGGCGGCATCATAGGCGTCGCGCACCGCTTTTTTCAGCGCAGCTGCCTTGGCGTCGTTCGGCGAGCGGGCCAATTTGTCCATGCCGCTGTCGTATGCCTTGACTGCCGTGTCGCAGGCGTCGAGCAGCGGACCCAGATCGACCTTGCCGCTTAGCAGTTTGCTCACGTCCGCGCCTTGCCGTTTGGCGTCGGCTTTCGCGTCGGTCCATATTTTTCGTAAATAACCCATGACTATCTCCTGCGAAATTTTTCGGTTCAATAATGATGATCCCCGGACTGCTCGATCCTTACAGCAGGGCCAGTTTGCCCGCGGCCTTGGCCGCCTCCAGCGCCAGCTTGCCGATCTCGTCGAGATTGCTCAGGATGAACTTGCCCAATTCCTGGCCGAATGTGTAGGCTTTCCAGTCGGAGGAAGTGCGTTCCTCGTGCACGGTCAGTTTCAGGCCGTGTTCGTCGATGGTCATGATCAGGTTTTGCTCCTTGCCGCGAGGGAAATTGATCGCGGCGATGCGTTCGACCGTCTCGTGGTTGTAGTACAGGATCTGGTCCTGTTCGCCGGGACCCTGCACGCGGTTGATGCGCAGGCCGCGGCCCGGGTCGTGCATGGGGTTGTTGTCCATCACCTTGGACGCCTCGCACAGCACGCGGCACTTGCTTTTGCCGTCGCGGTCGCCACCGTCGGGCACGCCGCACCCGGTCACGCGCAAATGCGCCCGCGGCGCGATCGTCACGCGCTTGCCGCCGTCGTTGCGGCCCACCAGCTTGCCGGTGATCCAGTCCTTGTATTCGCCTTCATTGCCGGTGTCCCAGCACCAGATGACGAAGGCTTTGTCGGTATTGTTTTTAATTTCGTTGATCCACGATACGTTGCCGGACATGATGATTCTCCTGAAAGGGTAGAGCGAAGCCGGATTGGCCAGGCGGGAGGCGCGACGGTGCGCGTCCCTGTTGACGACAGCTCGGCAGGCGGGACCGGGATGCTATCCCTCGGCGCAAGCGGCTTGTCGTTGTCCAGCTAACAGCAATCGGCGTGCCAGCATAAAAATGCGGAAAATCAGCCTGTTTCGCGGCAAAGGGCAGGCGTTGACGTGTCAAAGACGTGTTGATTGACGTGTCAACAGCCGTGGAGAATGCGCCTGGCAGGCAGGGCGATGCGGATCTCGGCGGCTATCACAGCCCGCCGGCGAAAAGTCCCTTGTTCACAGCGCCTGCTTGCTGCTCCGTGGCGCGGGGCGGTAAGATGTCTGCGAATTCCGCTTGTGCGAACCAGGGATGTTATATTATTAACCATTCCATTTAAATCAGGAGCCGCACGCCATGACGAGCACGCCCAATGCCAAGCGCCGCATCCTGCTGGTCGATGACGATGAGCTGATCTTGGCCACCATTGGCCAGGTGCTGCGCAATGCCGGCTTTGAAACGGCAGAGGCCAGCAGTGGCGCCCAGGCGCTGCAACTGGAGCTGGAGTTCAATCCCGACCTGGCCATTCTCGACGTGGTCATGACGGGCATGTCCGGCATCGAACTGGCGCAGCGCCTGCACACCGGCACCACCACGCAGTTCATGTTCATCTCCGCCCGCGGCGAGGCCGACATCGTGCGCCAGGCCACCGAGCATGGCGCGGTCGGCTATCTGGTCAAGCCTTTCGATATCGCCCAGGTGGTGCCGGCGGTGGAGACGGCGCTGGGCCGGGCCGACGAAATCAAGCGCCTGCGCGGGCGCGAGAGCAGCCTGACCAGCGCGCTGGCGGCCGGCCGCGAAACCGGCATGGCGGTGGGCATGCTGATGGCGCATTTTCATGTGGACCGCGACCTCGCCTTCGAGGCGCTGCGCAGCTATTCGCGCGCCAACCGGCGCAAGGTGCACGAAGTGGCCAATGAACTGCTCGACAGCGAAGAATTGCGCAGCGCCTTCCGTGCGCTGCTCAAGCCAGCTTCGGACTGATCAATCCTGCGGCTGGCGCGCCAGCCACTGGCGCGCGCCCTGCAGCGCCAGTTGCAGCGCGGTGTCGGCCGCATCCAGTTGCCCCCCCACCGACGCATGGTCCTTGCCGGCGATGGCCTGTTCCAGCGCCAGCGACAGCTCGGCGAACTGGCGCGCACCGAACATGCCCACCGCGCCGCGCAGCGTGTGCAGCTGCTCGGCGCAAGCCTGCCGATGTCCCGCTTCCCAGGCCAGCCTGAGTTGCCGCATTTTTTCCGGCGCCTCCTCGATGCACTGGCTGACCAGCGCATGCAGCTTGACGCGGTAGGCCGGGTCGGCGGCGGCGAGCCGGGCCAGCTGATCGAGGGCGGCCGAGTCGCCGTTCGGGGCGGATGCCGCAGTGGCCGCAGCGGCCGCCAGGGCGGCGGCGGCCGCCGACGCGCCGCCCTCCACGCTGGCCGCGCTGTGCATGACCAGGGTGCGCACGATGGTGGCCAGCATCTCGTCGACCTCGACCGGCTTGGCGATGACGTCGTTCATGCCCGCCGCGCGGCATAGCCGCTGCTCGGCCTGGGTGACGCCGGCCGTCATGGCCAGGATGGGCAGGTTCAGTTGCAGCTCGTGGCGGATCGCGCGGGCGGCGCTGTAGCCGTCCATGCGTGGCATCTGCACATCCATCAGCACCAGATCGTATTCGCGCGGACCCTCGCGCAGGCGCTCGAGCGCCTGCACGCCGTCGCCGGCCAGGATCACGGTGGCGCCGGCATGGCGCAGCATGCCGCAGGCGACGATCTGGTTGAGCGGATTGTCTTCCACCAGCAGCAGGCGCACGCCGGCCAGCGCGGGCGCCGCGCCGGTGCCGGGCAGCACCGCGTTCGGCTCGCTGGCCTGGGCCGCTCCGCGCAGGCGCTGCAGGGTTTCGTGCAGCGCGCGCCGGGTGACCGGCTTGACCAGCACGGCGTCGGCGTCGTGGCTGCCGGACTGGGTGAGCAGGCGGGTATGGATGGCGCCATCGGCCAGCAGGATGATGTGCGGCGCCGGCGCGGCTGCCGCTGTCAAGGCGCGGATCTGGCTGACGATGGTGCTGTCGGCCGCGGCGGGCGGCCAGTCGATCAGCACCGCGTCGCAGGCGCGCCCGGCCGCGCTGTGCGCCCGCAGCGCGGCCAGGGTGGCCTCGCTGTCTTCGGCGTGCTGCACCCGCACCGGCGCGGCCGCCAGCGTCTTGCCCAGGTAGGCCAGGCTGGTGCGGGGCGGGCCGACCAGCAGCAATTGCTGGGGGCGGTCCTGGACGCTGCCAGGCGCGGCGCCGCCGGCCTGGCGGAAAGGCAGCGTGACGCTGAAGGTGCTGCCCTTGCCGGGCTGGCTGCGCAGCAGGATCTGGCCGCCCATCAGCTCGACCAGGCGGCGCGAAATGGCCAGCCCCAGGCCGGTGCCGCCATAGCGCCGCGAGATCGAGGAGTCGCCCTGGAAGAAGGCGCCGAACAGGCGCTGCTGCTGTTCCTGCGGGATGCCGATGCCGGTGTCGCGCACGGTGAAGCGCAGCAGCACGCTGCCATCGGCCGGCGCCGCCGCGCCGGGCGGGCGCGCCGGCAGATGCTCGACCAGCAGCGCCACTTCGCCGCTGTCGGTGAACTTGATGGCGTTGCCGGCCAGGTTGACCAGCACCTGCTGCAGGCGCTGGCCGTCGCCGACCAGCGCGCGCGGCACGTCCGGTTCCACCCCCAGCGCCAGGTCGAGCGGCTTGTCGCCGGCGTTGACGGTCATGATATTGGCCAGCGTGCCGAGCACGTCGTCGAGCCGGAACGGCTGCTCCGACAGTTCCATGCGGCCCGCCTCGACTTTTTCGAAGTCGAGGATATCGTTCAGGATGCTCAGCAGCGAACGCCCGGACGAGCGGATCATGGCCACGTAGTTGCGCTGCTCCGGCGCCAGCGCGGGCGTGTCGAGCAGGTAGGCCATGCCCAGCACGGCGTTGAGCGGGGTGCGGATTTCATGGCTCATATTGGCCACGAACTCGCTCTTGGCCAGGCTGGCCGCTTCGGCCGCGTCCTTGGCCGTGACCAGCGAGCTTTCCAGTTCCTGCTGGCGGGTGATGTCGTGGGCGATGCCGAGGAAGCCACTGAGCCTGCCGTCCGCATCGTGCACCGCGGTGGTCACCAGGCGCACCGGCACCAGGCCGCCGTCCTTGCGGCGCAGGCGCCATTCCTGCTCGTCGACCTGGCCCAGACGGGCCACCGCGATCAGCGCTTCCACGCCGGCGATCGGGCGCTCCAGCTGGACGCTGAGCTGGGCCGCGCGCAGCGCGATCTCCTCGGGCAGATGCAGGCATTCCGGGGTGCGCCGGCCGACCATCTCGTCGGCGCGGTAGCCCAGCATGCGCTGGGCGCCGGTGGAGAACAGCTCGATCATGCCGGACGTATCGGTGGAGACGATGGCGAATTCGCTGGCCGCGTCGATCACCGCCTGCAGCTGGGAGCGCGCCTCGTGCTGCTGGCGCTGCGCCAGCTTGAGCGTGGTGATGTCGTGCACAAAGGCGTAGAAGCCCACCACGGCGCCATCGCTCAGGTCCGGCACATAGGACACCATGGTGTGGCGCGGCTGGCCGCTGGCGTCGCTCATGGTGCGTTCGAACATCTGGCTGTGGCCCGCCAGCACGGCGTCGATATGGGGCTGGGCGCTGGCATAGCGCTCCTCGCCGATGACTTCGCGCAGGTGGTGGTGCCGCAGCTGGTCCGGCTGCACATTGATCCAGTCGAGGAAGGTGCGGTTGCCGAAGCCGTTGCTCAGGTCGCGGTCCCAATAGGCCACCAGCGCGGGCATATTGTCGATGATGGTCTGCAGGCGCGCGTGGTTGCGTTCCAGTTCCTGTTCCACGCTGACGCGCAGCGCATCCTTGCGGCGGCTGTGATGCATGCTGATGGCCAGCATCAGCGGCGTGACCAGCACGGCCAGCAGGGGCAGGTAGATCATGGCTTTTTGCCAGCGACCGTAAATCGGCGGCGGGTAGAAATAACCGAGCGACATCATCGCGCCGGTGCACACGGCGATCAGGAAGGCCAGCCACAGCGTGCATTCCAGGCTCAGGCTGAGCGCCACCACCGCCAAGGGAATCAGCACACCCATGAAGGGGAAGGGCATATAGCTGAGCGAGAACACGCAGGCGCCCAGTGCCACCACTGCCAGGCCGGTGGCGCGGCCCCGGCCGATACGCTCCAGCAGGGTGGTGGTGTCGGCGCGCAGCGCCAGCATGGCCAGCGGCAGCAGGGCGATCGCACCGACCACGCCACCGACGAAACGCAGCGCCCAGGCGTCGCGCAGCTGGCCGTGGCCGGACCAGGCCTGCACCAGCGTCGCCAGCGAGGCGCCCAGCAGTGGCGGCACGCAGCAGCCCAGCAGCATGAACCAGACCAGGGCGGGCGGATCGCGGTCGACGCTGGCGCGGCCGGCGTAGCGCCGCAGCAGCGCGGCGGCCAGCAGCATTTCGAGCACATCGCCGAGGGCGGCGGCGGCGGCCGGCAGCGGCGCTGTACCCAGCGTCAGGCGGGCCAGCAGGCCGGCCAGCGCGGCGCCGGCCAGCAGCGCCGGCTGGCGCGCGGGCGCACCGGGCTGGCGCAGCAGCCAGGCCGTGCCGAGCGCGCCGGCATACCACAGCGAGCCTAGCTGGCCGGGCTGGCGCGCCAGCCACAGCGCCAGCCAGGCCAGGAAAAAATACGCGGGGATGAAGCGCAGCAGCAAGTGCGCCAGTGGCAGGGCGGGAGCCGGTCTCGATGCATGCATGCGCAAAGCTCCTGCTGGAAAAAGCCCGCGCGCTCACAGGGAACGCGCGGGCCGGACCGCTTGGTGGTCCGCTGGGTGGCGTGGCCGGCGGCTGGTTTAGTAGCTGCTCAGCGCCGTCGGTTGACCGTTTTTGAAGGTGAACACGGTCACGGGCGATTGCTGCATGTCGCCACGATGGTCGAAGGAGTAGGTGCCGGCCACGCCCGCATATTTGCCGTTGGCGACCGCCGGGCCGACCCGTACCGGATCGGTCGAACTGGTTTTCTGCATCGCCTGGGCGAACATCATGGTCGCGTCGTAGTAGGCGGCGGCATAGACGTCGGCATCCTGCTTGAAGCGTTCCTTGTAGCGGGCCTTGAAGGCGGGGCCATTGGCCACCTTGTCCAGGATCGCGCCGCCCTGCGAGCACAGCACGTTGTCGCCGACGGCGTCGCCGCCCAGCTTGGCCATTTCGACGGTGCAGATGGTGTCGCCGCCCAGCAGTTTGGCGTTGATCCCCAGTTGCTTCATCTGGCGCGCCATCGGGGCGCCCTGCGGCGCATAGCCGCCGAAGAAGATCGCTTCGACCTTACGGGTTTTCAGCTTGGTCAGGATGGAGCTGAAGTCGAAGGCCTTGTCGGTGGTGAATTCGTGGCCGGCCACCTGCATGCCGGAGTCGCGCGCCTGCTTCTTGAATTCTTCGGCCAGGCCCTGGCCGAAGGCGGTGCGGTCGTCGATCACGGCCACGGTCTTGAGTTTCAGTTCATTGGCCGCGTACAGGGCCATGCGCGAGCCGAGCTGGGTATCGCTGGCGTTGACGCGGAACAGGCCCTTGTAGCCGTGCTGGGTGACCTTGGGATTGCTTGCCACCGTGGCCACCAGCACGCCGGCGTCGTTATAGGCGCGCGAGGCGGGAATGGCCACGCCCGAGTTGTAGGGGCCGATCACGTATTTGACGCCGCTGTCGATCATCTTCTGGGCCGCCGCCATGCCGGCCTTGGGATCGCCCTGGTCGTCTTCGGAGAGCAGTTCGAATTTCAGTTTTTTGCCTGCCACGGTGATCGGTTTGGCGTTGAGCTCCTCGATCGCCATGCGTACACCGTTCTCATTGTCCTTGCCCGAGAATGCCTGAGGACCGGACAGCGGACCGCTGTGACCGATCTTTACCACGGTTTCCTGCGCGCCGACGCCGCCAACAGCGCCAAGCAGCGCTACAGCGCCTGCAATGTACTTGAAATTCATTCGATCTCCTGTTTGTTTTTGTAAGCCGGCCATGCTGGCCGTGCACTGATACTAGGAACTGAATTATCGCCAAATTCGGCTCATATTATCGCGTGACTTGCAGCCATGGTGGCGCGTTTTTTTGGGAGATGTGGCTGGAATGGGGCGGTGGCCAGAATTTAATTCGGTTTCGGCGAAAAGGAGGGGGAGGGCAGGCGGGCCGCTGGCTGCGGCTTGAACCCAGGGCAAAGAGCCGGGGTCTGACCCAAGGGTCCGGGGAGGGGCTGCGCCCCGCCTGTCCCGACGGGACAGGCCCCCAGGGTTACGCCGTGGGTTTTAAAGGCGCTGTGGCACGCTGAATAACGGCATTGCGTCAACCCTAGGTATCGGCATCGCCGATGCCCGCCACCGGCTGCACGGCGCGCACCGGGGCGACCGCCGGTATCGCCTCGGTGCGCGGCGCGGCCACGGGGACCGGGCGGGCGGCGCCGATGGCGGCGTCATTCAGGTGCGCAGCGGCGATGGCCGCGGCCAGCGCCGGATTGCGCGTCAGCGCCTGGTCCACCGTGTTCTGTGCGCGCACCGCGCTGGCCTGAGCAGCCACGCGCTGGGCGTTGGCCACGGCCTGCTGTTCCACCAGTTGCGCTTCGGCGGCGGCCACGGCATCGGCCGCCGCGCGCTGGGCTGTCTGGGCCGCCGCCAGATTGGCTTGCTGCGCCTGCAGCTGGGCCGTGACGGCGGGCGGATTGGCGTCGGCCGCTTCGGCCTGCGCCAGCGTCGGCTGCTGCACCAGACGCGCCAGCTGCTGTTCCTGCGTCTGCTGTTCGGCGGCGCGGCGCGCCAGAGCGGCATCCGGCGTGGCGCGGTTGGCTTGCTGCACGGGCGTGCCAGGTGGGGCGCGCTTGCCGGCCAGGGTGGCTGCGCGCGCGGCTGCCTGCGCCTCGGCCTGGGCCGCCGTCAGGGCGGCGGCGTCTTGCAGGCGTTGCTGCTGCGCGCTTTCCACTTGCTGGCGTTCGTTGATCAGTGCCTGCGTGGCGAGCCGCTCGGCCAGCGCGGTGGCGGCGCCGTCCTGCGCGCGCTGGCTGTTCTGCAGGCTTTGGTCGATGGCATCCTGGCGGGCCACGTCCTGCTGGCGCTGCACGACGGTCTGGTTCTGTGCCTGCTGGTCCTGCTGCAACTGGGTGTTTTGCTGGGCGCGGGTAATGCGGGTGGCCTCGTTTTGCGTTTCCGGCGGGCCCTGGCGATTGGCCTCCTGCTGGCCCAGCCGCTGCTGCTGCAGGCGCTGGGCATCGGTCTGGATGGCTTGCAGGTCTTGCTGGAGCGCGGCCTGCTGCTGGCGTTCGACCGCCTGGCGTTCGGCCGCCAGCCGTCCGGCCAGCGCGCTCGCGGCCTGGTCCTCGGCGCGGCTGCTGCTCAATTGACGCTCGGTGGCGGCCTGGGTCTGGGCCAGCCTCCCGGCCTGGGTTTCCGGCGCCGGATTGCTGCGCAGGCTGCGCGCTTCGGCGCGCGCGATGCCGATGCGTTCCTCGGCCGCGCGTTCCGCGGCGGTCAGGCCCAGCTGCCCGCTCTGGGCCTGGGCGCTGGCGCTGAGCTGCCGGGCGAAGCGGCGGCCCGCTTCCACAAACTGGGCGCTGGTCTGGCTCAGCAGATCCACGGTGTTTTGCGGCTCCGCGTCGAAGGCCGTGCGCAGCAGCTGGGTATCCAGCGACAGGCCGCCGGCCTGATCGGACAGCAGCGGCGGTTGCAAGGTGATGCCCAGTCTGGCCAATTGCGCCGCCTGCGAGGCCGGGTTGCCCGCCACCGGCGCGGTGAGCTGCTGTACCAGGGAGTTGAGCAGGGCGGTGCCGGGCGCGGACTGGTCGAAATCGATGCCCCCCGATTGCAGAAGATTGAAGCCGTCGACCAGGCTTTGCGCGGCGCTGCTGACAAAGGCGAACGATTCGGTGCCCGGCTGCGGGCTGGCGTTCGGCGCGAGCGCGTTCCGCAGCGCCGTCAACTGTCCCTGCGACAGCTGGGCCGCCGACAGGAACTGCGCGGTGGGCGAGAGGTCGACCGTCGTCGACAGCGGCGCGGGCGCCTCGGCCGGCGCTAGCGTGTCGCTCAGCGGGGCCGGCGCGGCGGCCACGCCGGACAGGGGAGCTAGCGGGGTGGCGGGTGCCAGCGCGGGCTGGGAGGTGGTTGAGCTGAGCGGGAGCATGGCTGGCCTCTTCGGTTGGATAGCAAGCCATGATCCGCCTGCCGGCCGCGCCCGTCTGTGGGGCGGCGAACATAGGGAGGCGATCGCTATCGAGGGCGATTTTTTGTTAGCTGCCGCACAGTTAAACGTTGCCGATCAGCCTATCTTGAACTTGCAATTCGCTCAAGCATGCACACAAGCACAGCAATCAAGCAGCATGCGCACCCCTTTATCACTTACACAAGGAACGATCATGGAAAACCAACTGAGCAATAACCTCGACAATAAACTGAGCAATGCACGCGACGGCGTCACCCAGATCGGCAAGGACCTGCGCGCCGATGCGCACAGCGCGATCGACCGCACCGCCGACAAGGTGCCACCGATGACCGACCGCGCCGCCAGCTTTGCCCACAGCAGTGTCGATAAAGTTGCTGACGGTGTGGAGAAAGCGGCCGACACGGTCGAAAGCGCCTCGACCTCGGTACTGGAGCGCGGCAAGAAAATCGGCGTCGCCTACAAGCAGTTCGCCGAAACGGGGCGTGGCTATGTGCGTACCAGCCCGGCCATTTCGGTATTGCTCGCCGCCGCCGCAGGCTACGGCCTGTCCAAGCTGCTGGGCGCACGCGGAAAATAAGCCGCTCCGTCCGATGCCAACCCCGGGCCAGTCCCGGCGGTCTGGCACAGCGAGCTTGTCGACCCAGGCATCACGATCACCGGGCGGGCCACAGACCCGCGTGCAGCGCGCCAGCCGCGCCAAGGCACTGCCACGTCCGTGATGGTCTGCCGTTTCTGTTTTTGTACCGCTGCCGACACCACAACAAGGAGATATCCACATGCATACCCAGACCAACATGCAGGGCCATGTCTCGCCCGGCCTCGCCGTCGCGGACTTTGACGGCCATACTTCAGGCGTATCCTGGGGCGCGGTGCTGGCCGGCGCCGCCGCCGCCGCCGCGCTATCGTTTGTCTTGCTGATGCTGGGCTTCGGCCTGGGCCTGTCGGCTGTCTCCCCATGGAGCTATAACAGCGCCCCGATCGGCAAGTCGACCATCCTGTGGATCACGTTCATGCAACTGGCCTCGGCCGGCATCGGCGGTTATATCGCCGGCCGCCTGCGCGTCAAATGGGCCAGCGTACACACCGACGAAGTTTACTTCCGCGACACCGCCCACGGCTTGTTGGCCTGGGCCGTGGCGACCTTGCTGACGGCGGCCTTGCTGGCCGGCGCCGTGCGTAGCGTGCTCGGTGGTGCCATCGATGCCGCCAGCGGTGCGGCCACGGTTGCCGCGACGGTGGCGCCGGCCGCCGCCAATGCAATCAATCCGCGCGGCGCCGGCCCGGCCGCCAACGGCGGCAACTACTACACCGACATGCTGCTGCGCGGCGATGGCACGCTGCCGGAAGCCGACAACGGCGCGCTGCGCGCCGAGGCGGGGCGTATCCTTGCCACCGATCTGGCGAACGGCGCGCTCGGCAACGACGACCGGCAATATCTGGCCACGCTGGTGGCGCGCCGCACCGGCCTGACCCCGCCCGAGGCCGAGCGTCGCGTCAATGAGGTGTATGCCCGCATGAGCAAGGCCGCCGCCGATGCCAAGGCCGTCGCCCAGCAGGCCGCGGACGACGCGCGCAAGGCCGCCGCCGCCTCGGCGCTGTGGATGTTTGTCGCACTGCTGATTGGCGCCTTTGTCGCCAGCCTGTGCGCCACCTTCGGCGGGCGCCAGCGCGACAGTTCCCCACTGGCGATTCGCCGCTAATCCCATTTGACAGGAGACCATCATGCGCTCACTTTTACTGTGGATGATCGGCGTGCCGATCCCCGTCATCATTTTGATCGCGCTGTTCGTGCACTGATCACGATTATCTTCGCGAGGTAAACGCTCTCCGCCGCACCGGGCTTGACTGCCCAGGCGGTTTTTTTTTGGGAGGCTGGCGCCGGACCGCGGCCACCATCTTTAACAAAAGCTGGCGTGATGCTATGCTCTGCTCAGCGACACTCCTCCACGGATCGACCGCATGGATGTATATGCCCCCCAGGTATGGCTTCCCCACGAGCGCCCCACGCTGCCGGGCTCTCCCTCGACGCCGCTGCACTCGGACCGGCGCCGCGTCGCCTATCTGCTCGTTGGCCTGATCGTCGCCCTCACCGGTGGCCTGGGCAATGCGCTGGTCACCGTCAATCTCCCTTATCTGCAAGGCTCGCTGGGCGTGTATTCGTCCGAAATCGCCTGGCTGCCGGCCGCCTATGTGATGGCCAATGTGTCGATGAACCTGCTGCTGGTGAAGTTCCGCCAGCAGTTCGGCCTGCGCCTGTTTACCGAATTGTTCCTGGTGCTGTACGCGCTGGCCACGCTGGCCCACCTGTTCGTGCATGGACTGGCATCGGCCATCGCGGTGCGCGCGGCGCACGGCATGAGCGGGGCGGCGCTGACGGTGCTGGGCTTGTACTACACGCTGCAGGCTTTCCCGGCCAAACACCGGCTCAAGGGCGTGGTGCTGGGTGCGGGTTTTTCACAACTGGCGCTGCCGCTGGCGCGGCTGTTTTCCACCGAGCTGCTGGAGATCGGCGAATGGCGCGGCCTGTATTTCTTCGAGCTGGGCATGGCGCTGCTGTCGCTGGGCTGCGTGCTGATGCTCAAGCTGCCGCCGGGGGACCGCATCAAGGCCTTCGAAAAACTCGACTTCCTCACCTTCGCCCTGTTCGCGCCCGGCGTGGCGCTGCTGACGGCCGTGCTGGCGCTGGGCCGCACCGTGTGGTGGCTGGAAGCGCCCTGGCTGGGCTACAGCCTGGCCGCGTCCATCGTGCTGATCGCCGGTGCGCTGCTGATCGAGCATAACCGCAAGGCTCCGCTGCTCAATACGCGCTGGCTGACTACGGCCAATATGCTGCGCCTGGCGCTGCTGGTGATACTGATCCGGATTGTGCAGTCCGAAGCCAGCGGCACGGTGGGCTTCCTGCAGGCGCTGGGACTGAGCAACGACCAGATGAATAATCTGTGGCTGGTGACCTTGGGCGCCAGCGTGGCGGGACTAAGTCTGTCGGCGCTGACGATCACGCCGGCGCGGGTGCCGGGATCTATCATGTTGTCGATGGTGCTGATGGCGATCGGGGCCTGGATGGACACCGACGCCAGCAATCTGACGCGTCCGGCCGACCTGTATCTGAGCCAGTTCCTGCTGGCTTTTGGCGGCGCCTTCTGCATCGGGCCGACCTTTGTGTCCGGCTTTGGCGCGGTGATCGCGGCGCCGCGCAATCTGATCAGTTTTTCGCTGATGTTTACGATCACGCAGAACATGGGCGGCCTGCTGGGATCGGCCATGGTGGGCAGCTTCCAGGTGGTACGCGAAAAATTCCATTCCAGCCAGCTGGTCGAGCATCTGAGCCTGCTCGATCCGCAGGTGGCGGCGCGGATACAGTCGGGGGGCGCGGCGCTGGGCAGCACACTCGGCGATCCGGCCATGCGCAATGCCCAAGGGGTGGCGCGGCTGGGCGCCGCCGCCACGCGCGAAGCCAATATCCTGGCTTATAACGATGTCTTCCTGATGATTAGCTATGTGGCGCTGGCCACGCTGGCGTGGATGCTGCTGCGCTTTGCGTGGGACCGCGTGGTGGCCCATCGCAGGCTGCCCGCCGCGAACGCGCAGACCGGCATGGCCAATGTCAATCTTACCAATTTTGGATCGCGATGAACGAAACCAGCAAGCCCTCACACGACGCAGCGCTTCCGGTACCGGCTTCGGCGGCCGGCACGGCCAGTGCGCCCCATGCAGGCAATGCCGCCGCGGACACGCCGGCTGCCGCTTCCGCATCGGCCGCAGCGGAGGCTGCCCAGCTTCCACCACTGGCGCCGGCGCCGCCTGACAAGCGCGGGCAGTGGTTGTCCGGTGTCGCGTTCGCGCTGGTGGCAATAATCGGCGTGCTGGTGGTGCTGTATGCGTGGCGGCTGCCGCCGTTCAGCAGCGCGATCGTCTCGACCGAGAACGCGCTGGTGCGCGGGCAGGTGACGCTGATCGGCACCCAGCTGTCCGGCTATGTGGTGGAGGTGAAGGTACAGGACTTCCAGCAGGTGAAGCAGGGCGAACTGCTGGCACGGCTGGACGACCGCATCTATCAGCAGCGCTACGAACAGGCGCAGGCGCAACTGGCCGCGCAGCAGGCGGCGCTGGCCAACTGGGAGCAGTCGCACCGCAGCGCGCAGGCGGGCGTGGCCCTGTCCGAGGCGGCGCTGGCGAATGCGCAGGCGCAGGCCGGCAAGGCGGTGGCCGATCTGGGCCGGGTCACCCAGCTGGTGGCCGACGGTTCGCTGTCGCTGCGCGAACAGGACCAGTCGCGCGCGGCGCGGGCGCAGGGCACGGCGGCGGTGGCGCAGGCCAAGGCCAGCCTGGAGATTGCGAAGCAGTCGGTGCAGACGGTGACGGTCAACAAGCTGTCCTTGCAGGCGGCGGTGGCGAACGCGCAGGCCGCGCTGAAAGCGGCCAGGGTCGATCTGGACAATACCCGCATCGTGGCGCCGTCCGACGGCCAGCTGGGACAGGTGACGGTGCGCCAGGGGGCTTACGTCAATACCGGCGCGCAGTTGATGGGCCTGGTGCCGCGCCATCTGTGGGTCATCGCCAATCTGAAGGAAACCCAGATGTACCATGTGCAGGTAGGCCAAAGCGCTACCTTCAAGGTCGATGCGCTCGATGGGGCCATGCTGACCGGGCAGGTGGAACGGATTTCGCCGGCCACCGGTTCCGAGTTTTCCGTACTGCCGGCCGATAACGCCACCGGAAATTATGTGAAAGTGGCGCAGCGGATACCAGTGCGTATCAAGATCGATGCGGGGCAGGCGCTGGCAAGGCGGCTGCGGCCGGGGATGTCGGTGCTGGTCAGTATCGATACCTCGGCGGTGTTGAATGAGACCGAACGCGATGATCCGGCGGGCGGCGAACGCGCGCAGATCGCAGCGCCCGTGCTGGTCGGCGATGCACCTGCTGCGGCGGCATCGCAGGCGCATTCCGGGGCAGCGCAGCCGGATGCGCGCCAGCCCGCGCAGAAGGATGGAGCGCGGCCATGAACGGCGGCGCAGGGGCGAGCGCCGCGCGGCCGCCGGGAACGCTGTGGGCTGCGCTGTCGGCCGGCGCCTTGGCCGCGCTGCTGATTGGCTGCGCCGCCAAGGCGCCGCCCGCACCGGCGGCCACGCTGCAACTGCCTGGGGCATGGCGCACCGCGCCGGACGCCGGCGCTGCCGCGACCGCGCTGGAAGGCCAATGGTGGCAGCGCTTTGGCGATCCGGCGCTGAGCGCATTGGTGGAAAGGGCGCTGGCTCACAACGGCGACCTGCGCATCGCACGTGCGCGGCTGCTGGAATACCGTGCAAGGGTGGCGGTGGCCGGCGCCTCCCAGCGGCCCTCGGTCAGTGTCGATGGCGCGGCCACGCGCACGCGCCAGCTGGCCTATAACGGTGTGCCATATGTGACCAATGTCTACCAGGCCGAATTCCAGGCCGCCTACGAAGTCGATGTGTGGGGCCGGCTGGCCGCGCAGACCGATGCGGCCAACGCCAGCTACCTGGCCGAGCAGGCCAGCGCGGATGCGGCGGCGCTGTCGATCGCGGCCAGCGCGGCTTCGGGCTATCTGAACCTGCGCGGGCTCGATGCCCAGCTGGAGCTGACGGTGGCCACGCTGGCGTTGCGCGAGCGTTCGCGCGATCTGGCCAAACGTCAGTTCGAAGTGGGATACAGCTCGCGGCTGGAGTGGCTGCAGGCGCAGGCCGAGTACCAGTCGGCGGCGGAGCAGATCCCGCAACTGCGGCGTGCCATCTTTGAGCAGGAGAATGCGCTGTCGGTTCTCTGTGGCGGCAATCCGGGGCCGGTCCCGCGTGGCGCCACGCTGGCCAGCCTGACGCCGCCGCCGGTGCCGGAAGGGCTGCCGTCCGAGCTGTTGCGGCGCCGTCCCGACATCGTCCGCGCCGAACGCAATCTGGTGGCGGCCAACGCCAGCCTGCGCGCCACGCGCGACCAGTTGCTGCCCTCATTCAAGTTGTCGGCCACGGGCGGCGGCCAGTCGCTCAAGCTGCATGATTTTCTGAATACGCCCACGGCCTTGTGGCGCCTGACCGGCATGGCCGCGGCGCCCGTGTTCGAAGGGGGCAGGGTGCAGGCGCAGACCGATGCGGCGGCGGCCCAGCGCGACCAGCTGGCCTATGCCTACGAGAACGCGGTGCGGGCGGCCTTTGCGGAAACGGACAATGGCCTCGGTGCGGTGGCGCGCCTGCGCGAACAGGCGGTGCAGAACGATGCGCGCCGCGCCACGGCGGCCGAGACGCTGCGCATCGCGCACAACCGCTATAGCAATGGCTATGCCTCCTACCTGGAGGAACTCGATGCGCAGCGCACCCTGTATAACGCGGACGTGGGGAGCTTGCAGTTGAGGACAAGGATACTGGTGGCCACGGTGGACTTGTACCGGGCGATGGGCGGTGGTTGGGAGGCGCGCTAGGCGCCGCTGACTTTAGCGTGCCGCGACACTTCTTGGAACCTTGGGGGCGTGCCGCGACACTTCTTAGAACCCAGGGCAAAGAGCCGGGGTCTGACCCGCCGGGTCAGACCCCAGGGGTAGGCCGTGGGTTTTAGGTGGCACCTGCGGCCCGCTCGCCAAAGCATTTCTTTGACTCGAAGGCATGACTGGACTGCCTGCGCTATTGTTCCTGCGGCGCAGGCAGCGCGGTGCGCATTTCCGGTTCGGCCGCCGACTGCCGCGCCGAAGCGAGCCGCCGGGTCAGCACCATATCGCCGCATCCCAGTTCAGCCGCATCGTCGCTCACGCGCAGCAGCCGCAGGGCGCCGTCGAAGCTGGCATGCTCCCTGACAGTCAGCGTGCCGCGGCCTGCGTTGTACAGGACCGCGAAGCCGTCTTCGCGATAGGCGCCCACACCTACGCTCATCAGCGTCCAGCCGCGCAGCTGTTCCTCGGAACAGGGGGCTTGCGCAGCCGGGGCGCCATCCGGACGTGGTGGCGCGACGGCAGCGGCAACGGATGCTGGCGCTACCGGCTGCTGCGCGATCGGTGGCGCTGCCTCGGGAACGGACGTGGCGGGAGAATCGGCCCGCCAGATCAGCAGTCCGATTGCCGCGCCGGCCAGCACGCCGGCGATCCAGACGATCTTGGTTTCATTCATCGGTTCGCGGCAGCGCCGGCTTGCCAGCCGCGCCTTACCAGCGCAGCACCGGCGGACGGGTGATGCCCGCCACGCCTTCGGTATAGCCCACCAGCGACTGCAAGAAGTTGGCGTTGTTATTCAAGGTGATCTTCACATCATACCAGCCGCCTGTTGCGTTGAAGGCCACCGTGACGCTCTGGCGCGCGGGCACGGCCACGGTCAGCGTGCTGCTGGCCGAGGAGGTGATGCGATCGAGTACGGTGAAGGTGGCCGCATTGCTGGTGCCGGTATTGTCGAACACGATGCTGAGCGGCTGGCCGGCGCCTTTGTTGATCAGGCGGACCAGCGGTTCCGGCTGTCCCTGCCAGGCGGTCGCGCTCAGGTAGCCCTTGAAGCGGCGATAGAACTGGTTTGGTCCCATCAGCTCCACATCATAGTAGCCCGCGCCATAGGTGACCACGCGCCAATAGTCGCGCGACTCGGCACCGGGTTCCATGGTGTAGAACCAGGGATTGTCGCTGCGGTAGTTATTCAGATTGGTTTGCAATGGCGCAGCCTTGGTGCCGGCATTGCCCCAGTTGGTCCAGATCATGCCGGCGGCCAGGTCCTGGGTTAGCCAGGCATTGAGCTGGTAGGGCTGCTTGCGCAGCGGCTTCTGGCCCGCTTCATACGGCGGCATGGTGGTGTTGGGCGCCGGCGCGACGGGCTTGGGCAAGGTCTTTTGCGCATTCGCCTGAGTGACCAGCGCGGCGGTGTTGGGCAGCGTGGGGAAGGCGGCGTTGCTGACGGCGAAATCGAAGCAGGAGGTCAGGTCGCCGCAGACGGAACGGCGCCATGCGCTGATATTGGGGCAGGCCACGCCGGTCCATTTTTCCAGGAATTGCAGCACCGAGGTATGGTCGAACACTTCGCTGGAAATCCAGCCGCCGCGGCTCCATGGCGAGCAGACGATGGTGGGCACCCGGCCACCGAGTCCGATCGACACGCCGGCCACATATTCATCCAGGGTACCCGGCGGCGGATTGGGCGTGGCCACATGGTCGTAGAAGCCGCCGTTTTCGTCATAGGTCAGGATGAAGACGGTCTTGGCCCACACCGCCGGATTGGCGGCCAGCGCCTGCAGATACTGGTTGACGTAGTCGGCGCCGATATTCGGCGAACCGGCCGGGTGTTCCGATTGCAGCGAGGGCGCGATGATCCACGATACGGCCGGCAGGGTATTTTGCATCACGTCGTTCTTGAAGTCGGCCAGCACGCGCGTCTTGATGCCGTTGATGTACAGCGGCGAATTGGTGGGCAGGCTGCCGAACTGCTTGAACCAGGCCAGCGCGTTATTGTCGTAGTTGTCCACTTCCTGATAGACGCGCCAGGACACGCCGGCCGCTTGCAGCGCTTCCGGATAGGTCGACCAGGTCAGCGTCCCGTACTGGAAGCTGTTGGTGGTGGCCGGGCCGCCCTGTTTGCCCTGCGGGTCGATGGTGCCGCTCATCAGGAACAGGCGGTTCGGATTGGTGGAGGTGCGGGCCGAGCAGAAGTAGTTGTCGCACAGCGTGAAGGCATCGGCCAGCGCGTAGTGGTAGGGGATGTCGTTGCGGGCGAAGTAGCTGAGCGCGCTCAAGCCCTTGGCCGGAATCCACTGCTCGTTGCGGCCCTTGTTCCAGGCGGCGGTGCCGCTGTTCAGATCATGCGCGACGTCGCCCAGCCACTGGGCCGAGGTGGTGGTCGAATTCAGGCGCCAGGGCGTGTACAGGCTGCCGGAGGCATTGGCCTGGGTGAATACGTTACGGCTGGTCTTTTGCACGGTGGCCGCGTGGTCGTCGTTGAAGCCGCGCGCTCCCTTGTAGGCACCAAAATAATGGTCGAAGGAGCGGTTTTCCTGGCATAGCACCACCACGTGGGCGATCGAGCCCAGGGTGCCGCTGACGGCCGGTGCCGCCAGTGCCTGCTGCAGTGCCGCAGGTAGCAGCGTGACGTTGGCCGCAGCCAGGGAATTGCGCATGAATTTACGACGACTTGCATTTGCCATTGGAGTCCCTCCGTTGAATTGGGAGAGAGATTATGGAGTAAATGTGTCAACGTTGTTACATAATCAAAAAAATGATATGCGCTGTGGGGGCTTGCGCAATGCGGCCCAAACTGCTGCAAAAGTATTTTCTGCCGAAACGGGGATGGCGTCATTGCGGCCGGTGTGACGCGCCGCGCGCGCGGGAGGCGCGCGGCTGCGCATCCGTGCTGATTACTTGGCGGCGCTCAGGCAGGTTTTCATGAAGGCTTTGCGCTCATCGCCCTTTTTGCCCGCCGCGTCGGCGTTACAGGTTTTCATCTTGCTTTGCTGGGTGACGGGGGCGGCCGCCGCTGCCGGCTTGGCGCTCAGGCACTCCTTCATGAAGGCCTTGCGTTCGTCGCCCTTTTTGCCCGCCGCATCGGCGTTGCAGGTGACCATTTTGCTTTGCTGCGCTCCCTTGGGCGCCGACGCTTCGGTGGCGGCGAAGGCGGACATGGAGAAGCAGCTCAGGGAAAGGATGGCGAGCAGTTTTTTCATTGCGGTTCCTCAAAGACTGTTGAATGGAATGGTGATAGGGCAGCCAACTATACGACAATCCTTTGCGATTGTCGCGCGAGTTAGGCCCCATCCATACAGCGCCGCAGAAGGAGGCGCGATGATCTTGAAATGGCAAACGGGGCCTGTCGCCATCACTGGCAACAGGCCCCGCCTGGCTTACTTCATGTCAGCTTACTTGACTGCGATGCAGAGATCACATTCAAACACGCCGGTCTCCGGGTCCATCACGTAGTTGGCAGGGTAGCGCTCGAAGCTGGGGCGCTGGTCCAGCTGCAGGCCGCTGTGCGGGAACCAGTCGCCGAAGAAGGCCTGCCAGGCGCCAGGGATCTGGTCGCCGCGGCCCTTGAAGTGGGTCACCGCGTAGCGTCCACCGGCCAGCGTGGCCAGCTTGGCGGGGCCGCCCGGCTGGTAATCGTCCGGCACTTCGACGCAGGCGTCGTAGCGGCATTCGCCGGCCGGGGTGGTGCTCGGATCGTCCTGGGCCACGCCGTAGGTGGTGCGGCCGGTCAGGCCGCTGGCCTGCTGCCAGGGCGTGAACACTTCCTTCCAGAAGTCGCCGATAGGCGCGCCGAACGCCCCCTTGTAGCGCAGGTAGGCGACGGTGACGCCGGGCAGTTCTTGTACTTGTGCTTCCATTTTTAATTCTCCTTGATCAGTGTTCGCCCAACGCGGTGCCGGTCACGCCGGCCGGCGGCGCCACCGGATGCTTGTGGCGGCGCAGCCTGGCGCTGATGCGCTTGAGCAGATGCTCCAGGTCGTCGATGTAGGTGAACACGGCCGGCACCACCAGCAGACTCAGCAGAGTCGAGGTGATCAGGCCGCCGATCACGGCAATGGCCATCGGCGAGCGGAAGCTCGGGTCGGCGCCCCAGCCCAGGGCCAGCGGCATCATGCCGGCACCCATGGCAATGGTGGTCATCAAAATCGGACGGCTACGCTTGTGACAGGCATCGACCAGTGCGTCGAAGCGGCTCATGCCGTCCTGACGGGCCAGAATAGCATAATCAACCAACAAGATTGAGTTTTTCGTCACAATCCCCATCAGCATGATCAGGCCGATCATCGACGGCATCGACAGCGCCTGGCGCGTGACCAGCAGGGCCACGAAGGCGCCGCCTATCGACAGCGGCAGCGCGGCCAGGATCGTCACCGGCTGCATGAAGTCCTTGAACAGCAGCACCAGCACGCAGTAGATGCAGATCACGCCGATCAGCATGGCCAGGCCGAAGCTGGCGAACAGATTGGCCATCTCCTGGGCGTCGCCCAGTTCGGCGATGGTCACCGACGGCGGCAGCGCCTTCATCGAGGGCAGGGCGCGCGCTTCGGTATTGACTTCACCGAGCGAGCGGCCGCCCAGTTCCACGTCCAGCGTCACATTGCGGCTGCGGTTCAGGCGGTCGATCTGAGCCGGGCCGCTTTCCATCGTGATCGCGGCCACGGTGGCGAGCATGACCGGGCCGTTCTTGCCCGGCACGGTCAGGCGGCCGATCGCGTCCAGGTCGGCGCGCACGGCGTCGGGCAGCTTGACGCGGATCGGCACCTGGCGTTCGGCCAGGTTCATCTTGGTCATGTCGGTGTCGTAGTCGCCGGCGGTGGCCACGCGCACGGTCTGGCCGATGGCCGCCGCCGTCACGCCCAGGTCGGCGGCCTTGGCGAAGTCGGGCCGCACGATGATTTCCGGGCGTACCAGCGAGGCGCTGGAGCTGACGTTGCCCACGCCCTTGAGCGTGCGCAGTTCGCGTTCCACCTTCTGGGCCGATTCGGTCAGCGCCACCGGATCGTCGCTGCGCAGCACCAGTTGCATTTTCACGCCGGTGTCGGCCGGGCCGACGGTGAAGCGCGCGCCGGGAATCTCGTCGAGGCGGTGGCGGATCTGGTCTTCCAGCTGGGCCATCGATTCCTTGCGGTCGGTACGGTGCACGGTGGTCAGGGTCAGCACGGCGCGGCGCGCCTCGGCCGCCGCGCCCGGTGCGAAGGCGTCGCCGCTGGAGCCGCCGCCCACCGAACTGAATACGCCGGTGATGCCGTGCACCTGCATCGCGGCCTGGCGCGCGCGTTCGGCCACGACCCGGGTTTCACGCAAGGTCGAGCCAGGCGGCAGCTCCAGGTTGATCTGGGTCTGGCTGCGGTCCGCAGGCGGCACGAAGCCTGTCGGCAGCAGTGGCACCAGCATGATCGAGCCGACGAAGAACAGGCCCGAGGCGATTGCCGTCACCAGACGGTGGGTCAGGCACCAGCGCATCACGCGGATGTAGCGCTGCATGATCCAGCCGTCTTTTTCTTCCGCATGCGCGACCGGTTTCATGATGTAGGCCGCCATCATCGGCGTGAGCAGACGCGCCACCACCAGCGATGCCAGCACCGCCAGCACGGCGGTCCAGCCGAACTGCTTGAAGAACAGGCCAGGCACGCCGCTCATGAAGGCGGTCGGCAGGAACACCGCCACCAGCGCGAAGGTGGTGGCGATCACCGCCATGCCGATTTCGTCGGCCGCCTCCATGGCCGCTTCCATCGGCGACTTGCCCATGCGCAGGTGACGCGCGATATTTTCGATCTCGACGATTGCGTCATCGACCAGCACGCCGACCACCAGGGCCAGCGACAGCAAGGTCACCGTGTTGAGGGTGTAGCCGAACCAGTAGATACCCAGGAAGGCAGGCATCACCGACAGCGGCAGCGCGGCGGCGGCCACCAGGGTGGCGCGCCAGTCGCGCAGGAACCACCACACCACCAGCACGGCCAGCAGCGCACCCTCGTACAGTAGCTCCATGGAGCCGATGAAGTTCTCTTCCACCGGCTGGGCGTTGTCGATCGACTGCTGCAGCGCCACGTTCGGGTGTTCCTTTTGCAGTTCGGCGATGGCTTCGCGCGCGCCGGCCGCCACCGTGGTTTCGCTGGCGCCCTTGGTGCGGAAGATTTCAAAGCCGATCACGCGCTTGCCGTCCTGCTCGGCCAGCGAGCGCGGTTCCGACACCGTATCGGTGATGGTGGCCACCTGGTCGAGGCGGATATGGCGTCCGTCCTGCAGCGGCACATCGATGGCGGACAGTTCGGCCGCGCTCTTGACGGTGGCGATGGTGCGCACCGACTGCTCCGCACCTGACACGTCGCCGCGCCCACCCGGCGCCTCCTTCTGGGTCATGCGCAGTTGCTGCGACACTTCCAGCGCCGACACCCGTAGCGCGGCCATGCGCGCGTCGTCCAGTTCCACGCGGATTTCGCGGTACACGCCGCCGACCCGCTTGACCGCGCCGATGCCCGGCACCGACAGCAAGCGCTTGGTGACCGTATGGTCGACGAACCAGCTCAGTTCCTGCTCGTCGAGCGGATTGCTCACGCCCTTGGCCGGCGCGGCGATGAAGGTCAGGATGGTGCGCCCGGCCGTGCTCATCTTCGTCACGGTCGGATCGCGCAGTTCGGCTGGCAGGTCGGCCTTGACGCGGGCGACCGCGTCGCGCACGTCATTGACGGCGTCCGAGATCTGTTTTTCCAGCACGAATTCGACGATCACGGTGGCCACGCCGTCGAGTACATTGGTGTGGATGTTTTTCACGCCCTGCAGCGAGGCGACCGAATCCTCGATCTTGCGTGCCACTTCGGTTTCCAGCTGGGCCGGCGCGGAGCCGTCCAGCACCGCCGTCACGGTGACGATGGGCAGCTCGATGTCCGGGAAATCCTGTACCGGATTGGCGCGGTAGGCCAGCAGGCCGGCCAGCGTCAGCAGCGCGAACAGCATGATCGCGGGGATCGGGTTCTTGATCGATAGAGAGGAAAAATTCACGGGAACTCCTTACTTAACGGCTTTGCCGCTGCTGGCGCTGGCGCTGGCGGCGACCGCCGGCACGTTGTGCACCAGGTCGCCATCGTTGAGGAAGCCGGCGCCGCTGACCACCACCGGGGTGCCGGCGCTCAGGCCGTCGAGCACCTCGATGCGGTCGGCCAGGCGGCGTCCGGCCTTGACCTTCAATTGGCTGACGCGCTTGTCGGCGTTCAGGCGGAACACATAGCTGAAGCCGTCGCGCACGACGATGGCCTGCTGCGGCACGGTCATCGCGTCCGAGGTGCCCAGTTCGAACTGGCCGGAGGCATACATGCCGGCCTTGAACGGGGCGTCCGCGGCGGCGCTGGCCGGCAGGTCCACATACACCAGCGCCGAGCGGGTCTGCGGGTCCAGGGTCGGCGCGATCATGCGCACCTTGCCGGTCAGTTCGCTGCCATTGGCGGCCTTGACGACGGCGCCGCCGCCGACCTTGATGCGGGCCAGATCGGAGGCTACCACTTCGGCGCGCCATTCCAGGCGGCCCTGGCGGATCATGCGGAACAGTTCCGTGCCGGCGCCGACCACCGAACCGACGGTGGCCAGGCGCGCCGAGATCACGCCTCTGTCGGGCGCCAGCACCTGGGTGTATTTCAGGCGCAGCTGCTGGCTGGCCAGCGCGGCGCGCGCCGAGGCGATGCGCGCGTTGGCGGTCTGCTCGGCGGTGTAGTACTGGGTGATCTGCTGTTCGCTCAGGGCGCCGCTGCTCTTGAGCGAGCGGGCGCGCGCCGCGTTGGCGATCGCCTCGGCGGCATTGGCTTCGGCTTCCTGCACGGCGGCGCGGGCCTGGGCCACGTCGGCGTTGACGCTGTCGGCCGAGAACACGGCCAGCACCTGGCCGGCCTTGACCACGTCGCCCACGTTGACCCGGACCTCGGTCAGGCGCAGGCCGTTCGATTCGCTGCCGATGATCGCTTCCTGCCAGGCGGCGACGTTGCCGTTGGCGGCCAGCTTGATCGGCAGGCGGCCCGCTTCCGGCTGGACCGTGGTGACGGTCAGCGCCGCTTTCGGCGGCGCCGCCTTGGCGTCGTCGGCGGCGACGCTGGCCGGGGCGTACAGCGCGAAGCCGGCGCCGGCCAGGGTGGTGGCGGCCAGCACTGCGCAGGCCATGGGGTTCAGTTTAATGTTGTTCATCTTGTTTCCGTCTATCGTTCGTCGGGGATCAGTTGGCGGCGGGGGCGGTCCAGCCGCCGCCGGCGGCGCGGTACAGGGCTACCCAGGCGCTGCTGCGTTCGCGCTGGAGGTTGACCACGGTGTCTTCGGCGGCCAGGCGGGTGCGGCGCGCGTCTTCCAGTTCCAGCAGGCTGGCCAGGCCATTCTTGTAGCGGTCTTCGGTGGCCACGAAGGACACCCGATAGCCTTCGAGCGCGGTGCGGGCGTCGCCCTCGCGTTCGGCGGTGCTGCCCAGGTTGACCAGCGCCTGTTCGACCTCGCTGACGGCCTGGCGCACGCTGGCGCGGTAGTTGGCCACGGCGGCGTCGTAGCGCGCGCTGGCCGCGTCCACATTGGCGCGGCGCCGGCCGCCATCGAAGATCGGCACGGTCAGCGCCAGCGGGCCGATGCTCCAGGTATCGAGTTTGGTGTTGTCGCCGGCGCTGCGGAAGTTGGCGATGCCGACCGAGCCGGACAGGGACAGGCGCGGGAAGCGCTGCGCCCGCGCGCCGCCCACTTCATGGCTGGCGGCCGTCACTTCGCGCTCGGCGGTAAATACGTCGGGCCGCTGGCTCAGCACATTGGCCGGCAGTTCGGCGATGGCGATGGCGGGCGCCAGTGCCAGCGGTAACGTAGACCCGGGCGCGCTGCCCGCCAGCTTCTGGCGCAGCGCCGGTTCGGACAGCGCCGTCAGCGCCACCAGCGACTTGACGCCGATGTCGCAGGCGGCGCGCTGGGCCACCGCGCGGCTGTTGCCGTCGGCGGCACTGGCGCGCGCCAGCGCCGCCGTGGCGGGGGCCTGGAAGCCGGCCCGGGTGCTCAGCTCCGTGATGCGCGCGGTGTCGGCGCGCGAGGCCGCGTCCAGCCGCGCCACGGCCAGCAGCTGCTCGCAGGCGCGCAGGCTGTAATACTGGTTGGCCACTTCGGCCGCGACCGACACGCGCGCCTCGTGCCAGCCCGCCTGGGCGCCGTCGAAGCGCGCCTGGGCCGCGTCGCGGGCCGCGCGGCCGGCGCCGAACAGATCGATTTCCCAGCCGGCCTGCAGGGCCGCCTGCGAGGTGGTCCCGAGCGGCACGGCCGACTGCTGGCTGGCGCGGCCTATGCTGGCCGCGCCATCGAGGGTGGGCGCGAGCGCGGCACCGGCGGCCACGCGCTCGGCGCGCGAGGCGGCGATGCGCGCGGCGGCGCTGGCCACACTGGGGCTGGCCTGCTGGGCCGAGGCGATCAGCTCGACCAGCAGCGGGTCGCCCTGGTCCTGCCACCAGCGTGCCAGGTCGCCGACCTTGCCCTGGTGCGGCAGTGGCGCCTGCCATTGCGGCGGCGCCTCGGCCGCTACCTGCGGCGCCGGTCCCTGCGCGGCGCAGGCGCTGAGCGCGCCGGCGGCGGCAACCATGGCCGCCTTGCGGAATAGTTTCATGCTTTTCCCTTATGAAGTTTCTGGTATTCGGCGGCCACCATTGCTTCGGCATAGCCGATCAGGTGTACCGCCCATTGGTCGATCGAGCCGGGCGTGGCCAGCAACTGGGGCGTGATCGCCTTGACGATGTCGCGCCCCATCATGATCTGCACGGCCAGCGCGGCGATGGCGTAGGCCAGCCGCTGCACGTCGTCGGTGGGCGCCGCCAGGCCGAGATGGCGGCACAGCACCCGCACCAGCGCCTCGTGCTCCGGGCGGATGCCCTGTTCGATTTCCTCGGCCCACAGGCCGGTCGGTTCGAGCATTTCGCGGTACCACAGGCGCAGCAGCTGTTCGGCGTGCTCGCCCTCGTGCAGCGGTCCCAGCATCTGCTGGTAGTAGCCGCTGAGCGCATCGCGCAGCGTGAAGTGGGGCTGCTCGAACAGCGGCACATTGGTCTGCGGGCCGGAGCACATGGCGCCGAAGGTGGCGCGGTAGAGGCCGGCCTTGTCGCCGAAGTAGTAGCTGATGGCCGCCACATTGGCGCCGGCCGCCTTGGCGATTTCACGGGTGGAAGTGCGCGCGTAACCCTGGGCGGCAAACAGGCCGAGGGCGGCGCCGAGCAGGCGCTCGCGCGACTGCTCGCCATCCGAACGTGGCTTGCGGGCATCTTCGGCTGGCTTGCTGGGGTCGGGGGTGGGAATGGTCGTCATGGACGGCATTTAAACACATAACTAAAACAATTGATATAAGTAGATCGATTGTTTAGTTTTGTATAGTTTATTTTCAAATAAACAATATTCTATCCAGCTTTGGCGAAGCTTGCCCGCGCGGACAAAAAAAAAGCCCGCGAACCTTGCGGCGCGGGCTGGAATCCAATGTTCGGGGAACGGTTGGAGGAGACAGTTCCAATATAGGCCGATTGATGCTGCGCCGCAATACCGTAAAACTACGATGACGAAGCGGCCATGCTGTCGGGAAGTTAAAGCTGCAGGGAAGTTAAAGCTGTAGGGAAATTAAGGCTGCCGGGATTTAATTGGCTGGAGCGGTTCAGGCTTGCGCGGCCTGCACTGCGGGGGGCAGGAAGGGGGGCAGGAAGGGGGCCAGTGTCGGCATCAGCGTCTCGGGCTCGAAGAATTTGGACAGGCAGCCGTCGAAGCCGGCCGCGCGCAGGCGCGCCTCGTTGTCGGCCAGCGGCAGCGCGCTGGCGGCCAGGATGGGGATGGCGCGCGTGGCCGGCTCGCCCTTCAGGCGCGCCAGCACGCCGTAGCCGTCCAGCCGCGGCAGCTGGATATCGCAGATGATCAGGTCGGGCAGCTCGGCCAGCGCCAGCGCCACGCCCTGTTCGCCGTCATAGGCTTGCAGCACCTGGTGGCCGAAGGCCGTCAGCAGATAGACCAGCAGGTCCATATTCGCCTGGTTGTCTTCGACGATCAGGATGCGTGCCGTCATTGCTGCCTCCGTGGTGGGCCGTGGCGTCACGGCGGCCGGTTCGGTGAACCGTCAGGGCTCACTATTGACGCGTCTTGAGCGCAAGCGTGAAGGTGCTGCCATGGCCGAAGTCGCTGCTGAAGAACAGCGAGCCGCCCAGCAGGTTGGCCAGGTTCTGGCACAGGTACAGCCCGAGTCCGGCGCCCTCGGCATGGCGGGTCGAGGTGGAGTCGAGCTGGGAGAAGGCCTGGAACAGCCTGGCCTGGTCTTCCTCGCGGATGCCGGCGCCGCTGTCGGCCACGGAAAATTCGGTCAGCCACTGGCCGCTGTCGTCGCGCCGCTGCGTCAGGCTCAGGCGCACCGTGCCGGTCTCGGTGAACTTGATGGCGTTGTTGGCCAGGTTGATCAGGATCTGGTTCAGCGCGCGCCGGTCGGTGTCGATCAGGATAGGCTCGCTCGCCAGTTCGACTTCCAGCGCCAGGCCTTTTTGCTGGGCCAGCGGGCGCAGGGTGTCGCTCACTTCCTTCATCAACTGCTGGCACTGCACCGGTTCGAGCGACAGCGTGACCTTGCCGGCCTCGATCTTGGCCACGTCGAGGATGTCGTTGATCAGCGAGAGCAGGTGGCGCGCGCTGGTGCGGATGGTGTTCAGTTGCTTGTCCTGCTCGGTCGTCAGCGGGCCGGGCAGCTTCATCAGCAGCGCGCCGGTAAAGCCGATGATGGCGTTGAGCGGCGTGCGCAGCTCATGCGACATATTCGCGATGAAGGCCGACTTCATGCGGCTGGCCTCGGCCAGCTCCAGGTTTTTCAGCGCGATTTCGCGGTTGATGGTTTCCAGCTCGCCGGCGTGGTGGGCCAGGCGCATATTGAGTTCGATCACCTGGCGCTCGCGCGCCTGCAGCTCGCTGTTGACCTGCACCGCCTGCTCGTAGGTGGAGATCAGCAGGTCGAGGATTTGCTGGCGCTCGGCGTTGATGAAGTGCTTCTGCTCGCCCAGGTAGAGGGCGATGCCGATCTCCATGTTCTGGTTCTTGCGCAGCTTCTGGTTCATCAGCATGTGGCCGATGCGGTTGAGCAGATAGTCCTCGGCGTAGGGCTTGCGGATGAAGTTGTCGGCCCCGCATTCGATGCCGCGGATGATGTCCTTGGGGTCGGTCAGCGAGGTGACCAGGATGACGGGAATGTCGCGCAGCGCGGGGTCGGACTTGATGGCGCGGCACAGTTCATAGCCGTCCATTTCCGGCATGACGATATCGGAGAGCACCAGGTGGGGCTTGCGTTCGCGGATCGCTTCGAGCGCCAGCCGGCCATTGGCGGCCACGCGGGCGTTGTAGCGCACCGACTGGATCAGGCGGCGCAGCCGCTCGGCCTGGGTGGGACTGTCCTCGACGATGAGGATTTCCACTTCATTCGGCTCAATTTCGTAGCTGGTGTCCACGGACCTCCTCCTGAGTAGCGTTGGCATTGACGGACAGCGCGGCCCGGCTGGCCTGTCCGAACGGGCGGCGTCCGCGCAGTCGGCGTAGCGCGGCCGAACTGATGTGACTATATCGGATTTAGCACGGCAACAGAAGTTTTTCGCCGCTGGCGTGCGGGCCGCCGCCCACGGGGCCGGCCAGGCGCCGGCCCGCCGTTCAGACGCCCTGGCCCTGGAAGGCGCCGGCGCGGTAGGTCAGCACCAGGGTGTCGCGGTGGCCATGCTCGCCCAGCGGCTGGATCGGGGTCGATTCGTGGATCACGGTGGCGTCGTCGAGCAGCAGCATGGTCCACGGCTCGGTCATGGTGAAGCGCTTGCCGTTCGGTCCATCGGCTTCAAAGATGCGAGTCTCTCCGCCCTTGACCTGGTGGCGGCCGATCAGCAGCACGGCGACGAAGTCGACCCCATCGCGGTGGGCGCCTTCCGGCGTGGGCCGGCCGATGCCGTCGGTGGTGTCGATGCGGAACTGGTGCGCCTCGATATACCAGGGCCGCGCACCGCGCGCGGCGGCGCACAGATTGCCGATGGCCGCGATCAGGTCCCGCCAGGCCGGCCGCGCCGCCGTGGCCGCCGCGACCGGCTCGAACAGGCGCTGCATGCCGCCGTGCAGGGCGTTGTATTCGAGCGGCTGCCAGTGCGGGCGGTGCGCGGTCTGGCTCAGCATCCCGTCCTGCTGGATGAAGCAGGAGTGGCGCCGGCGCCGGTAGCGGCCGCCGTCCTTGAGGTAGTTGTCCAGCGCCAGATCGTCCCAGCTGGCGGCCAGCGCGTTCAGTTCGGCCAGCGTGCAGCCGGCCAGCGCGGCCACGTCCTGGGGGCGCAGCAGCGCATAACCGTCGCCGCGCAGCGCCTCGCTGACGCGGTCGGGGGCGGTGAAGATGGGGGCGGAAGTGGTCATCGTTGCCAGTTTGCCGGATCGGCAAGGAAAATGGAGGAAAGGCTATTCTAAGGCCTGGCGCGGCCGCGTGCAGGGCGCCGATGACGTAAGGGCTATCGCGGCGCGCAGATAAGGGGGGCTGCGGCCCGCTGACTTGAGCGGGACGCCTTGGATTGTATGCAGCCTGTCACACCGCGTCGATCAGGCTGGCACGCAGCTCATTGAGCGCGTTTTTCATGTCGACCACCTGATTGAGGCTGCAGCCGGTGGCGCCGATGATCGAGGCCGGCAACTTGGCCGCCTCGTGGCGCAGCGCGTCGCCCTGGGGCGTGAGCGAGATGATCACCTGGCGCTCGTCGGCGGCGGCGCGCGCGCGGCTGATCAATTGCGCCTGCTCCATGCGCTTGAGCAGGGGCGTGAGCGTGGCCGAATCGAGGAACAGGCGCTCGCCCACCTCCGACACGGTGAGCGCGTCGCGCTCCCACAGCACCATCATCACCAGGTACTGGGAATAGGTCAGGCCCAGCTTGCGCAGCAGCTTGCGATACAGCTTGCTCATCGCCAGCGACGTGGAATACAGCGCAAAGCACAGCTGCGCGTCGAGCTTGGGCACCTGGTGCAGGGGATTCGGGGTATGGTCCATGCCGCCAGTATAGATAGCGCGCTATTCAATTGCAAGCAAAGGCGAAATAATTTTCGTAGGGCAAAAGCGCTCGGGTATCATGGAAGTACCGATAAAGATCGGTAAACACCGATAAGTTGCGATAAATGCCAGCTGTCCGCGCCATGTCCACCGCAGGAGACGCAGCAATGAATGTTCCCCCCAAGCCCTTGGTGCTGATCGCCGACCAGGGACCCGATACCCTGGTGCGCCTGAACGGGCTGCTGCGGGACGACTACGACATCAAGCTGGCCAACAACGCCGCCAGCGCGCTGGCGATCCTGCAGCAACTGCCGCGGCCCGAGCTGGTGCTGCTCGACGCCGAGCTGCCCGGCGGCGCCGACTTCGCCGTGTGCCGCCAGATCAAGTCCAGCCCCGACACCGCCGCGATCGCCGTGATCGTGCTGCGCGAGGCCGAGCAGCGCGAGCTCGAGCCGGCCGCCTTCCGCGCCGGCGCGGCCGACATCATCGTCAAGCCGGTGCTGGCCGACACCTTGCGCGCGCGCGTGGCCACCCATCTGCAGCTGCGCCAGGCCCAGGACCTGCTGCGCCACCAGGGCAGCCTGGTGGAGCACCTGGTGGAGCAGCGCACCCGTGATCTGAGCCAGATGCTCGACGCGGTGATCTGGGCCATGGCGTCGCTGGCCGAAACGCGCGACGACAAGACCGCCAACCATATCCGCCGGGTGCAGCATTATGTGGAGGCGCTGGCGCGCCAGCTGCAGCGCCACCGCCGCTTCGCCGAGGAACTGAGCGACGCCAACATCGCCTTGCTGTACAAGGCCGCGCCGCTGCACGATATCGGCAAGGTCGGCATCCCCGACGCGATCCTGCTCAAGCCGGGGCGCCTGAGCGACGATGAATTCGCCGTGATGAAGCTGCACACCGTGTATGGGCGCGACGCCATCGCCGGGGTCGAGCAGGTGCTCGGGCACAGCAACACCTTCCTGCGCTATGCGCGCGAGATCGCCCACTCGCACCAGGAAAAATATGACGGTTCGGGCTATCCGCAGGGCCTGGCCGGCGACGCCATTCCGATGGCGGCGCGCCTGATGACGGTGGCCGATGTGTACGACGCCCTGATCTCGCGGCGCGTCTACAAGCCGGCCTTCACCCACGAGACCGCGATGGAGCTGATTCGCCAGGGCAGCGGCGAACATTTCGACCCGGATGTGGTGGACGCGATGCTGATGGTGGAGGAGCAGTTCATGGCCATCGCCGAGCGCTTCGCCGACGCCGCCGGGCCGGAGCCAGCCACCAGCGATATGCGCTAGCGGCCAACAAGGAGGAAGGCATGCGCACGCAAGGCTACCTCGCTTTCCTGACAGGCTTGTGCCTGACGGCGGCGGTGTGCGTGTTCGTCGCCGATGCGCAGGAAAAGCAGGTGCGCGACAACTTCCAGCGCGACATCGACAAGGTGGCGCGCGACACCCAGGTGCGCCTGCAAACCTACTTCGACGTGCTGCTGAGCCTGCGCGGCCTGTACGCCGTCTACGATGGCATCGACCGCCCGCGTTTCGAGCGCTTCGTGCGCGAACTCAATCTGGGCCAGCGTTATCCGGGCTTCCAGGCGATCCAGTTCGTGCGGGTGGTGCCGGAGGCCCAGCTGGGCGCCTTCAGCGCCCGCGTGCGCGCCGACACCAGCACCGAAGCGGGCGGCTATCCGCAATTCCGGGTGCATCCGGTCAAGCAGCGCGACACCCATTTCATCATTGAATTCACCGAGCCGCTCAAGGGCAATGAGAACGCCTTCGGGCTGGACCTGTCGGCGCTGCCGCCGCATCTGCACGCGCTCGAACTGGGCCGCGACAGCGGCCGCATCATCGCCACCGAACGCATCACGCTGGTGCAGGACGCCAGCGGCGAGCCGGGCTTCGTGGCGCGCGCGCCGGTGTTTCGCAACGGCCCCATGCCGCAGACGCCGGCGCAGCGGCGCGAGGCGCTGGTCGGCTTCGTGGCGATCGTGTTCCGGGTGAACAATCTGATGCGCGAGGTGATCGACCAGGCCCTGCTCAAGCACATGTCGGTGCACATCAACGATGCCGGCTACCTGATGGATGGCGCCGGCCAGGAAGCGAGCGTCGACAACCTGATGTTCGACAGCGCCGGCAAGGTCGGCGCGGCGCGCCCGGCGCTGGCCGACGGCCTGCACGCGCAGGTGGCGCTTGATGTGGGCATGCGCCGCTGGCAGATGCAGTTCGACGGCCTGGAAGGGCCGCGCTACAGCCGCAGCCCCGGCACCATCGCCCTGATCGGCGCGGCCGGCGCGATCATCAGCGCCCTGATCGCGGCCCTGCTGGAGCTGGGCGGGCGCCGCCGCGCGCTGGCCAACCGCCTGCGCGAAACGCTCGACGAGCAGCGCGCGCTGCAGGACAGCGCCATCGTCGGCATCGGCCTGTTCGCCGGCGGCGTGATCGTGCGCTGCAACCGCGGGCTGGAAGAAATGATGGAATACCCGGTTGGCAGCCTGACCGGCAAGCCCTGCGCCGTGCTGGCCATGCCGGGCGCGAACCTGGACCCCTTCACCGGCGGCGACGACGGCCCGCGCCGCGCCGAACTGGAGCTGCAGCGCAGCGACGGCAGCGCGTTGTGGTGCATCGTCAACGGCCGCATGCTCGATCCGGCCGCGCCGGACAAGGGCTGGGTGTGGGTGATCAACGATATCAGCGAGCGCAAGCAGACCGAGGCCGCGCTGGTGCACACCAAGTATGGTCTGGAGCACAGCCTGACCGAACTGGAACAGCAGAAGAACAATGTCGAGCGCGCCCACGCCGACCTGTCGGCCGTGCTGGCCACGCTGCGCCAGGCCCAGACCAATCTGATCACCTCCGAGAAAATGGCTTCGCTGGGCGCGCTGGTGGCCGGCATCGCCCACGAGCTCAACACCCCGATCGGCAACAGCCTGCTGACGGCCACCGCGCTGGCCGACATGGTGGCCGATTTCGAGAAACGCCTGGCCAGCGAGGGCGGGGTCAAGCGCTCGACGCTGGAGGCCCATCTGGCCGACGCGCGCCATGCCTGCAAGATCATGGCCGGTTCGCTGGCGCGCGCGGCCGAGCTGATCACCTCCTTCAAGCAGGTGGCGGTGGACCAGGCCAGCGGCCAGCGCCGGCCCTTCCACCTGGACGAGGTGGTGCACGACACCCTGGCCACCTACGCGGCCCAGCTGCGCCGCGCCAACTGCGAAGTGGTCATCGATGTGGAGGCGGGGCTGGTGTTCGATTCCTATCCCGGCAGCGTGGGCCAGGTGCTGAGCAATCTGATCAACAACGCGATGCTGCATGCCTTCGAGGGGCGCAGCCGCGGCCGTATTTCGGTCAGCGCCAAAAGTGTAGGCGACTCGGTGCAACTGCTGTTCCGCGACGACGGCGTGGGCATGTCGGCGCGCACGCTGCACCAGATTTTCGATCCTTTCTTCACCACCAAGATGGGGCAGGGCGGCTCGGGGCTGGGCATGAATATCGTCTACAACATCGTCACCGGCGTATTGAAAGGGACGATAGGTATCGAGTCCGAACCGGGCCAGGGCAGTTGCGTCACCTTGACCCTGCCGCTGGTGGTGCCGGAAAATCCGGCCGATCCGGCTAGCCGTGCCGGGCTGACGGCGCTGAGCAGCTAGCGCTGGCCTGCCGCACTGCTTTTAGAAACCAAGTCAAAGAGCCGGGGTCTGACCCGAATGCCGCTAACTTAAGCGTGCCACGGAGCTTTTAGAACCCACGGCAAAGAGCCGGGGTACGACCCGCCGGGTCGTACCCCAGGGTTACGCCGTGGGTTTTGGATGGCAGCCGGCGGCCCGCCACCAGCGATCCCAATTCACAGAAAACCGCGCACCGGCAATGCCGCGTCGCGCTGTATCCAGTTGGCCGGCGAGTAGGCCGTGTGCGCATCGGTCGCATGCAGGGTGTAGGCATGGCGCGACACGGCCGAGCGGTTCGGCGCGCTGTAGTGGGGCAGCAGGCCGTGGAAGCACACCAGGCTGCCGGCCTTGCAGGCCAGCGGCACGGCGGTGCTGTCGTCGGGCCAGGGCGTGCCGTCGAGTTTTTCCAGTGCGACCGCGTTGCCGTGGCGGGTGAAGCGCTCGCGCATCGGCGAACGGTGGCCGCCCGGTTCGGCCCACATGCAGCCATTGTCGACGGTGGCGTCTTCCAGCGCGAACCAGAAGGTGGTGACGCTGACCGGGTCGGTGTCGAAGTAGGTGGCGTCCTGGTGCCAGCGCACCTCGCCGCCGATGCCGGGCTGCTTGAAGATGTACATCGATTGCCAGACCTGGGCTTCGCGCAGGCCCAGCTCGCGCGCCACGGCGGCCAGCCGCGCGTCGGCGGAGAAGGCCCGGAACACCGGGTCGAGATCGTGCATCGCGTGGCCGATCTTGTTGATCGACAGGGACTTGTCCTGCTTCAGATGGCCCTGCGCGTCGAAGGCTTCTTCCTCGAAGAAGCAGCGGATGCTGTTGTCCGAACCGAGGAACCAGGCGTCGCTATTGTGCTGCTGTTCGCGGGTGCTGAAGATGCCGGCCGGGGCGGAAGGATCGAAGGCGTCGACGATCTGGGCGGCGCGCTCGCGCAGGGCGGCGATCTCGGCGGGGCTTTTGAAGTCCGGCAGGATCAGGTAGCCGTCGCGCTGGTAATCCTGTTGTTGTGCCGCGGTCAGCATGGCTGGCTCCAATGCGAAAAGGAAGCAGCCATTGTAGGACGGCGCCGGGCCACCCACAAGGGCCGCGCTTGTGCCGTTCGGACTAAGCCTGCGGCATCAGGCGGCCTGTCCGGGGCGGTCGGCCGGTACGGCCTGAGGCGGTGCGTCGAGCAGCTTCCACAATTGTGGATACTGGCCCTGTTCCAGCATCTGGCGCACCCGCGCGGCCAGCAGCGGCTGCTCTTCGGAGACTTCCTGCAGCAGCAGGGAGATCTCGGCCAGGTCCATATTCGCCACCGCCTGTTTCAGCTCGATGCGTGCTTGCCCGTCCAGCACGGCCAGGTCGGCGGCGCCCAGCGGGCCCGCCGGTATGGCTTCCACCGCGGCTTCCTGTTCGCGCTCGAAGTGCAGGTTCAGGTGCAGCTCCAGCAGGGCAAACAGCTTGTCGAGTTCCAGCGGCTTGCGCATGAAGTCGTCGGCGCCCGAGGCCAGCGCTTCGAGCCGCTCTTCCTCGAAGGCGCTGGCGGTCAGGATCACGATGCGCGGCTGGCGGATGTCGCGGTTGGCGCGGATCTCGCGCGTCAGGCTCAGGCCATCGAGGCGCGGCATGCGCCAGTCCATGAAGACCAGGTCGGGCTGCAGCGCGAGGATGCGCTCGCCGCCGTCGATGCCGTCGACCGCTTCGTGCACCGCGAAGCCGAGCGGTTCGAGCAGCTTGCGCAGCAGTTCGCGGCCTTCGCGGTTGTCGTCGACCACCAGCACGCTGCGGCCGCGCTGGTTCGACGGCAGGCCGGTCACGCGGCCGGGCGGGGCCGCGATCACGCTGCCGGGGCGCTGTTCGAGCTCCAGCGCGAAGGAGAAGGTCGAGCCGCTGCCCAGTTCCGTTTCCAGCTGCAGTTCGCCGCCCATCAGCTGGACGAATTCGCGGCTGATCGCCAGGCCCAGGCCGGTGCCGGCCTGGGTGGCCGGGGTGTCGGCCTGTACGAAGGGTTCGAAGATGCGTTCGCGGTCCTGCTCGGCGATGCCGGCGCCGGTGTCGCTGACGGCGAAGTGCAGGCGCACCCGCTGCAACTGCAGCGGCACGGCGCGCACGGCCAGCGTGACGTTGCCATGGCCGGCGAACTTGACCGCATTCGACAGCAGGTTGAGCAGCACCTGGCGCAGCTTGGCGCTGTCGGCCAGCACCACGGCCGGCAGTTCGCCGCATTGCAGGTTCAGCGCCACGCCATTCTGGGTGGCGCGCAGCTGCACCATCTCCAGCGCGGCGTCGAGCAGCGACGACAGGTCGACCGGCATCAACTGCAGTTCGACCCGGCCGGTCTCGATCTTCGACAGTTCCAGGATGTCGTTGATCAGCACCAGCAGGTGGTGGCCGGAGCGGTTGATCATGCCCAGCTTGTCGCGCTGCTGCGGGGTGATCGCTTCCTCGCCGGCCAGCAGCTGGGAAAAGCCGATCACCGAATTGAGCGGGGTGCGCAGCTCGTGGCTCATATTCGACAGGAACACGCTCTTGGCGCGGTTGGCCGCCTCGGCGCGCGTCAGCGCCACCTGCAGCGCCGAGGTGCGCTCGGCGATGGTGTGCTCGAGCTGCTCGCGGTGGCGGCGCAGTTCTTCTTCGGCGTTCTTGCGGTCGGTGATGTCCTCGATACTGCCTTCGATGAAGGTGATCTGGCCGGTGTCGGGATCGTAGACGCCGCGCGCGACGACGTTGACGTACAGGGCGCGGCCGTTGTCGGCGCGCTTCATCAGCACCTCGGCGCGGCGCGACAGGCCGGCGCCCGAGGTCAGGCCCTCTTGCCAGCGGCGGCGCGCGATCGGGTCGAGATAGAGGCCGAAGATATTGGTCTGGCGCATCTGCTCGCGCGTCTGCAAGCCCAGCAGGATCATGCCGGCGTCGTTGAGTTCATCGAGCTGGCCAAGGTGGGTGGCGCGGAACAGCGGAATCGGCACGTCCTCGTACAGGGTGCGGTAGCGCCGCTCGCTCTGCTCGAGCGACTGCTCGCGCGTGGCCAGGGTGTTGGCCAGGTGGGAGACATCGTCGAACGATTGCTGCAGCCGCCCGGCCATATGGTTGAAGGAGTAGGACAGGGCGCCCAGCTCGTCGAGGACGCTGCCGGGCACGCGCTGGCTCAGGTCGCCGCGCGCCAGCGCACGGGTGGCGCGCGCCAGCCGCCGCAGCGGCGCGGTGACGGCGGCCGACAGCACGATGGCCGCCGCCAGGGCCAGCAGCAGGGCCAGCGCGAACACCATGGCCGAGCGGCTGTTGCCGTTGCGCACGCCTTCCAGATAAAACGATTCGGGCATGGCCGTCAGCACGATCCAGTCGGTACTGCCGCCGCGGTCCTGGTAGGGGGTGGCCAGCATCAGCCAGCGCTCGCGTCCCAGCGGCTTGCTGTCGATGATGTCGAACTGCAGCTGCTGGGGCGCCTGCAAGGTGCTCAGCGTGCCCAGCGTGACGACCAGTTCGCTGACGGCTTTTTGCAGCACATTGTCCTGGCCGCTGCGGTACTGCTCGGCCGAACTGGCGATGATGAGGCCGCGCCGGTCGATCACGGCGGCGCGTCCATGCTGGGCCATCGGCAGGCGCCGCAGCAGGTCGCCGACCGCGTCCGGTGCCAGGCTCAGGCCCGACTTCTGCACCCCGGCCAGATAGTCGTCGAGCTGCAGATTGATGTTCTCGGCGATTTCCTGGTGCAGGCGCGAGGCCAGCCGGAACGCCGCGGTCTCGGCGCTGCCCAGGGTCAGCCAGGCGGTCACGCCGACCAGCAGCATCACCATCGCGCACAGCGGCACGGCCAGCAGCACGCGGATCGGCACCCGGTGCGCGCCGCGCGTGACCGGGCGGCGCGTCTGCACGGCCTGGCGGTCGGTCCAGTTCCATTCCTCGCTGCCGAAGGCGCGCACCCGCACGTGGTTGGGGATGTCGGCCCAGAACAGGCCGTAGCGGCGCGCCAGCGGCAGCGCCACCAGCATCGCGGCCGGTGCCAGCAGCCAGGTCAGGCCGGTGGTAAACAGCAGCGCCGGCACCAGGTGGCGGTAGGCGATGCCGGGCGTGAAATGGCTGGACGTCAGATAGCCCCACAGCGCCGGTTCCAGCGCCAGGAACAGCGCCACGAACAGCAGGTAGCGGCACCAGGTACGCAGGCGGCGGAAGTCGGGCTGGCGGCCGATCAACTGGTGGGCGACCCAGAAGCAGGCGGGATTGATGAAGTAGCCGCTGAGCCATTCGAGCAGCACGCCCGGCGCGACGCCCTCGACCAGGTCGGACAGGCCGTAGGCGAAGGGGACGATGATCAGGGCCGGATAGCCGAACAGCACGATGCACAGGAAGACCGACAAGTCCTTCAGCGATTCGAAGGTCTGGGCGCCGGGCACCAGCACGATGGCCGAACCCAGATAGCCGCTGATGAACACGGCGGCGAAGGTGATGGCCATGCTGAGCAGGGCGCGCTGGTCCCAGCTCTGGCGCAGCCGGCCCAGGCCCCAGTGGCCGCCGCGCGCGCCGGTCACGCCGGCGAAGGCGCTGGCCATCAGCAGCAGGCCGAGCAGATAGGCGAAGCCGCCCCATACTTCGAGCATGCTGAGCGGGATGCCGCTGCACAGCGTTTCAAGCCAGGTGATCACTCCATGCATGGGGGTAGGTCCTTCAGACTTGCCAGGCGCCGTCGCGGTAGACCTGGCGGCCGTCGAGCCAGACTGCCTCGGTCACGGCGAATACATCGACATGGTAGCGCGCTTCCTTGCGTTTGAACTGGGGTTTTTGATAGACCCCGTGCTTGGCGCCGAGCGACAGGTGGATGCCGCACATGCGCTCGAAGGTGCCGATATCGTTGACCATGCGCTCGCGCGAGAAGGCGCGGTTCATGCCGAAGCCCAGTTCGCGCAGCCAGACCTCGCCTTCGTGGGCGCGGATGATGGCCAGCATATTGTCGAACTCCGGGGTGCTGTTGTCGGCCCCGGTGACGCGGCCCCGTTCGACGATCAGGGTGATCGGGGTGGCGGGCCGGTTCACGTGGAAGGCGGTGTCGCCGAACACGAAGATGCGTACCCGGCCATTGACCGCCTCCAGGTCCTGCGCCTCGGTAAACACTTCGCCCAGCGGGAACTGGCCGCCCACATTGTTCATGCCGCTGTAGTCGCCGATATTCAGCTTGGCCGATTCCAGCGGGGAGGCGAACACCAGTTGCGCGCCCTCGCCGCTGTCGACCATGGCGCCGCCGGCCTGGTCGATGCAGGCCTTGAGCGCGTGGCCCACGCCGCGGTAATAGGCCGGGTCGTAGGCCAGCGAGGCGATATAGTGCAGCCCCTGTTCGCCGGGCATGCGGTTCAAATGCACATGTTCGATCACCTTGAGGCCGCGCTTGAACAGTTCGATGCGGATGCGGAAGGCTTCCAGGCGGAAGCTGCCGGACTGGATCAGCACCACCAGGTCGCCGGCCGCCAGCTGCGCAAACGCGGCCAGCACTGCTTCCGGCGTGGTGCTGTCGAAGTCGAGCAGGCGCGCGCCGGGCGCGGCGCGGCGGTAGGCTTCGGTCAGGGCCAGGTTCAGATCGCAACGGGTATCGTAGACGATCAGCGCGGCCTGGGCCGGCGTGTATTCGATCGCCATGGCCAGCAGGTCGCCGACATGGCCGGCGGCCAGCTCGACCGCCTCGGCGGAAATGGCGCCATAGGGGGCGCCGCCCAGTTCCGTAACCGGACTGGCGGCGGCGGACGCGGCGGGAGCGAATGACATCATGTGCTTTAAATGAATGCTTTTGAGGAAACTTACCCATTATAAAGCCCATTCGCCGCAGCCTCCCGGTCCAATCTCGGCGGATACTCGCCAGCACACAGGCATGCAGCGATTGCATTGTTCTTGTGGCAGCGCAGGGGGAGGGGTAGAATCGGTTGAATATAGCCGGACGGCAACTCGTTTCCCAATGAGAAAGCCTGCCGGCGCGGCCACCACCGGCCGAGTGCTGGGGCACAGCAGCGCGCGTAGGGGAGGCGGCACAGACCTGCGGACGGGCTGTCGCGGGCCAGATTGTTGCGCTGTGACATCACACCGACTAAGTGGAAGGGGATGCTGCGATGAGTGAACTGATGGGGCAGGATCTGCCGCTGGAGCGGCCGGATGCGGATGGGCGGGCAGCCTTGTTCGTGCCGACGACGGCCATCAAGGAAGACGTGCTCGACACCATCCGCAAGGGCGCGGCCGTGGTGGGTTTCGGCAATCACGATCACACCTTGACGATTTACTACGAAAGCAACCGCTTCAACGAGCCGAATCTGCTCAAGTGGGAGCAAAAGGCGCGCAAGGCCTTCGAGCGCCTGGCCGAGAATCTGCCCACGGTGTCGAAGATGACCAGCAAGGCGGAGAATTTCGAGCAGGTCGGGTATATCAGCAGCAAGGGCATCATTTTGCGGCGCATGTCCAAGGTGCTGCGCTGGCTGGAGTTTTCCGACGCGCTGGACACGGCCCCCGCCAGCGAGCAGATCGCCTTCGCCCCGCCGCCACCGCCGAAGAAGATCGCATGACGGTCATGCCCTGAGCTTCAACGCGCCGGCGGCTTTCCTTCGAACCCACGGCAAAGAGCTGGGGGCCCGTCCCATCGGGACAGGCGGGGCGCAGCCCCTCCCCGGACCCCGGGGTCAGACCCCAGGGTTACGCCCTGGGTTTTAGCTGTCGCCTGCGGCACGCATGCAATGATCCTGACCCGCACGACCCAAAACTAGCCTTTTGGTTCCATTTCCCGCTACTCCCCTGATGGCGCGCCAGCCGCAGCCTTATTTTGTCCGTCCCTTGTATACTGTGCGCTATTATTCGATCAACAACGGGGGCGCGCACCGGCGCCGCTTCCCTTGCTGGCATGGCGTATCAACGACAGGGGAAGCTCCGTAAACATGGTAACCAGATGGGAAACGGCCGACAGCGTCTGGCTGGAGCAAGCCAATGGGCAGTTCGAATTGGCCAGCAGCAAAGACTTGGGCCGCATCGACTGGCAGGACCAGGCGCGCAGCCGTCTGCCGGACGTGGCCCAGCTGCTGGGCGCCGCGCTGCCGGCCTGCGGCCACGGCGCCATCTATCCCGAAGGCTTTGCCTTCTGTCCCGCATGCGGCCAGGCGCTGACCCGCAACGCCTCCGCCCCGCCGGAGCCGGCATCGACACGCCAGCCGGCCTGGTGGAACGCCAGCAGCCGTCCCAGCCCGATCGATGAATACCCCTTGCCGCGCCAGGTGCCGCAAGGCCTGGCGATCACCGCGCTGCCGCTGGCCGCCGCGCTGGAAACCCGGCCGCCCGAGCCCCATGTGGGCCAGGCCGAACGCAAGATGCCGGCCCCGCCGAACGCGCTGTGCGTGTTCGCCGCCGGCTACTTCGGTTTTGCCGCGGCGCGCCTGCTGGCGCTGGCCTACACCCGCAATGTGCTGCAGTACTGGGACCCGCTGGCCGCGCGCTGGCATGTGATGAGCCCCGAGGCCGGCACCGCCGCGATCGGCTTCTCGGTCTCCGGCTACGCCTGGCTGCCGGCCGCGCCGGGTGCGCCGCGCGGCGAATGCGGCCTGATCCCCTCGGCCGCCGGCTTGCTGCGTCTGTTCATCAATCCCGTCAGCGACACCTTCCGTACCGAAACCGTGCTGCACGCGCCGCTGGTCGGCGCGCCCGGCGCGCTGGGGCGCCAGATCGCCTGCCTGTTCCAGAGTCCCGGCGGCGTGCGGCTGTGGAGCGCGCTGGCCGACGGCAGCGATCCCGAAGTGTTCGACTGCCCTGGCGCGGAGTTGCCGGCCGGCGGCTGGCAGGCACCCGTCTGCTACGACGGCAAGCTGTTCTGGCTGCACGAGCAGGGGCAATTGCTTTGGCAGGCGGGCAGCGCGCCGCAATGGCTGCCGTGGCCGCAGGGCTGGCAACCGCGTTTGCAAATGGGCGGGCCGGTGACCAGCCGCCTCGGCCAGCTCTGGCAGCTCGGCAAGGACAGCGCCAGTTATTCTTTCCTGGAGCTGGGCCGCGCCAACGCGCAGATGGAGCGCCTCGACGGCGCGCGGCTGGGCTTTGGCACGCTGCTGTTCCGGCGCGGGCATCAGGTCAAGGACGATCCCTGGGAGCTGGAAGATGTGGAAGACCCGCATCAGGAGCATGTGCTGGCGCTGCCGCTGCTGGAGAACGTCAGCAGCACGCGCAGCCAGCCCACCGGACTGGTGCTGCGCATCGAGCAGCCGCCCGGCGTGGAAGCGGTGATCGACGGCGCCGTGCTGGGACGCACCTTGATCGAATGGATAGGCCAGCGAAATGTGATCCTCGACGAAGCGATGCGGCTGTCGCGGCCGGGCGACTGCGTGCCCTTCGTGTATGACGACAGCCTGTGGCTGCATCATCCGTCGTGGAACGAGATCCGTGGCTGGCGTTTGAAAGCGCTGCCGTGACGCGCGCTGCTCAGTTATGGGAGTGTTCCGCTAAAGTTAGCGCGCCACTTCGCCTACAAAATCCGGGGCAAAGAGCCGCAGCTTGCGCGAACGCTTGCGCGCCACAGCGCTTGCAAAACCCAAGGCAAAGAGCCGGGGGCCGGTCCCATCGGGACCTGCGGGGCGTAGCCCCTCTCCAGGCCCTGGGGTCTGACCCCAGGGTTACGCCGTGGGTTTCTCTCAGAGCCGCTGCGCTGCAGGCATTTGTGTTGGCTGCCTTCGCTACATCTGCCGCATCCGCCGCCGCCCCGCTCTCCCAGGTCTTCCTGGTCCAGAACTCCGGCTGGATGGAGCCCTTCTACACCGACCCGTCCTCGCAGTACAAGGCGCTGGTGACCGAGGTGATCGTGGCCGCCACCCAGCCCGGCGACGCGCTGGTGCTGGCCGCCTTCAACCAGGCCTTGCCGGGCGCGCCGTCGCCGCGCGCGCTGCTGGCCGCCAAGGTGGAGCAGGACGGCCCGCGCAAGGCCGTCGGCGCCGCGCTGGCCGCGCTCGACGTGGCCAAAAAACCCGGCAGCACCGCGCTGGCCGATACCGACCTGGGCGAAGCCGTGGGCGCCGCGATCAACACCGCGCTGGCACGCCAGCCCGGCCTGGTATGGGTGTTCACCAACAACCGCAACAGCCCGAACAACGATCAGGCCACCGCCCAGCGCAACCGCGAGTTCTATCGCCTGATCCATCAGGGCACGGATATCCGCAAGGCGCTGGCCTTCCCGCTGCAGATGCCGGTGCACAGCGCGCGCTACAGCGCCAACGGTTTGATGGTGTATGTGTTCGCCATCCACGAGCAGGGCGCGCGCCAGCTCGACCAGCTGCTGCGCTCCGGCCGGCTGCAAAAAGTCATCACCGAAACCCCGGCGCGCCTGAAACCGCTCGACCAGGATACGATCCGGCTGGCGCCGGTGCGGGTGGAAAACGCGCCCGGCGTCAGCTTCTCGATGACGCCGTCCGGCGCCTTGCGCGCCGACGTGGACGCTGGCGCCTCCGCACCGAGCGCGCGCATCGCCTGGACCCTGGAAAACACCATCTACCCTTACACCATCAGCAGCGCCGAGCTGACGGCCCGTTCGCGCCTGGCCGGCGAGGACAAGGCCATCAGCCTGGGACGCAGCGGCGTGAGCGCGCTGGCGCCGGGCAAGGGCCAGCCGCTGGCGTCGGAAATGCAGCTGCCGGTGGCGCGCCTGCCGGGCAAGTGGTCGCTGGCAGCGCTGGCCTCGGCCGGCTCGGCCTATGTGCTGCCGGGAGCGATCGAGCTGCAACTGAGCGCGCAAAAGCTGGAGTTGTCGCAGGCCTTCCGCCAGCGCATGGCCGCCCTGTTTCCCGGCGATCCGCTGCCGGACATCTTTACCCCGCCAGCCCAGATCAACAGCTCGCGCGCCGTGCTGCCGCTGGAAGTGCGGGTGAACTTTGGCATCGGCCCCCTGCTGGCGCTGGGCGGCGCCGTGCTGGCCCTGCTGGCGGCGGCGGCCGGACTGTGGCATGCGCTGGCGCGTCCCCGCAAGGTACAACTGGTGGTGGAGGGCGAGCCGCGCACCATGCTGGCGCGCGCGGGCAGCCGCCATCCCATCTTCGACAAGGCCGGCAACAAGGTGGCGGAATTGAAAACCACTGTATTGGGCAGCACATTGACAGATCTGCGCGAGGGCGCGCAAGTGCGGCTGGGCCGCTGAGCGCTGCCGATGAACATAGCAACACCGTAACACCGGCGCTTTTGACACCGGAACTTTGACCAACATCGGAACACCATGCAAAACAACCAAGACATCCAGCTGGCGCAGGCCGGCACCGATCCCGGCTTCAAGGTGCCGGGCGCCAGCGCGCCGGCCGACGCCAAGCCGGCCGACACAGGCGCGGCCAGCGCGGCCTCCTCGGCGATCGAAGTCGCGCCGATGCAGGGCGCGCCGGCCACCGACACCTCCTCGCGCGATGCGCTGCTGGGCAGCGCCGTGTTCCTGGTGCTGCTGGTGATCCTGTTCTTCGCGCGCAATGCCTTCTCCCAGCACCTGGTGCGCCGCCGCGTGGCGCCATCGTCGGCCGATGCGGCGGGCTGGCTGCTGTTCTGCGGCCTGGGCTTCCTGAGCGGCGCCGCCGTGCTGGCCTTCGTCAACGCCACTAAATTTCTCAGCGTGGCCGTCACCGGCACGCTGCTGTTGCTGGGTGTCGCCGCGCTGATCGGCGCGCTGCTGACCGGCCGCCGTTAATCCACAGGAGACTAGCGCCATGGCAGATTTCCCCAGCACCGGCACACTGGCCGGCGACAAGAAGGCCGAACTGAAGGTCGACCTGCGGCCCACGCTGTTCATCGGCGCCGGCGGCACCGGCATGGAAGTGATGATGCGGATACGCCGCCGCATCCTGTCGGAGGTGTGGAACCGCCACAATCCGACCCGCGTCGACGCCATCGGCCAGTTTCCGGTCGCGCGCTTCCTGCACTTCGACCTCGACAGCGGCGCCATCATCGACGAGGGCAAGTCGCAGCGCAGCGACCCATGGTACGAGCTGGTCAAGCTGAGCGACGAGGAGCGGCTGGTCGAATCTATCGACCTGGCCCAGTACCACGAGTCCGATGACAGCCTGGCGCGTTTCCCGCTGATTGAAAAATGGATGCCGCTGCGGCCCAAGAAACTGCGCTCGCTGGGCATCGACCCATCCAAGGGCGCGGGCCAGATCCGCGCCGTGGCGCGGCTCTACCTGTTCGACAAATACCCCAAGCTGCGCGGCCGCATCAAGGGCGCGCTCAATTCCCTGGCCAGCAATGCCGGCAATGAGCGCAAGGAAAACTACCAGCGCCTGGGCCTGCAGGTCGACACGTCCAAGTTCCGCATCGTCGTCATCGGCTCGAACGCCGGCGGCACCGGCGCGGGCAGCGTGATGGATCTGGGCTGGATCGCCAAGGCCATCGCGCGCCAGGAAGTGGCGGACAGCCAGGTCGATCTGGTGCTGTTCATGCCATCCGGTTACGCCAAGGCCAACAAGGAGCGCACCGAGGCCAACGCCTACGCCACCATGATGGAGCTGGAAACGGCGATGCGCGACATGAACGCGCAGGTGCGCTGGGCCGATCCGGACAGCCTGACCGGCAAAGGCGCGCCCTTCGACGATGTGTACCTGGTCGATACGGCCAACCTGTCCAACAAGGCCACCCACGATGTAAAGGACGTGTACCAGATGGTGGCCGATTCGCTGTTCGAGGATTTCGCTTCGGCCGATTTCGCCAACCGCAAGCGCTCGGTGGCGGTCAACCAGCAGCAGCACAAGCTGGGACCGTTCAACCCGCGCGTGCCGGAGCAGCGCTTCGGCGATATGCGCCTGTCCTATTCCAAGGTCTACTCGGCCTTTGGCCAGGCGGTGCTCGACACCCAGCAGGGGCTGCGCGAGGATATCCGCGCCTACGAACTGGCGGCGCTGATGGTCAAGGCCTTCTTCGGCATCGCCAGCAGCGATGGCGCACCGATGCGGCGCGCCGGCGATCAGGAGCGCGATGTGTTCATGCGCGAGCAGATGGCGATGGCCGAGCATCCGTTTGACGAGTTCCCCGACTTTAAGAAGGGCACGGTCGACATCACGCCTTTCCAGGAATATGCACTGACCGACATGCTGTTGATGGACAAGGACGGACGCTCGCTGCTGGAGCGCGTCGAGAGCAAGGTGCAGCTGGAAATCGACCGCATCATGGCCTCCTTCGAGCTGAAAAACTGGCGCGAGAAAGTGGCCGAGCTGCTGCCGCAGCTGGAGCGCGACGCGATCCGCGAAGCCGGCGCCACCGCCGAGACCAGCGAAGACCGCATCAAGCGCCACACGGCCGAGCTGCTGCTGCGCCTGAAGGGGCGCGCCCGCGAGCAGCTGTTCGCGCTGCTGGACGACCGCAAGCAGGGCGGGCTGGAATTTGTGCTGTCGCTGCTCGAGCAGATCAAGTCGCGCATCGCCCAGCGCGATCTGGTCAATGTCGAGCGCAACGCCAAGCGCTACCGCGACCTGCGCGACGCGCTGCGTACACGCCAGGTGGAAGAGTCGCTGAACAATCTGTCGCAGGCGGCCAACAAGCTGCTGGGCAAGGAAGCGCAGTCGCGCGAAGTGATGGTGCACCTGAAGCGCGACATCGCCGACTATCTGCGTTTCCACATGCTGGCGGTGGCGGCGGGGCAGGCGCTGGAAGTGCTGCGCGCCATGTCCGCCTGGCTGGGCGAGGCCGAATCGGTGGACGAGCATGGCCAGCCGCAATGGAGCGGCATCGCCGGTGAATTCCAGGAAGGGCGCCGCTGCGTCGAGGCGATGCTGGGCGCGGTCGATCAGCGCATCGACCAGCTGCGCGCCGACGCGCGCCATGAACACGCGACCTATATGAAGCTGGCCAGCGACGAATTGCCGGAGCCGGTCAAGCTCAATGGCGACATCAGCAGCTGGAGCGAGGAAGTGCTGCTGGAGTTTGGCGGCTCGGCGCGCCTGTTCCCGCAACTGGGCGACGACAAGCTGCGTTCGTCCCTGCTGCTCAAGCTGTTCCGCCGCGCCCAGACGCAGCTGAGCCGCGAGCAGGCGGGCGATGGCGTGCCGCCCGATCCGCTGCTGGAACGCCTGACGGCCATGTCGCCGCAGGAGCGCCAGCGCGTGTTCAATGAATGGATCAAGAGCGCCATGCCGTGGATGAACGCGCGCTTCTCGGCCGAGTTCACGCCGAACGCCGACCAGTTCAAATGCTTCATCGGCGTCGGCGACGCCGCCGCATGGCGCAAGATGGAAGCGGAAATCAAGGCGGCCGTGCCGACCGGTTTCTTCCACGGCGATCTGGTCAGCATCGTCAATACCGGCATCGTCGGCAAGGCGGTTTGCTATATCGAGCTGTCCGGCTTCCCGATGACGGTGCTGCGCGGCCTGCCGACCTGGCGCACCTCTTACCAGATCGAGAATCCCAAGATTCCGACCCATTTGCATTTCGACTCGACCCGCTTCCGCCATCCGATCGCGCCGTCGATGGATGAGCTGAACCGGCTCGCCGACGACTACGAGTGGTTCCTGCAGGCGATCGCGCTGGGCGTGATCAAGCGCAAACCCGACCTGTCCGACCGCGAAGCGTCGTTCCAGCCGCGCGGCCAGTATCTGTTTGAGGTGGAGAGCGGTTCCGGCGAGTGGCTGCAGATCGGGAACGAGTTCGCGATCCGCTCGAACGGCTTGCCCGCGTATTACCGCGAGCAGGTGATAGCCGCGGTACAGCAGCGCCTGGGGCGCCTGGGCGCCTGCCAGTTCCTGCTGCTGGCCGCGCTGATGCGGCATTATCAGTTGCGGGTGTATCAGCCCAAACTGGAAGTCGATGAGACGGGCGCGGAACTGCCGTCGCCTTCGCTGCCGAATATCACGGCGCGGCGCCTGTTCGAGGTCTGGTTCAAGCGCGCGCAGGCGCTCGATGCCGCGGTCGTGCCAGCGATGGTGGAGCGGGCGCTGGAACTGCTTGGCCAGTGGAGCGAGATGGTCGGCGATTCGGCCAGCGATGCCTACAGCTGGGAAGTGCAGAACAGCGTGGACAAGCGTGTCATCAAGGCGGAATACCAGGCCAGCGAGGCGCAGGCGGCGATGGTGTTCTCCGGCGCGGCGAGCGGCGTTGCTGCTGCTGTTGCTGCTGCTGCTGCTGCCGGGCACGGCGCGGGCGGGTACCCGGCGGGCATTGCGCCCGCTGGCACGCAGGTGAGCCGCGCGCCGAGTTTCAAGGTGTTCCTGAACAAGGTGCAGCAAGGTCCATATTCATTGGATGAACTGGCCCAGCGCATTGCGCGCGGCGAAGTCGATGCCGGCACCAAGGTGTGGAATATGGTGTGGGTGCCGCGCGTGGACCAGTGGAAGCTGGCTGGCGACATTCCGGAACTGGCGGCCCTGTTCGGCCCCGCCATTCCCGATCCCGATGATGACATTCCCGATCCGGAATAACAGCAAGGTGCATACGTGGTAGCTGAAGTGAATGAAAGCTGTATCAATACTGGCTGCGGGCGCGCGTTTCCGCGCCGGGTCGCGTTTTGTCCTTATTGCGGCATGCGCCAGGCCAGTGCAGGCGCTGGCGCTGGCGCAGCCGATGCCGATACCGCAGCCGCAGTTGCAGTCGCTGCGCATGCCGTGATGGACCCGCTGCCGGCGTCCGAAGTACTGCAGCCGGTATCGGCCACGCCGGCCGCAGCGGTGTCGCCGGCTGCTTCATCGATGGCGGCAGCACGCCACCATGAAGAGTCCAGTGCCGACCTTGCGCAGGAGCGCGCCGCTGCCGCTGTTGCCGGCGCCGCTGCCGCCACGGCGGCACGTGCTGCTGCCGCTGCTGCGCCGCCTGCGGGCGTCCCGCCGCAAGCCGCTGCGCCGGGTGTCCGCCCGATGCCTCCTGTCGGCAATCCACCCAAGCCGGGCAAGCCCGCCGGTCCGCCGCTGCGCCAGCCGATCGGCAAGGGCACCTGGCTGATGGTGATGCTGGCCCTGGTGGCCATCTGGATCGTGGCCAAGCCGGGCAACCCGTACAAGAAACTGGAGTCGCGCGTTGACGCGGCGCTGGCGTTGACGGCCGACTGCAAGATGACGGAAGCCAGGGCCGAGCTGAGCGATCTGCGCAGCAGCAAGGCCAGCGCCGCGCAGCTCAAGCGCTTGCAGGACGCGATCAATACCGGTGCTCCGGTCTGCGAGAAGCAGCGTGGCCGCGCCAAGGCCTGGGCCGATGCGCGCGGCGTCATCGAGGCTGCGCTCGATGCCGGCCAGGTCGACAAGGCGGGTGCGCGGCTGGCGGCCCACATCAAGCGCTGGGGCGACAAGGGCGCCGAAGCCGACGAGCTGCGCGAGTGGGATGGGCGCATCGATGCGCGCAAGGGGACGCAGTTGCTGGACGAGGCCGAGGCCTGTCTGGCCCGTGCGAACCGGGTGTGCGTGGAGAGCAAGCTGCCGGCGCTGGAGAAGCTCAAGCGCCCGGAACTGGAAGCGCGCACGCAGACCTTGCGTGCTGGCCTGTCGCGCTTGCTGGAGACGACGATGCTGGAGCAGGGCGCAGCCAATGGCGCGCCTGTGCGGTCGGGGGCACCGGCCGTTATCAGCACGGCGCCTGCGGTGGCACAGAATGCTCAGCAGGCGCGCAAGGTGCTTGGCGAGGCCGAGCGTGAGCTGGCGCAGGGGAATTACAAGAGCGCCATGGAGAAGGCGGAACTCTGCGCCACGATGGTCGATGTGGGGAACCGCGCATGCATCGGTGTTAAACTGCGGGCGGAGCGTCTGAATCGCGAGATGTTGCGCTGTATTGCCAATGGGTCGGATTGGATTGGTGATCGTTGCCAGTAAAAGACATGGTGTGATGCTTGGCTGGTTGACGACGTTCGCCTGAAACCCACGGCGTACCCCTGGGGTCTGACCCCAGGGTCCGGTGAGGGGCTGCGCCCCGCCGGTCCCGTCGGGACCGGCCCCCGGCTCTTTGCCGTGGGTTCTAACAGCGTCCCCGGCTCTTTGCCGTGGGTTCTAAAGGCGTCCCTGGCTCTTTGCCGTGGGTTTTAAAGGCGTCGCCGGCACCTTCCGTTTTTTAGCAAGGCCGCATCTCGATCGCAACGCCGGACAGCACCGCATTACCCGACAGCGGGTCGCGCAAATTCTCGTCCAGCAGAGCGTTCAGGTTCACTCCCGGCCGCTCGCCCGCCACGCCCATTTGCGTGCCGGGCAGGTTGTGGCCCCAGCCGTGTGGCAGGCTGACCACGCCCGGCATCATCTCTTCGCTCAACTCCACCTGTACTACGATGCTGCGCGCGCCGTTGCGGATCTGCGCACTGCCGCCGTCCAGCAGCCCGAGTCGCTGCGCGTCGCCCGGATGGACCAGCGCCGTGCAGCGGTAGGCGCCCTTGGCCAGCACCGGCAGATTGTGCATCCAGCTGTTGTTCGAGCGCAGATGGCGCCGTCCGATGATCACCAGCTCGGGCGCCGGCGCATCCAGGTCGGCCGCCACCCGCGCCAGATCGTCCAGCAGCATCTGCGGCGCCAGTTCGATCTTGCCAGAGACCGTGCGCAGCACTTCCGGAATGCGCGGTGCCATCGCGCCAAGATCGATGCCCGACGGCGCGGCCTTGACCTTGGCCAGCGTCAGGCCACCCGGCTTGCGTCCGAACTGGTCGCCATACGGCCCGCTGCGCAGGCCCAGGTCGAGCAGCCGTTCCGCGCCACGCTGGGGCGTCAGTGCCGCCATCACTTGCGGCGCGGCGTCGCCCATGGTTTTTACCAGCTCCTCGAGCAGCGCCGCATCTTCCAGCGCATCGATGTCGGCGCCGCTGCCATGGCCCTTGAGGATGGCGATCAGGCGCTGCATGGTGTCCCATTCATCCGGCACGCCGGCGGGGCGTGCCAGTACCGGTGGGCTGAAACGGGCGTGGTTGCGGTGCGAGAACTGGGTAAAGGTCACGTCATAGTGGGCGTCTTCCAGCGGCGACAGGCCGGGCAGGATCACGTCCGCGTGGCGCGTGGTTTCGTTCAGGTAGATATCCATGCTGACCATGAATTCGAGCTGGTCCAGCGCGGCCGACAGGCGCGCCCCGTTGGGCGCGGACAGCACCGGATTGCCGGCGATGGTCAGCAGGGCCTTGATCTGGCCTTCGCCCGGTGTGTCGATTTCCTCGGCCAGGCAGGTGATCGGCAGTTCGCCGGAGATTTCCGGCATGTTCGACACACGGCTGCGATAGCGTCCGCTGATGATGCCGCGGCCCACGCCAGGCTTGCCGCGGGTGTTGGCGGCGAAGGCGGCGGCCTGCGGGAACATGGCGCCGCCTTCGCTGTCCAGATGGCCGGTCAGCACATTGAGCACATCGATCAGCCACGAGGCCAGCGTGCCGTATTGCTGGGTGCAGGTGCCGATGCGGCCATATACGGCGGCCCGCTCGGTCGTCGCCAGCGTGCGCGCCAATGCGCGGATGGTGGCGGCGCCTATGCCACAGCGCGCCGCCATGCGTTCCGGCGCGTAGGGCAGCACGGCGGCGCGCACCTGGTCCACGCCCACCGTGTGCTCTTCCAGCCGGCCCAGGCGCAGCAGGTTTTCGTCGAACAGGGCATGCACCAGGCCCAGCAGGAAGAACACGTCGCCGCCGGGGCGGATGAAGTGGTGGGCATCGGCCACGTCGGCCGTTTCGGTGCGGCGCGGGTCGATCACGACGATCTTGCCGCCGCGCGCGCGCAGCGCCTTGGCCTTGCCGCGGAAGTCGGGCACGGTCCACAGGCTGCCGTTCGAGACCATGGGGTTGGCGCCGAGGATCAGCAGGAAGTCGCTGCGCTCGATATCGGGCACCGGCACCGACATCCAGCCGCCGAACATCAGCCCGACCGACAGCATCTTGGGTACCTGGTCGATACTGGAGGCGGAAAACATCTTGCGGCTGCCGAGGGCCTTGGCCAGCTTGGGGAAGGCCAGCAGCAGGTTCATCTTGTGCGAGGTCGGGTTGCCCAGCACGGTGCCGACGGCGTCGGCGCCGTCGCGCGCGATGATGGGCAGCAGGCGCCGTTCGATCTCGGCGAAGGCTTCGTCCCAGCTGGCCGGCACGAACTGGCCGTCGCGCTTGATCAGCGGGGTGCGCAGGCGGTCGCGGTCTTCATGCAGGTCTTTCAGGCCGATCGCTTTCGGACACAGGAAGCCGCCGGAAAACACGTCGGCGTTATCGCCACGGATGCGGCTGACCTGCTGGCCGTCCAGCTCCACTTCGAGGCCGCAGGCGGCTTCGCAGAAGGGGCAGATGCGGTGGGCGGCGGTGCGGTGCTCGGTCATGGCTTGCCTCTTCTATAAAAGTGAACGGTCGTTCTATTGTGCGGATTCCCGGCGCCGGTGTCAACCGGGATTTTGATCTATGTCGTGCGCTGCCGGCGCGCAGGAAGTGTATGCTGGCTGCAAGATTATCAACCTTGATGTGTAACAGGAGAAGACGATGAAATCAGCTCAGTACCTGGTGGCCGTGCTCGCTTGCGGTGTGCTGCTGGCCGGCTGCCACAAGAAGCAAGACGATGTCGTCAATGCCGGCCCGGCCGAGCAGGTGGGGCGCCGGATAGACCAGGCCACCGACAAGGCCGGGCGCGACCTGACCCGCGCGGCCGAGCAGGCCAACCAGCAGATTCAGGATGCGGCCAAGGAAACCAGCGACAAGATCAACAAGGCCACCGGCGAGGCCAGCCATGAACTGAACCAGGCGGCCGAAACGGCGGGCAAGAAGATCGAACGGGCGGGAGAAAAAATCCAGGAGAAGGCGCGCGAGAACAAGTAAGGCTGGGAATAGTTAGCGGGCCGCCGGCAGTAACTTGAACCCAAAGCAAAGGTGCCGCCGGCTCGCTTAAAACCCACGGCAAAGAGCCGGGGTCTGACCCGTCGGGTCAGACCCCAGGGTTACGCAGTGGGTTTGCTGTCAATGCCCGCTCTTGACCGCCGGCTTGAGCGGCACCACATTGCTATGCTCCGACGGCGTGGGCGGATGCGTTTCCGGCGCGCCGCCCAGCACCACGCTCAGGTCCACGAAGCCGGCGCGCCAGGCCCGTTCCAGATCCTGCTCGATCGCCTCCATCGACGTCTGGCTGAAGTTCTCGAAGCCGCGCACGCCGTAGGCGCGGTTGCGGCCATGGGCCTTGGCCAGATACAGCGCCATGTCCACCAGGTTGACGGCGCGCTCCCACGGCAGCGGGGTATCGGCCGGAATCAGCGGGAAGGGCGCGAAGCCCACCGACACGTTCACTGAAATCACATGGTCCTGGTACAGGATGGACTGGCTTGAAATGCCGGTCAGGATGCGGCGCGCGATTTCGTCCACGCCATGGCGCGGAATCGCGGGCAGGAAGGCAAGGAATTCCTCGCCGCCCCAGCGCACGATCATGTCGGTCTCGCGCAGGGCGATGCGCAGGTTTTCGGCGATCATCTTGAGCACCACGTCGCCGGCCGCGTGGCCGTAGGTGTCGTTGACGTTCTTGAAGTGGTCCACGTCCAGCAGGAACAGGGCGCCGACGATATCGTCGCCATGCAGGGTGCGTTTTTCCGGGTCGCGCTTGTCGAGGTGATTGTGCTCGCGCATGAAGTCCTGGAAGTGGCGCCGGTTGTACAGCATCGTCAGGGGATCGAGCGAACTCTGGGCCTTCAGTTCCAGGTTCTTCACTTCCAGCTGGGCGTTGGCGTGCCGCACCTTGCGGTACAACAGGCCGACGATCACCGCCGCCAGCGCGAACACCACGGCCAGCAGCCACCATACGCGCTGCTGCAGGCGGCGGTTATCGAGCTCCGCGCCCTTGACCTGATTGTCCCGCCGCAGCAGTTCGATCTGGCGCTGTTTTTTCTCCGTGTCGTATTTTTCCTGCAGCTCCAGCACCGCCTGCTGGCGCTGGCGTTCGAACAGCTCGTTCGACAAGGTGCGCTCGCGGTGATAGGCCGACACCGCGCCGGCCAGGTCGCCGGCCCGTTCCAACGCCTGCCCGTACTCCAGCAGCACGCCTTGCAGTTCCGGCTTGCTGTTGGCTTTTTCGTAGAAGGCCAGCCCCGCTTCGAAGTGTTTCTTGCCTTCCTCGATGCGCCCCTGTCCCAGATAGGCCTGGCCGATATTGACCAGCGCCGTCGCCTCGGTGGCCGAGTCATTGCTCTGGCGCGACACGGCCAGCGACTCGTTGCCGTACTGGAGCGTGCGCGGGTAGTCGCGCTCCTTCAGATAGCTGTCCGACAGGTTCACCAGGGTGTTGGCGATGATGCGCTGGGCGCCCAGCTTGCGCGCCAGTTCCAGCTCGTCGATCAAGGCCTGCAAGGCGCGCTTGGGCTGGTGCGCTTCGATCGCCAGGCCGTATTCGGTATCCTTGGCCAGCGCCATGCGGCCGGGAGAGTTGAGCTTGGACGAGACGGCCACCAGCTCGTCGAGCACGGCGAAGCCCTTGTCCAGTTCGCGCATCTGGTTGTATAGAATGGCCAGCGCATTGAGCGCGGTCGCCAGCGGCAAGGGGTCGACAATCTGGCGCGCCAGGTCGACCGACGATTGCAGCTTGCCCAGCGCGGCGGGGAAGTTGCCCTGCTCGGCATAGGACTGGCCCGCGGTGATGATGGCCTGTACCCGCAAGGGCAGATCGGAGGTGGTGTTGGCGATGGTTTCGGCCTCGAAGGCCAGCTTGTGGGCGGCCTTGACGTCGGCCAGCGCAAACAGCACATAGGCCTTGGCCAGCATGCCCTTGGCCAGTATCGTTTTATCGTTCTGGGCCTTGCCCATGGAAATGACTTCGTCGGCCAGGATCAGCGCGGCGTCGTTCTGGCCCAGGCGCATGCGCGTCAGGCTCAGTTGCGTGAGCAGCTCGGCGCGCACGCCGGCCGTTTCATTGATGATGGTGGGCTGGATCTTGAGCAGCTCGGCCAGTGCCTTGTCGGGCACGAAGCGGCTGTATTCGCCCAGCTGGGCCAACTGGGCGTTCAGTGCGGCGTCGGCGCGTGCAAAGCCGGGTGCGAGCACGCACGCGGTCAACAGCCAGCGAATTAGCCAAGAACTCCGTTTGCCTGCCAACGTCCCGCCCCTTGTTTGCACTGCACAAATTTTGCGCAAAGTGTAAGGCAAATTATATTCTTGTTGCAGGCGAGAAATCCCACCGCAGGCGGATTTTTTATGGAAAAGCGCACAGTTTTCTGTGCTTTTTTAGCAATGCGATTGCCGCTTTTGCTATCCTTTCAAGATTACTTGGCTGCCTGTCTATACTCAAAGGCAAGGGATTGCAGGGATACTCATGCGGCCAGCTGCTGCAGCAGGTAGAGGCGCTGATACAGGCCTTGATCGATTTGCATCAGTTTCTCGTGCGGCCCGGATTCGGCGATGCGGCCGTGGTTGAGCACGATGATGCGGTCGGCCGCGCGGATGGTCGAGAGCCGGTGCGCGATGGCGATGATGGTGACGCGCCCGCGCAGCTCGTCGAGCGCCGTTTGCACGATTTGCTCGGTCTGGCTGTCGATGTGCGAGGTCGCCTCGTCCAGCAGCAGGATGCGCGGCTGGCCGGCCAGCGCGCGCGCGATCGCGATCAGCTGTTTCTGGCCCACCGACAGGCGCGAACCGCCTTCGCCCAGTTCGGTGTCGTAACCCTGTTCCAGCGCCAGGATGAAATCGTGCGCGTGGGCGGCGCGGGCCGCCGTTTCGATGGCCTGCTGCGACAGGCCGCGGCCCATGTCGATGTTCTCGCGCGCGGACGCGGCCAGCAGGAAGGGGTCTTGCGGCACCAGGCCCACGTCGGCGCGGAACTGCGCGTTGCCGATGTCGTCCAGGGCGATGCCGTGCATGCGGATGCTGCCCTTGGGCGCGGGATAGAAGCGCAGCAGCAGCGACAGCAGCGTGGACTTGCCGCTGCCGGTGTGGCCGACGATGCCGCAGAAGGCGCCTTGCGGAATGTCCAGCGTCAGATCGTGCAGCACGGTCTGGCCGGGATTGTAGGCGAAGGACAGCTGGCGGATCGACACCGCGGGCAGGTCGGAGGCGGCGTGCGCCGCGCTCAGCGTGCTGGTGGCGATACCGGCGCTGGCCCTGGCGGCGGCCGCGCGGGCACCGGCGGCAGCGTCGATGCCGGCGGCGCCGACGCTGGCCGCGCCGGCCTGATGTTCCATGGCGCCCGCCTCCTCCAGCAGCGTGGCCACGCGCGCGCTGGCCACCACCGATTGCTGCAACTGGCTGAACTGCATGGTGATCTGGATCAGCGGCTCGATCACGCGCGCGATGTAGCTGATGAAGGCATACAGCACGCCCACTTCGGTGGCCGTCATCTCGCGCTGGCCGAATACGAAGATCACCGCCGCCAGCAGCACGATATTGAGCATGTCCAGCGCGGGCCGCAGCAGCCAGGCGTTGGCGCGCAGTTCGGACATGCGCGCGTGGTAGTGCTGGGTATTGGTGGCGCCGAAGCGCGCCGCGAAGCGGGCTTCCGCGTTATTCGCCTGCAGCACGCTCATGCCGCCGATCGACTCGGCCATCTGGCCATTGATGTCGCTGCGCAGCGCGCGCGCGCGCGTCACGGCCGGCGCGCTCCAGCGCTGGTACAGCCAGACGATCAGCAGCACCGCCGGCAGCAGCGCCACCACGATCAGCATCAAATGCCAGTCCAGCCAGGCCATCGCCGCGACGGTGCCGATCAACACGATCGAGCTGTCGAGGATCACGAACAGCACCTGTACGTACAGGCTCTTGACCGCTTCGGTATCGTTGGTCACGCGCGACACCAGCTGGCCGGTGATGGCGCGGTCGAAGAAGGCCATCGGCAGGCGCAGCACATGGCCGTACACGGTTTCGCGCAGGCGCTGCACCGAGCGCATCGCCAGGCCGGACAGGCGCACCAGCTGCAGGTAGCGCAGGCCGCTGGCGATCCAGCCGGTCAGCAGCAGGCCGCCCAGCAGCAGCGCCATGCGCGGCCAGTCCAGGTGGTGCGGCAGCAGATGCTGGTCGATCAGGGCCTTGCCCATGATGGGGCCACTGACTTCCAGCGCGGCGGCCAGCACCAGCCACAGGATGGCCCACAGCAGATGGTGCTGGTCGGGCAGGGCCGCGCGGCGCAGCAGGGCAAAGGCCTGCGCGGTCTGGCGGCGCGGGGAGGTTTCGTCTGGCTTAGAGAGCATCGAGGCTGGCCTCCAGTTGTTGATAGCGCCACTGGCTGGCATACCAGCCGTCGTGGGCCAGCAGTTGTTCGTGGCTGCCGGTTTCGGTGATGCGGCCGTCGCGCAGCACCACGATCAGGTCGGCGTCGACCACCGCGCTGAGACGGTGGCTGGCGATGATGGCGCTGCGGCCCGGACGCTGCTGGCGCAGCTGTTCCAGGTGGCGCAGGATGCGCGTTTCGGTGCCGGTATCGACGGCCGACAGGGCATCGTCGAGCAGCAGCAGATCGTTATCGGCCAGCAGGGCGCGGGCAATCGCCACGCGCTGGCGCTGGCCGCCGGACAGGGTGATGCCTTTTTCGCCCACTTCGGTCTCATAGCCGGCCGGGAATTGCAGGATGTCGTCGTGGATCGCCGCCAGCGTGGCCGCGTGCTCGACTTCGGCGCGGCTCGCGCCGGGCCGCGCCAGCGCGATGTTTTCGGCGATGGTGGCCGAGAACAGGAAGGATTCCTGCGGCACCCAGCTGATCGCCGCGCGCAGCGTGGCCAGCGTGTAGGCATCGAGCGGCTGGCCCGACCAGCGCACGCTGCCCGCCGTGGGCGTCAGCTGGCGCAGCAGCAGGCGCAGCAAGGTCGACTTGCCGCAGCCGGTGGGGCCGACCAGGCCGAGCGTCTGGCCCGGCTGCAGCGTCAGTGTGATGTCGCGCAGCGCCGGCGTGCCTTCGGCGGCGTAGCTGTAGCTGGCCTGGTCCAGCGTCAGCGCGCCGGGCTTTAGTTCGCTCAGGGTGCCATGGTCGTCGATCGCCAGCGGCGCCTCGAGCATCGGTTGCAGGCGCGCATAGGCGGCGCGGCCCCGTTCGATCAGCGACAGTACCCAGCCGGCCGCGAACATCGGCCAGATCAGCTGGCCCAGATACATGGTGAAGCTGGTCAGCGCGCCTATGGTCAGCTGCTCTTGCCATACCAGATAGCCGCCCAGGCCCAGGGTCAGCGCGCTGGCCGCGGTCAGGGTCAGGCCGACGGCCGGTTCATAGGCCGCTTCCCAGCATTGGGCGCGCAGGCTGGCGTCCGAGGCATGCCCGGCCAGTTCGGCGAATTGTTTGGCGCTGCGCTGTTCCAGGCCCAGCGCGCGCAGGGTGCGCACGCCGGACAGGGTTTCCTGTACATGGTCGTTGAGGGCGCTGAAGCGCTTGAGCGAATCGCTGGAGGCGGTATGGATATGGCTGGAGATGCGCCAGAACGCCAGCGCCATCAGCGGAAAGGGCAGCAGGGCGATGCTGGCCAGGCGCCAGTCCACGCCCAGCAGCATCACGCCCAGCACCATCACCAGGGTCAGGCTGCCATCGAAACCGGCCAGCATCGCCTCGCCGGCCGCCATTTCAATCGCGTCGATATCGTTGGTGGCCAGCGCCATCAGGTCGCCGGTGCGCTGGCGCTGGTAGAAAGCCGGTCCCTGGCGCGCCAGGCGGTCATAGAGGCGGGTGCGCAGCGACACGCCCAACTGGTAGGCGGCGGCGAACAGCACCTGGCGCCAGCCCACGCGCAGAAAATAGATGGCCACGCCGATCAGCAGCAACTGGCCGATTTCCAGCAGCAGGGCGTTGCCGCCGAGCTGGTGCGCGGCCAGGCCGTCGATCATGGCGCCGACCTTGCGCGGCACCCAAATGCTGAGCCCGGCCACACCGGCCAGCATGGCGCCGGCTTCGATATAGGCGCGCGCATGCTGGCGGACGAAACCGCCAATCAGCCTCGATAAACTCATGACTTATCCTTGCTTGTTTCGCCTGTCGGGATAGCCGCAGGCGGGGAGTCCGCTAGGATACAGCATGTTCCAAAAAGACCGCAGCGTCGTTGTAGCTCCTTGCCGTACAGCCGTACTGTCTTCGTCGCTACGCCTAGCTGCGCTCATTTTGGAGTAAAAAGACCGCGGCGGCGTTGTAGCTCCTTGCCGTACAGCAGTGCTGTCTTCGCCGTGTAAACGAAAACAGCGAACCGGAGTTCGCTGTTTTACTGTGATGCGGTGTTGCTGTAATGCATGGAGTTACGACTGTCCACCGTGTTGCTGTACTGCTTCGTTGCGTTGCTCCTGACGATGCCGCGCTGGCGGCATCTGCCTTATTTCTTCTTGCTGCTGTGCAGATCCTGCGACGCTTCCGGCGCGGCCTTGACGGCCGGGCCGATGCTGGTTTTGGCCGGTGCGTTGCCGGTGGCTGGCGTGACCGATTTCAGTTCCACCGGCTTCGCTTCCGGCACCGGTGCGGCCGCTGGCTTGGCGGGCGGGGCGGCGGTCACGGGCGCGTCGACCAGTTCAGCGACGGCTTGCACCACCGCCTTCGGCTCGCTGGCCGGCTTGGCTTTGTGCTCGGCCTTGGCGGCCGCTTTCGGGGCGGCGGGCGGCGCGGCGACCGGCTCATTGGCCGGCTGGGCGCTTTCGGCCACCACCACGGGCGGCACATCGGCCTTGGCCGGGGCGCTTACGGTTTTGGCGGCTGGCGCTGGGGCGGCCAGGACAGGCGCAGCGCTAACCGCAGGTGCGGAGGCGCTGGCGCTTTTGATTTGATCCTTGGCCGTCTGCAGCAGCTCGGCCTGGGCGGTGCTGGCAATGCTGAACAGCTGGCGGCTGTAGGCCAGCACATGGTCCAGATTCGGGGTCTGGGTGGCGCCGAGCGTGAAGAAATCGCGCGGGTCCTTGACTTCAAACAGCTGGCGCGCCGCCGTCGAGGTTTTTTCAACCGAGGCCTTGGTGGTGCTGATATTGAGCGCGATGACTTTTTCGGCGCTTTCCACCGCCTTGCTGGCGAAGGTGTTGATGAGGTTCAGCTGCGCTTCCAACTGCGATTTCGTGGCTGCGGAAAACTGTTCTGTAATCGAAAACATGGTTTCTCCTGAGACGATTAAAATGCTGGCAGGACGCGGGCGACCAAACCGGCCGCACATTTTATATTGCGCTGCAATAAATGCATTCTAGCGGCGAAAGTGGGTCTTGGAAAGTTATTTTTTCAGCTACTGATCGATGCTGGATGTGCTTGCAAACGGCCTGGCTGCAAGCGTTCAGGCGGTTTGAGCGGGCGCAAAGCCTGATTTCGTCGTTGTGCTAGTTCCACAATCCTTGCATCATCAATTCGTCATCAATTCGTCATAAATCCGTGTAGAAATAATGCGGCGCACCATTAACTGATTCAAATTAGAAACCATGGCCATCAAACTCAATAAAGACATCGAACAACGCCTGCTGGAATCGATCCAGCGCTATTGCGCCGCCAACCTGGACGAAGAGGTGGGCGAACTGAAGGCCAAGCTGCTGCTCGATTTTTGTTTGCGTGAAATCGGCCCCTCTGTCTACAATCAAGCCATTCTCGACGCGCAAAGTGCGATGCAGGACAAGATCGCCGAAATCGAGACCGTCTGTTACGAGAGCGAATTCGCCTACTGGAAGAAAAAGTAAGCCTAACCGGAGTGTCCGATGGATGTAGTGATTCGTAACGCCAGCCTGCCCGACGGGCGCCAGGGTATCGACCTCGCCATCGAAGACGGCCGCATCGCCGCCGTCGGCGCGGCGCTGCCGCTGCACGGCGCCCAGGAAATCGACGCCGCCGGCGACTTGATTACGCCACCCTTCGTCGACGCCCACTTCCATATGGATGCCACGCTCAGCTACGGCCTGCCGCGCGTGAACCAGTCCGGCACCCTGCTCGAAGGCATCGCCCTGTGGGGCGAGCTGAAACCCGAACTGAGCCAGCAGGCGCTGATCGAGCGCGCGCTGCAGTATTGCGACTGGGCGGTGGCGCGCGGCCTGTTGGCGATCCGCTCCCATGTGGACATCTGCGACGACCGCCTGCTGGCGGTCGAAGCGCTGCTGGAAGTGCGGCGCCAGGTGGCGCCCTACATCGATCTGCAACTGGTGGCCTTCCCCCAGGACGGCCTGCTGCGCAGTCCCAGCGCGCTGGCCAATCTGAAGCGTGCCGTCGCCATGGGCGTGGACGTGGTCGGCGGCATTCCCCATTTCGAGCGCACCATGGCCGAGGGGGCCGAATCGGTGCGCATCCTGTGCGAGTTCGCGGCAGGCAAGGGCCTGCGCGTGGACATGCATTGCGACGAGTCGGACGACCCGCTGTCGCGCCACATCGAAACCCTGGCCAGCGAAAGCAACCGCCTCGGCCTGCACGGCCGGGTGGCCGCCTCGCACCTGACGTCGATGCATTCGATGGACAATTACTATGTCAGCAAGCTGCTGCCGCTGATCCGCGAGGCGGGCGTGGCGGCGATCGCCAATCCGCTCATCAATATCACGCTGCAGGGCCGCCACGACAGCTATCCGAAACGGCGCGGCATGACGCGGGTGCCGGAAATGCTGGCCGCCGGCATCGACGTCGCCTTCGGCCACGATTGCGTGATGGACCCCTGGTATAGCCTGGGCTCGGCCGATATGCTGGAAGTGGCGCAAATGGGCTTGCACGTGGCCCAGATGACCAGCCAGCAAGGCATGCGCGCCTGCTTCGCCGCCGTCACCGAGACGCCGGCACGCATCCTCGGCCTGTCCGGCTATGGCCTGGAGGTGGGTTGCCACGCCGATCTGGTGCTGCTGGACGCGGCCGATCCGGTCGAGGCGATCCGCCTGCGCGCGGCGCGGCGCATGGTGATGCGGCGCGGTCAGGTACTGAGCGAAGCGCCGCGCGCCGATGTGCGCCTGGCGCTGCCGGGCCGGCCGGAGCGGGTCAATTTCCGGCTCGGCCGCTAGCGCCGCGATTGCATCTGCGCGCTGGACTTGCTTCCGGAAATACCCCACAATCGCTCATCACCCAACCCAGTTGGAGTTGCCTTGAAAGAGATTGAGATCCGCCCCGCCACGGAAGCCGATTTTGAGTCGATGTGGCTGATTTTCCAGGAACTCGTCGCCAGCGGCGACACCTTCTATTTCGCGGCCAATACCAGCCGCGACGCCTGCCATGCGTTCTGGTTCGGCCCCGGCATTGCCACCTTCGTGGCCGTGCTCAATGGCGAACGGCTGGTCGGCATGTACAAACTTATCCCCAATCAGCTCGACCGCGGCTCCCATGTGGCCAGCGCCTCCTTCATGGTCAGCCCGGCCGCCCAGGGCATCGGCATCGGCAAAATGCTGGGCCGCCACTGCCTGCGCCAGGCCCGCGACCAGGGCTTCCTGGCGATGCAGTTCAATTATGTGGTCAGCACCAATGTGGCCGCCGTGGTGCTGTGGAAGCACCTGGGCTTTTCCGTCATCGGCACGCTGCCGATGGCCTACCGCCACCAGCAGCTGGGTTTTGTCGACGTCTACGTGATGTACCAGATGCTCGACGATCCGGCCAACTGGCCCGCCTGAGGCGCATGGAAATCCTGCGGACGGCGCGCCTGCGCCTGCGGACCATCCATGCCGGCGATGCCGCGTTTTATTTCGACCTGGTCAACGATCCTTCGTGGATACAGCACATCGGCCAGCGCAATATCCACACCCTGGACGCGGCGCGCGCGGCCATTCTGGACGGCCCCTGCCTGGCCCAGCTCGAACGCGGCTTTTCGCTCTATCTGGTCGAGCAATTGAGCGATGGCGCGCCGATCGGCCTGTGCGGCCTGCTCAAGCGCGACACCTTGCCGGACGTGGACATCGGCTATGCGCTGCGGCCCGCCTACTGGGGGCAGGGCTATGCCTATGAAGCGGCCGCCGCCGTGGTGGCCCATGCCCGCGACGACCTTAAACTCAAGCGCTTGCTTGGTATTACCTCGCCGGAGAATCTGGTCTCCAACCGCCTGTTGCAAAAGCTTGGACTGGTTTTTGTCGAATTTGTCCAGCTGACATCGGATAATAGCGGTAGCAATCTTTACAGCATTGAATTCCCCACTGTGACTTGAATTGTTGCCGTGGTGAGAATCTGTGAGAATCTGCGCTTTCCGCCTTGCTGGAGATTGGCTTTTTCCAGTTGGAAGCGCATGATGCACTGAAGTTACTTTTATCTGTGCGTTGCATATCGAAGGGGACTGCCATGAAACTCGCCAATCTGAAAATCGGCGTGCGGCTCGGCTTGCTGGGCGTATTTTTCTTTATTGCGCTGATGATCGTCGGTGGTGGCGGCTGGCGTGCTCTCAGCAGTAGCAATGAGCGCAGCGGCGCCGCCATGGCGCGTGCCGACGTGATGGGCGAGGCCATGGACATGGGCCGTAGCGCCCAGGTGGAATTCAAGATCCAGGTGCAGGAATGGAAGAATATTTTGCTCCGCGGCAATGATCCTGCCGCCTTCGAGAAGTACAGCAAGGCCTTCGTCAAGAGCGGAGAAACCACCCGGGGCGAACTGGCCAAATTGAAAGTGCTGCTGGAAAAAGCTCAGATCAGCACGCCGATGGTGGACGAGGCGATCAAAACCCAGGTCGATCTGGTCAATAAATATCAGGCCGCGCTGCAAAAATACGATCCAGTCAATCCGGACAGCGCCCACATCGTCGATGGCCTGGTCAAGGGTATGGATCGCGAACCGACCAAAAAGATCGACGATATCGTCGCCTTCATCGCCGAGCAGGCGCGCAAGGTTACCCTGGACATGGGCGCCGCCAATGCGGCCGAACATGAAAAGGCGACCACGATCATGCTGGCCACCGTGCTGGTGACGATGGTGGTGGGGGCGGTGGCGATGATGTCGCTGATACGCAGCATCACCCGGCCGCTGGATCGGGCGGTGCAACTGGCGCAAACCGTGGCCGCCGGCGATTTGCGCACCGAGGTGAAGGCCAGCAGCCGCGACGAAATCGGCGACCTGCTGCGCGCGCTCAAAACCATGCAGGGCAATTTGTCGGATATCGTCGGCAGGGTAAGGCACGGGACGGACACTATCGCCACGGCCTCGGTGGAAATCGCCAACGGCAATCTGGACCTGTCGTCGCGCACCGAAGAGCAGGCCAGCTCGCTGGAACAGACCGCCGCCGCCATGGTGCAACTGACTACCACCGTCCAGCATAACAATGAAAACGCCGCCGAAGCCTGCCGTCTGGCCGACGTCGCCTCGTCGGTGGCCGCGCGCGGTGGCGATGCGGTCGGGCAGATGGTCAGCACCATGGGCTCGATCAACGAAGCTTCGCGCAAGATCGTCGACATCATCGGCGTGATCGACGGCATCGCCTTTCAGACCAATATCCTGGCGCTGAACGCGGCGGTGGAAGCGGCCCGCGCCGGCGAGCAGGGACGCGGTTTTGCCGTGGTGGCCTCCGAGGTGCGCAATCTGGCCCAGCGCTCGGCGGCGGCGGCCAAGGAAATCAAGGAACTGATCGGCGACTCGGTCGGACGGGTGGAGACGGGCAGCCGACTGGCTGGCCAGGCCGGCCAGACCATGGATGAAGTGGTCAGCAGCGTGCAGCGCGTGACGGCCATCATCGGCGAGATCTCCACGGCCAGCGTGGAGCAGCGCGACGGCATCGAGCAGATCAGCATCGCGGTGAGTCAGATGGATAGCGTGACCCAGCAGAACGCGGCGCTGGTGGAAGAAGCGGCGGCTGCGGCCGACTCGCTGCAGCAGCAGGCGGCCAGCTTGTCGGAAGCGGTCAGCATCTTCAAGCTGAGCGACGGTGGCGAAGCGCATGCCGCCCGTACCGGCGCCCGCGCGCCGCAACGGGCGCTGACGCTGGCGGCGCATACTTAAGTCGGCATTGATACGGTTGAGGAAAATGCTTTGATTGTGGTTTTTTGCTGGCGTGTTGCTGGCTGCTGCTTGAAACCCACGGCGTAACCCTGGGGTCTGACCCCAGGGTCCGGAGAGGGGCTGCGCCCCGCCGGTCCCGTTGGGACCGGCCCCCGGCTCTTTGCCTTGGGTTTTAAGAAGGCCAGCGGCCCGCACCAGCCATCATTTGACCGCAGCGCCGCCAAAGAACCACGTAAGCGGAAGATGCACCCGTGCCGCCCACGACTTTTCATTGTGGATGCCGCCCTGGTCCGCATAAAAATACAAATCCTCCCCCAGCTTGTAGCCCTGCGCCAGCATGGCCTTGCGCATCGCCTCCGTGCCTTCCAGTCCGTCGTCATCGGTGCCGGCATCGATGTAGAAGCGCACCGGCACCTTGGCATGCGGATGCTCGACCATCACACGCTCATTCCACCAGAACGAACTCGACACCCCGCCCGCGCGTGAAAACACCTGCGGATAGTGCTGCGCGATGTAGACCGAGGCGATCCCGCCCAGCGAGGAACCCATGATGGCCGTATCCTCGCGCCCGCTCAGGGTGCGCCAGTGGCTGTCCACATACGGCTTGACGGTATCGACAATGAAGCGCGCGTAAGCGTCGATTTTGCCGCCGCCGTATTTCGGATCGCAGCAGGGCGTGTATTCCGGGAAGCGGTCGGGCGTGTTGTCGATGCCAACCACGATGGCCGGACGAATCTGGCCGCTGGCGATCAGGCGGTCCATGGTTTCGTCGATACCCCATTCCACGCCATAGGCGGCGGTGCGCGCATCGAACAGGTTCTGGCCATCGTGCATATACAGCACCGGATAGCGCTGCTGCGGATGCTGGGCGTAGCCGGGCGGCAGATAGATGCGCAGGCTGCGGCTGTTGCCCAGCTGCGGCGAGGCGAAGTTTTCCACCAGCGTGATGCGTGGGGCCGGCACACCGGCGCCCGCGCCGGCCGCCGTAGTTGGCGTTGCCGCTGGCGTCTGTGCCTGTCCGGACAGGTGCGCCACAGTGCTCAGCGCCGCGAGCAGTATGCACGCCGCGGCGCGCAGGGTAGGTCGGTTTGATGTCTTCATGGCTTGAGCTCCAGGATTAGCGCCGATCGCGCCGGTACGGTCAGGGTGTCTTTCAGCGTATAGGTCTTGCCGGTGGCGACATCGACACCGCTGCCCACGCCGCCGAGCATCTCGGCAAAGCGCGCGGTCGCCAGCACCGTCGTCGTCTTGTTCTTGTTCAGCACCACCATGATTTTTTGACTGTCGTTGTAGCGGAAATAGACATAGCTGTTCTGCTCCGGTCCGAAGTGCATGGTTTTGCCGCTGTGGATGACGGTCTGGCTCTTGCGCCAGTTGAGCAGTTTCTTCACATAGGCCTGCGCCGCCAGCTGCTGCGCGCTGAGTCCCTGGCCGGTGAAGGCATTGACCTTGTCGCCAGCCCAGCCGCCGGGGAAGTCGCGCCGGTAGGCGGGGTCGTCGCGGCCCTTGACGGTGCTGGTCATTTGAATCTCCATGCCGCTGTACAGCTGGGGAATGCGCGGCACCGTCAGCACATAGGCCAGTCCCATGCGGAACAAGTCGTCGTCTTCATTGAGGACGCTGAAGCTGCGCGCCAGATCGTGGTTACTCTCGATCATGACCAGATTGGCCGCGTTCGAATACAGATGATCCTGCGACAGCGTCTCGTATAAATTGTTGAGGCCATATTCGTCGCCGTCGGCGGCCGACAGGGCGCGGCGCAGGCTGTCGGCCAGCGGGAAGTCCATCATGCTCGGCATGTGCGAGACATAGCCGTCGAAGTTCTGCTTGCCCTCCTGCCAGCGCGCCACCACCGGCACCAGCGGGCTCCATTCCTCGCCCACCATATTCAGATGCGGGTATTCCGCGCGCATGCGGCCCGACCATTCGCTCAGGAAGGCCGGATCGGAATAACTATAGGTATCGACCCGCAGGCCGGCCAGACCGGCATATTCGATCCACCAGATGGTGTTCTGGATCAGGTAATTGGCCAGCAGGGGATTGCGCTGGTTCAGGTCCGGCATGCTGTCGGAGAACCAGCCGCCGGTGTAATTGCGCTTGTCCTGGGCCGAGGCGTAAGGGTCCTGCAGCGCCACCCGGTGGTGGTCGGTGATGACGAGCTGGCCGCCGTAGTTGTTCCAGTCGGGTGTGGGCAGGTCGCTCATCCACCAGTGGCGCTTGCCGATATGGTTCAGCACCACGTCCTGGATCACGCCGATGCCGCGCTTGCGCGCCTGCGCCACATAGTTGCGGAAGTCTTCATTGCTGCCGTAACGGGGATCGATCTTGTAGTAGTCGGTGGCGGCATAGCCATGGTAGGAGTAAGCCTGGGTGTTCGACTCCAGCAGCGGCGTGGGCCAGACCATGGTGTAGCCCTGTTCGGCCACATAGTCCAGATGGTCCAGCATGCCCTGCAGGTCGCCGCCGTGGCGGCCGCTGCCATCCTCGCGCTTGTGCCGGTCCGGCATGCCGGCCACATTGTCGTTGGCCGGATTGCCGTTGGCGAAGCGGTCGGGCATCAGCTCGTAGATCACGTCGGCGCCGCTGAAACTGGCGCGCTGGGCCGATTGCGGCGCGCGCGCCAGTAGCTGGTAGCGGTAATGGACCTGTTTGGCGCCGCGCTGGAAGCGGAGGTCGAAACTGCCGGGCCTGGTGTCGGGGTCCAGCTCCAGATCGAGGAACAGGTAATTGGGATTGGCCACCCGGGTCACGCCGGCCAGGCGCACGCCCGGATAGCTGAGCGTGGGATCGAGGTCGGCGATGCGCTTGCCATGCACCATCAACTGCAGGCGGCTGCCGTGCATGCCGCTCCACCAGAACGCCGGTTCCAGGTGCTCGATGCGGTAGTCCTGGGCCAGGGCGCCGGCGCCCAGCACCGATCCAGCCGCCAGCAGCGCGGCGGCGATCATTTTCTGCATTGCCATCTCCATTATTGTAAGGAAGTAGTGCGACTACTCCATGTAGCTTACCCTCAGAACGCAGGACGGTATGAACGTTTTGCTATCGTTTTTCGAAGAATACTATGAAAAACAAGGGTGATCAAAGGAAAAGGCTGGCTGTGCAGTGTTATGGAGCCTGAGCAATTTCTAGTATTAATACAGATCCATTGACAATTTTTCTGTCGCCCAGGAGCCAGAAAGCTGGTTTTCCGCCGGTTTTTGGCTTTCCAGGCCCGTTTTTTGGCCGACGCCGCCATCGGCTGTAGTTTGTGCGATATCGAAAAAGACAAGATTTCCATCAAATTTGTAGTTGTACTACATCGCCTTGATATTTCGCATGTCGTTGAAATACAACGTCTACGGGCGAATCACGGGGCAAACCGCTTTGAATCGATAATTTAATGCCTAGCAAAAATGAACTTCGATTGACACAGAATCTAGTTTTAGTACAAAATTCTTCTCAGGGCGTCTTCAGAACGCCAGTTTTCCTTGGATCCCGTGTAGTTAGAAGCGCTGGCGCAAGCTGTGTAGCTGATGGTTGCGGGAATTATTTTTGGTGTCATGTAGGGGACATTTAATGAAAATTTTCGCAAAGAAGCGCTCGAATAGCGCTGCTTTCCAACTGAACCCGGTCGCAGCAGGCTGCGCCGTGTTCCTGTCGATGCTGGCTGGTTCTGTGTATGCACAGGAAGCCGCAGCCGTTGATGCGCCAAAAGCCGTCGACGCAAAAGCCACTGGCGACGCGCCAGTCCAGGCTGTGGTGGTGTCCGGTATCCGTCGCGGTATCGAAGCAGCCATCTCGATCAAAAAGAATTCCAGTTCCATCGTCGAAGCCATTTCGTCGGAAGACATCGGCAAACTGCCAGACTCGAGCGTCGCCGAGTCGATCGCCCGTCTGCCAGGCGTGACCGCCCAGCGCAGCCGCGCTTCCGGCAAAGCCGCCGAAGTGAGCGTGCGCGGTCTGGCACCTAGTTTCAACGGTTCGCTGCTGAACGGCCGCGAACAGGCTTCCACCGGCAATGCCCGCAGCCCTGAATTCGATCTGTTCCCTGCGGAACTGATCGGCAGCGCCATGATCTACAAGACCCCGGACGCGACCGTCATCGGCCAGGGTCTGGCCGCGACCATCGATCTGCGCACCGTGCAGCCGCTGGACTTCGCCAAGCGCGTGCTGGCAGTCGGTGCGCGTACCGAACGCAGCGGTGTGGGTTCCGGTTCGCCAACGGGCGATGGCTCGCGTTACACCTTCAGCTATGTCGACCAGTTCGCCAACCGCACCGTCGGTGTCGCCATTGGCCTGACCAGCTTCAAGGAAACCGGCGGCGGCCAGCAGAAATTTGAAGGCGCCGGTACCGGCACCGTGAAATTCAACGGCGCCGATGTGCTTACCCCATCCGGTTTCAAGGCCGATACCGAAACCTCGACCGACAAGCGTGATGGCGTTTCGGCGACGCTGCAATTCCGTCCTAACAAAGAGTTCAAGACCTCGCTGGACATGTTCTACTCGGCCGGCAAGGCCTCGCTGAAAAAGACCGGCCTGGAAGGCTCGGTCAACGGTTCTTGGGGTATGTATGACCCGGCCGGCCAGCTGCTGAGCGCCAATGTCAACGGCGGCGTGGCCACCGACGGCACCATGAGCGGCTACAAGGGCGTGGTGCGTAACCACATGGAACGCGCGGAAGACAAGCTGACCTCGCTGGGCTGGAACGGCACCTGGAAAAAAGACGACTGGACCGCCATCGCCGACCTGTCGCACTCGAAAGCGGTCAAGCACTCTTCGCGTTACGAAACCACCGCTGGTCAGCCTGGCAATACGCCAGTCGATCAGCTGGGCACGATTTCCTGGACCGGCTTTGACGGCAAGGATGTGTCCAAGGTCAAATTCACGCCTAGCTTCAACTACGCCGATCGCAGCAAGACCCTGCTGAACGACGTCGACGGCTGGGGTGGTGGTCCTAACACGCCGCAGGCAGGTTATGTGGCACTGCCGGACGTGGACGACAAGGTCGATGCGATCCGCCTGAGCGGCCGCCGCGAAATGGAACTGGGCCCGATCGTCGCCACCTCCTTCGGCGTCAATTACACCAAGCGTAATAAAGTGCGCACCGGTTCCGAAGGTCGTCTGGTGGTCAATGGCCCAGGTGGCGGTTACGCTACCGCTGTCATGCCTGGCAGCGAAACGGGCATCGCCGGCACCACCGGTATTCCTGTCGTTTCCTGGGACCCTACCGGCAGCATCGGCAGCGTCTATAGCCTGGCACGCTGGGTCGATGCCACCGTGCTGGCCAAGGACTGGTCGGTCAGCGAGAAAGTCAGCACCGCCTATGCCATGAGCGAGCTCGAAGGCACCCTGGCTGGCTTCGGCTACCGTGGTAACGTTGGCGCCCAGTTCGTGCACACCAGCCAATCGACCACCGGCAACAAGGTTGACCTGGCCACCTGCACCGGCATCACCGTGGAAACCTGCCCATCGTCGACGCTCCAGGACGGCACCTCGTACAACGACTTCCTGCCAAGCGCGAACGTGTCCTTCGACCTGGGTAACGATCAGGCGCTGCGCTTCGGCCTGGCCAAAGTGCTGGCCCGTTCCAATCTGGACGATATGCGTGCCAGCTCGGCCTTTGGCGTGAGCAACACCCATGGCGATCCTATCCTGGTGGGTACTGGCGGTAATGCCAAACTGGAACCGTTCCGTGCCAAGGCACTGGACGTCTCGTATGAGAAGTATTTCGGCAAGAAGGCTTACTTCAGCGCTGCTGCGTTCTACAAAAAGCTCGATACCTACATCCTGCGCGCACCTCGCATCTACGACTTCGCCAGCCAGGTTTCCGCCACGACGCCGCTGCCTTCGTCGGGCGCCAACAAAGGTTCGACCATTGGTATGCTGACCGTTCCTACCAACGGCGACGGCGGTAACATCCATGGCTATGAACTGTCGGTCAGTTTGCCTTTGTCGCTGCTTACCCCGGTACTCGATGGCTTCGGCGTCGATTTTAACTACTCGAATACCTCGAGCGGCATCGAAATGCCATCGGCCGGTTTCGGGACGCTGAACGTAGCGCCGACCAAGATCCCGCTGCCAGGCCTGTCCAAGCAAGTCAGCAATCTGCGTCTGTACTACGAGAAGAGTGGCTTCCAGATCGGCTGGACGGTTCGCAAGCGTTCGGACTTCCTCGGCCAGATCGCCGACTTCCAGGACAATTCGCAGCTGACCTTCGTCAAAGGCGAAACCATCATGGATGTGAAAGCATCGTATGAATTCCAGAAGGGCATGCTGCAAGGTTTCTCGGTCTACCTGCAGGCTAACAACTGGAACAAAACGCCTTACGTGGAATTCAACGGTGTCGATTCCGACGCGGTCACCTACAAGACCAATGGCGGCAGACTCTATCAGTTCGGCGCGAACTACAAGTTCTAAGCTGATCGCAAGAGTTTAACTCTGTCCCCCTCAACCCCGGCCTGCCCTGCATGCCGGGGTTGTTTCGTATTGTCTGCCCGGATTGGAAATATTGTGAATTCACCCATTAAAAATATCGTGATCGTCGGCGGCGGCACGGCTGGCTGGATGAGCGCCACGGCGCTGTCGACCATGCTCAAGGGCCGCTACAACATTCGCCTGGTCGAGTCGGACGAGATCGGCATCGTCGGCGTGGGCGAGGCCACCATCCCGATGATCCAGCGCTTCAACCAGGTCGCCGGCATCGATGAGGCCGAGTTCATGCGCGCCACCCAGGGCACCTATAAATTGGGCATCGAGTTCGTCAACTGGGGCCGCCAGGGCGAGCGTTATATGCACGGCTTCGGCAAGCTGGGCCAGGATCTGTGGACGGTGCGCTTCGACCAGTACTGGCAGAAAATGCACCGCCTCGGCAAGGCCCGGGACCTGGGTGCCTACTCGATCACGCGCATGGCCGCGCTGGCCAACAAGTTCATGCCGGCCCGGCCCGACCTGCCGAATTCGCCGCTGGCCGACATCGCCTACGCCTACCACTTTGACGCCAGCCTGTTCGCGCGCTATCTGCGCGGCGTGTGCGAAGGACGCGGCGTGGTTCGCACCGAAGGCAAGATCACCAATGTGTCGCTGCGCGCGGCCGATGGCCATGTGGAGGCGATCACGCTGGAATCGGGCGAACGCATCGAGGGCGATCTGTTCCTCGACTGCTCAGGCTTCCGTGGTCTGCTGATCGAAGGCGCCCTGGAGACCGGTTACGAAGACTGGACCCACTGGCTGCCGTGCGACCGTGCGCTGGCCGTGCCCTGCGAATCGTCGGCCCAGTTGCTGCCTTACACCCGCGCCACCGCGCACCGCGCCGGCTGGCAGTGGCGCATTCCGCTGCAGCACCGGATCGGCAATGGCCATGTCTACTGCAGTTCCTTCATCGACGACAGCGAGGCGAAAGACACGCTGCTGATGAATCTGGACGGCCGCGCGCTGGCCGAGCCGCGCATGGTCAAGTTCAAGACCGGCATGCGCAAGCAGGCATGGAACAAGAACGTGATTGCCATCGGCCTGTCCAGCGGTTTCCTGGAACCGCTCGAATCGACCAGCATCCACCTGATCCAGTCTTCGATCGCGCGGCTGGTCAGCTACTTCCCGGACAGCGGTTTCAATCCGGTGGAAATCGCCGAGTACAACCGCCAGAGCCGTTTCGAATACGAGCGTATCCGCGACTTCGTCATCCTGCACTACAAGTTGAACCAGCGCGACGACTCCGACTTCTGGAAGCATTGCGCCGCGATGGCGGTGCCGGACACGCTGGCGCACAAGATGGAACTGTTCCGCGCGCGTGGCCGGGTGGTGCGCACCGATAACGAACTGTTCACCGAACCGGGCTGGCTGCAAGTGATGTATGGCCAGAATCTGCAGCCGGAAGGCTACGACCCGCTGGCCGACCTGCAATCCGAGGCCGATACCCACGAGTACCTGGAAAACGTGCGCGAGGTGATTGCCCAGTGCGTGGACGCGATGCCCGAGCATGCGGCCTTCATTGCGCAGTATTGCGCGGCACCCAAACTGTAAGGACGCCGTCATGAGCGCATTCGATCTATCCGTCCTGTTCTTCCTGCAGATGGCCTTTATTCTCGGCGTGTGCCGGGTGGTGGGCATTGTTTTCAAACGCCTTGGACAGTCGCAGGTGGTCAGTGAAATGATCGCCGGCGTGATCATGGGGCCATCGCTGATGGGCTGGATCTTTCCCGATTTTTCCGCCTACATTTTTCCGGCCGCATCCAAGCCTATCCTGTTCTCGGTCTGCCAGATCGGCCTGGTGCTGTATATGTTCCTGGTCGGCGTGGAATTCGACGTGGCAATGATACGCTCGCGCCTGCGCAGCGCCGCCTCGGTGTCCGCCGCCGGCATTGTGGTGCCGTTCGCGCTGGGTTCTCTGCTGGCCCTTTCGCTGGCCGGTGACAGCGGCCTGTTCTCCGCCAAGACCACCCAGGCGCAAGCGATGCTGTTCATGGGCGCGGCGATGTCGATCACCGCCTTCCCGATGCTGGCACGGATCATCCTGGAGCAGGGGCTGTCCAAGACTTCGCTCGGCACGCTGGCGCTGGCCGCCGGATCGATGGACGACGCCGCCGCATGGTGCGTGCTGGCGGTGGTGCTGGCCAGCTTCCAGAATGACCCGAGTATCGCAATCTATGCCATCGGCGGCGGCATCGGCTTCGCCGTGCTGGCGCTGACCGTGGTCAAGCGTCTGCTCGCGCCGCTGGGGCAGGTGGTGGAGCAAGCCGGCGAGATGAGCCAGGGCGTGCTGGTGGTGGTGCTGATGGTGGTGATGCTGGGCGCATGGTTTACCGACTTCATTCAGATCTACGCCGTGTTCGGCGCCTTCATCATGGGTATCGCCATGCCGCGCGGGAAGTTCGCCGCAGAGCTGCATCGCATCATCTACCCGCTGACAACGGCCTTCCTGCTGCCGGTGTTCTTTATCTACTCGGGCCTGAACACCCGTATCGGTCTGGTTAACACGCCTTATTTGTGGTGGCTGACCTTGCTGGTGCTGGTGGCTGCGACGGTGGGCAAAGGCGTCGCCTGCTATGGCGCCGCGCGTTTGCACGGCGAGTCGCACAAGGAAGCGATGGCGGTTGGTACGCTGATGAACGCGCGCGGACTGATGGAGCTGATCATTCTGAATATCGGTCTGCAGCGCGGAATTATTGAACCGGCGTTGTTCGCGATCATGGTAATGATGGCGATCCTGACCACCTTGATGACCACGCCGCTGTTCGAACGCATCTACGGTACCAAGGCTTCGCGCGCCAAGCAGGAGTTGGCGTTTGCCTGATCGTATCCAGGTCGTTGAAGTTCTAGGTTGATCGCAGGAGTCTGACTCCTTAACCCAAACAAGCCCAGCCTGCAATGCATGCTGGGCTTGTTTTATTTGGTGTGGCTTTCCGATGAATTTGATCCAGGTCAATCAAATTGCGTATTGCTAAGCCTAGTATCAAAACTATTCAGGACGCATACAGAGGGGTAGTGTGATGAGGCTGCAATCCATATTGAGGCAATCCGCAATCGCCCTTGCCGCGGCAATCGCGTTGGCGGGGTGTGTAACTAGTCAGCCGCCAGGGCATCCATCGCATCATTCCAGCAAGGCTGAGGCGCAGCCATCGGCCACAATGGAAGGCGGAGGGGCTGGGGCGCGCATGGGCATGATGGACAAGACGGCGATGTGCGAGAAGCACAAGAAAATGATGAGCGGGAAAACGCCGGACGAGCAAAAGGCGATGTTGGAAGAGCGCATGAAGTCGATGCCGCCCGAGATGAAGGAGAAGCATCTGGCGATGATGCGGGAGAAATGTACTTGAGGCATTCTGGTGCAGGCAAGCGCCTTACATGCGTCGGCGCATGAAAGGCGATGTCGCTTACTTGGCAGCGGCAGCGTACTGGCGGTTTTTCTCATCCAGCCAGGCTTTGAGCGGCGCGAATAGTCGAGCGGGCGTTGCAGTCGATCTTGTCTTCGCCGGTGGTCGCTTTCAACGCTTCCGACCAAGGCTTGCCCGGACCCATGGCCAACATGGCCTGGAACTTGGTGCCGGCGCGCGGCGTCGCCGTACACCGCGCCGCGCCGTAGTTCGCTGATTTATCCGGCGATCTCCGCCTTTGTTTTGCGGGCTTTACGCTTTGCCGCGAAGGCAATCGCTGCCAGGCCGGCCATGAACATGGCGCCTTGTTCCGGCTCCGGAACAGCGCTGATATTGATGTCGTCGTAGATGGTATTTGTTTTAATGCTCGTCTCCAGCCAGACGGTATCGATACCGACAAAATTCAAGTTGATTTCCTGGAAAGTCGTATTGATGTGGAAGGTTTTTGACTGGGTTGCGATCCCGTTCAGGTAACCGGTGGCGACAAGATCATATGTCCCAACGAGAGTGCGGGTCCACAGGCTGTTGAGCGTAAATGGATTGCCGGACAGCTTCACATCGGAGCTGCCGTTGCTATATGCAAATTGCTTTCCTGAGTGGGCGACAGCATTGGGGAAATATTGCACGTTTGCGGTGGCGATCCAGCTGCGATTGCCCCAATCGCCACCCCAAGTTAAACCGTATTCGTTTGAAAGAAAAGAATATTTGAAAGGGGCGGCATCCCTGGTCAAGACAACGCTTTCGAAGTCAATGACAGTGGCTTGGGCGCTGCCGGCGGCGGACACGCCAGCCAACAGCGCGAAAAGACCTTGAGCGAACACCTTCTTTATCTGCATGTTGCTTCCTTCTGATGTAGTTTGAAGGCAGGAAAGTACCATTTTCACGCAATAGATGTCCAATAGTTATTGATATATTGGAACTTGTTTGATGTGACCTCCCATGTCCGGCATGGAAGGTCAGGCAGCTTATTTTCCCGCTGCGGCGTACTGGCGGTTCTGCTCATCCAGCCAGGTTTTGAGCGGGGCGAAGTAGTCGAGCAGGGCGTTGCCATCGATCTTGTCTTCGCCGGTGGTCGCTTTCAGCGCTTCCGGCCAAGGCTTGCTCGAACCCATGGCCAGCATGGCCTGGAACTTGGCGCCGGCGGCGGCATTGCCGTACACCGAGCAGCGGTGCAGCGGGCCGGTGTAGCCGGCTTCGCGGCACAGCGCGCGGTGGAACTGGAACTGCAGCATGTCGGCCAGGAAGTAGCGCGCATACGGTACGTCGGCGGCCACGTGATATTTGGCACCGGCGTCAAAGCCCGCCGCTTCCATCGCCACCGGACGCAGCATGCCCATGTACTGCTCGCGCAATTGCCACCAGCTCTTGTCGTAGTCGGCCGGCTTGGTTTTGCCGCTGTAGACATCCCAGCGCCATTTGTCCACCGAGTAGGCGAACGGCAGGATCGCGACCTTGCTCAGCGCGCGCTGCAGCAGCTCGCCGATGTCGGCGTTCGATTCCTGCGCCTGGTCCATCAATCCCACTTTTTTCAGGTAGTCCGGCGTGATCGACAGCGCGACGGTATCGCCGATGGCTTCATGGAAGCCGTCGTTGGCGCCGTTGCGGAACAGGTAGGGCTGCTTGCCGTAGCCGAGGTAGTAGTAGATGTGACCCAGCTCGTGGTGGATGGTGGTGAAGTTCTCGGCGGTCGGGGTGATGCACATCTTGATGCGCACATCGTCCTTGTCATCCATCGGCCAGGCGGAGGCGTGGCAGACCACGTCGCGGTCCTTCGGCTTGGTCAGCAGCGAACGTTCCCAGAAGGTGGCCGGCAGCTTCTGCATGCCGAGCGAGGTGTAGAAGCGTTCGGCGTAGGCGGTCATGTCCTTGGCGCTGGTGTTGCGGTCGGCCAGTACCTTGGAGAGGTCGAAGCTGCTGGCGCCGGTGGCCGGTTTCAGGATCGGGTAGAGATTGCTCCAGGTCTGGCTCCACATATTGCCGAACAGGTGGGCTGGGATCGGGCCGGTGGCTGGCACCACGTCCGGGCCGTAGGTTTCGCGCAGCTTGTGGCGGGTGTAGGTGTGCAGCGAGTCATACAGCGGCTTGACCTGCTGCCACAGGCGTTCCATCTCGGCGGCGAAGGCTTCGGGCGGCATGTCGTACTGCGAGCGCCACATGGCGCCGGTGTCGGCGAAGCCCATCTCTTTGGCGCCCTTGTTGGACAGGGCCACGTATTCGGTATAGCGCTGGCGGTAGGCCGGGGCCTGGCTATGCCAGCCGACCCACATTTCCTTCAGGCGGGCCGGGTCGCGGCTCTCGGCCAGGATTTTTTCCATGTCGCCCAGTGCCAGGCAGTCGGCTGCGCTGCCGTCGGCTTTTTGCGGGCAGTATTTGCCCTTGCCGTAGGCACCGGTCATGGAGGTGAGCTTGCTGGTGTAGGCCTCGCGGTCTTTGGCGTCGGAGAACATCAGCGTCAGTTGCAGCAGCTTGAGCTTGCGGGCCGAATCGGTCGGCAGTTTCAGGCCGTTGAAGCGGCGTGCGCCCAGGGCGATTTCGCCGGAGGCGGTCAGGTAGCGTTCGGCGAAGAAGGAGTTGATCGCTTCGGTGTCGTCGGTGATGAAGTTCTCGCCGACCCAGGCGCCGCGCGCCTGTTCGATATTCAGTTTGTTGAGGCGGGCCTCGGCGTCGGCCAGGAAGCGCTCGGCTTCGGCGACGCTGGGTTTGGCCGCTGGCGCGGCGCAGACGGTGTGGCTGGCTGCTGCGATGGCCGATAAAGCCAGCAGCGTGGTGATGGATTTCAATGACACGGTAGTCTCCCTGAAAGTGTTCTTAATGACCGGATTGGGTAATCGGTGGGCCGTAATATACACGTTCGGGGAGGGACGCTGGAAGAAACCCAGGGCGTGACCTTGGAGGGCAATGTAGCGAGCCGGCGGCAGCTTCTTAAACCCACGGCAAAGAGCCGGGGTCTGACCCGCCGGGTCAGACCCCAGGGTTACGCCCTGGGTTTTGGGATGCGTCGTGGCGCGCTTATTTGGCGTCGTTCGCTGCCAGGGTGATGACAGCTTCGGTCGCCGCGCTCTGGTTCGGCGCCAGTTGCACCGTCAGCAGCTTCGCTTTCGCATTCCAGTCGAAGGAGACTGCCTTGCCATCCACCTTCACGCCAGCAGGACGTCCACTGACGTTATGCACCAGCAGCGCGACCTTGCGTTCGGTGCGCTGATACTGCTTGCCCACTTCGGTGGCTATGCTGATGGTCAGCACGCGGCCCTTGCGCGCGCTGGCAAAGTTCAGCAGCTCATACTTGCCCTGCTCGTAGGCTTGCGCGGTGCTGCCGTCGTCGTCATACAGCTTGCCACTGCCCTTTGCCACCGCGCTGTCGTGGTAGTAGTGCAGGTCGAGTTGGCGGGTGCTGTAGTCGCGCGTGGTTTGCACCACGGGCGCCAGCGGAATGAAGGCGCCGCCGCGCACAAACACCGGCAGGTGTTCGCGCACCAGTGCAATCGTTTTGCTCTTGCCTCCGGCATGGCGCTGGTCGGTATAGAAGTCGAACCAGTTGCTGTGCGCCGGGAAGTACACCGGCTGCTTGTGCAGGCGGGCTTTGAGAACCGGCGACACCAGCATGTCCTGGCCCCACAGGTAGGTGGTCGACAGGACCTGCGCCGCCGCGCTGCCTGGTTCCTCGAACAGCACGGGGCGCATCAGCGGCAGGCCTTGCTGGTTGTTTTCGAAGCCCAGCGTGTAGTTATAGGGCAGCATGCTGTAGCGCAGGCGAATCGCTTCGCGCGCCAGTGCCTTGGTCTGCTCTTCACGGTAGACCGGTTCGGACGGAACTTCCTCCTGTGCGTGCGGGCGGAAGATGGGCTGGAACACGCCATACTGCAGCCAGCGCGCATAGAGTTCATCGTCCAGATTGGGACCCGCGAAGCCGCCGAGATCGGAGTGCATATAGCCGGCGCCCTGCATGCCCATTTGCAGGGCGATCTCCGGCTGCGACTGCAAACCACCCCAATTGCGGCTTACGTCGCCGGACCAGGGGATCATGCCGAAGCGCTGTGATCCGGAATAGCCGGCGCGCATCAGGATGAAGGGGCGCTCGGCCGGGAAGTCCTTGCGGTAGCCGTCGTGAACCAGCCTGGCCCATTCGTGGCCGAAGATATTGTGAACCTGATCGGCACTGCCGCCGACGTGGTGCATGTCGGCCGGATGCTTTTCCGGCTCGCCCAGATCGCCCCATACCCCAGCCACGCCCATCTGGTGCAGATCCTTGTAGATGTTCCACAGCCAGTCTCGCCCCGGCTGGCCGGTGACGTCCACCAGGCCAGTGTTCCCGAAATAGAAGTCGTAGCTGAGCGGCGCGCCGGCGGCGTCGGTGCCCAGCACTTTTTTGTCCACCGCTTCTTGCCAGCGGCTGGAGGTGGTCAGCACAAACGGTTCGGTGATCAGCACCGTCTGCACGCCCTTGGCCTTGAAGTCGGCGATCATGCCGGCCGGGTTGGGGAAGTTGTCCTTGTCGAAGGCCAGGTTGCCCATCGTGCCCTTGATGGTCTTGCCGAACCAGTACAGGTCGAACACGATCGCATCCACCGGAATCTGCTCGGCGATGAATTTGTCCACCGTGGCGCGCGCTTCTTCCTCGGAGTGGTAGCCAAAGCGCATCGCGAAATTACCGAAGGCCCAGCGTGGCGGCAGCGGCTGGCGGCCGGTCAGGCTGGTGTAGTTGGCCACCACCTCGGCCCAGCTGTCGCCGGCGATTACCTGATAGGTCTTGCGCCCGCCCGTGGTTTCGTAAGCGAGGCTGTTGTTGTGCTGGCTGTCGAAATCGAGCGCGCCGACCGAGGGATTATCGAAGTGCAGCGCGTACAGGCGCGAGGACAGCGCCAGCGGCATGGTGTAGTTCATCAGTTCCGAGCGGTCCCGATAATCGTAGTGCGCCTTGTTATACAGCTTGAAGCGGTTACCGCGCCGGTTCATGCCGACCGCGCGCGCGCCCGCGCCGTAAAGGGCTTCGTTGGCTGTCAGCGCGAAGTCGATGGTCTCGGTGCCGGTGGGCGCCTCGGTCCCGGCATCGGTGCCACTGGTTTTGCTGTAGCCGTTCTTTTCCGCCACCAGCGGCTTGCCCTTGTAGCTGTAGGCGATGCCGAAAGGTGCTTTGGTGATGGTGACGACGATGCCGGATGTGGCATATTCGATGCTGTCCTTGCGGTCCTTCAGCGTGGTCGCTACCTGGCCGGGTGCCAGCACGACCGCGTGCGAGCGCGGATCGAACTGTTCGCCATTCGGTACAAAACTGGTTTCGACGATGCTGGCCGAGTAGGGTTTGATCAGGTAGCTGCCTTCGTTGGTGCGCACTTCCAGATGCTGCGCGTGGCGCAATACCTCCTGAACCACACGGTGGGAATTCTGGGCCATCAGGGCAGGGCTGAAGGCCAGACTGGCGGCCAGGATGCTAAGGCGGGGAAAAGTCATGAAAAGAGTCTCGTCGTTTTGTTGTTTGACTACATTCACCATGCGGCGAATTGGCGTAAACCGGCTATTTCTCTTTATTTTACTATGAAGTGCTTCCCGTTGACACTGCTGTTTTGTCATGTTATTTTCCTACAAATATAGAAATTCAAGCTGAGTTCGGCGGCAGTTCGAACATTAAAACAGGGACATCCAGTGATAAGGTAGGCGCTATCGCAGCTGAGGGTAGCTGAGCCCACCTTTTCACTATGGAGCGAACATGAGCATTCAGACAGTGGCGACCACGCCGTTTGCAGGCCAGCGGCCCGGTACTTCCGGCCTGCGCAAGAAGGTCGCGATCTTCCGCCAGGCCGGCTATCTGGAAAATTTCGTCCAGAGCGTGTTCGACGCGCTGGGCGACTGCGCCGGCAAAACGCTGGTGCTGGGCGGCGATGGCCGCTTCCACAACCGTCCCGCGATCCAGACCATCTTGCGCATGGCCGCCGCGCATGGCTTTGCACGCGTGCTGGTGGGGCAGGGCGGCATCCTGTCCACGCCCGCCGTCAGCTGCGTGATCCGCAAGCATGCGGCGCTAGGCGGCATCGTGCTGTCGGCCAGCCATAATCCGGGCGGACCGGATGGCGACTTCGGCATCAAGTACAACATCGGCAACGGTGGTCCGGCGCCCGAGCAGGTGACGGAGGCGATATTTCAGCGTACCGAAAGCCAGCACCAGTACCGCATCAGCGATGCGCCCGAACTCGATCTCGATGCCATCGGCAGCACGCGCATCGAGGCGATGCAGGTCGAGGTGATCGATTCCGTGGCCGACTACGCCGACCTGATGCAAAGCCTGTTCGACTTCGATGCCATCCGCGCGCTGTTTGTCGGCGGCTTCCGCATGTGCTTTGACGGCATGAGCGCCGTCTCCGGCCCGTATGCCAGCGCGATTCTGGAAGGGCAGCTGGGCGCACCGGCCGGCACGGTGATCAACGGCGTGCCGCTGGAAGACTTTGGTGGCCACCATCCCGACCCGAATCCGGTCAACGCGGCGCAGCTGATCGCGCGCATGGCCGCGCCGGACGCGCCTGATTTTGGCGCGGCCTCGGACGGCGATGGCGACCGCAATATGATCGTCGGCCGCCGCTTCGACGTGACCCCGTCCGACAGCCTGGCCGTGCTGGCCGCCAACGTCGGCGTGGCGCCGGGCTATCGCGCCGGCCTGAAAGGCATCGACCGCTCCATGCCCACGTCGTGCGCGGCAGACCGCGTGGCCGAGGCGCTGGGCATTCCCTGCCACGAAACGCCGACCGGCTGGAAGTTCTTCGGCACGCTGCTCGACGCCGGCATGGCCACCTTGTGCGGCGAGGAGAGCTACGGCACCGGCTCCGACCACGTGCGCGAAAAGGACGGCCTGTGGGCCGTGCTGTTCTGGCTCAATCTGCTGGCCGTCAGCGGCAAGCCGGTGCAGCAGATCGTCAGCGAGCACTGGGCGCGCTTTGGTCGCAACTACTATTCGCGTCACGATTACGAGGCGGTCGACAGCGCCGCGGCGGCGGCACTGATGGAGGCGTTGCGCGCCAGCCTGCCGGCGCTGGCGGGCCAGCGGCTGGGCCAATACACGGTGGACTTCGCCGACGATTTCGCCTACACCGATCCGGTGGACGGTTCGGTGTCGCGCCAGCAGGGTGTGCGCGTGGTGATGGCGGACGGCGCGCGCATCGTGTTCCGCCTGTCCGGCACCGGCACCGAGGGCGCGACCCTGCGTGTCTATTTCGAGCGCTACGAGGCCGACGCCGCGCAGCACAGCATTCCCACCCAGCAGGCATTGGCCGGCCTGATCGCCATCGCCGAACAGCTTGCCGGCATTTCGACGCGGACCGGGCGCAGCAGTCCCACCGTGATTACCTGACTCTGACCTTGACCTTGACCCTTACTCAATAGGATGCACCGCATGAAATTCACTCCCCTCGCCATGTCTTTGCTGCTGGCCCTTGGTTCGCTGTCCGTCCCTGCCGTTGCCGCACCAGCCGCGCCGTCCAAAGCCGCTGCGCACAAGCCATTCCTGTGGGAGAATGCCACCGTTTATCTGCTGGTGACGGACCGCTTCAACAACGCCAACCGTGCCAACGACTGGTCCTATGGACGCCAGGACGACGCGGCGCCGTTGCGCGGCTTCATGGGCGGCGATCTGGCCGGCGTGACCGCCAAGATCAAGGACGGCTACTTTAACCGTCTTGGCGTCGACGTGATCTGGACCACGCCGCCGGTGGAGCAGATCCATATGGGAACCGACGAGGGGCGCGGAAAATCCTATGGCAGCCATGGCTACTGGGCGCGCGACTGGACCGCCGTGGACGCGAACCTGGGTACCGAGCAGGACATGCGTGATTTCGTCGCCGCCGCACATGCGCACGGCATCCGCGTGCTGTTCGATGTGGTGATGAACCATACCGGCCCGGTCACTGAACTCGACACCATCTGGCCAGCCGACTGGGTGCGCAGCGATCCGGTTTGTACCTATAAGGACCCGGTTAGCAATATCGACTGCGTGCTGGTACCGAACCTGTCCGATGTCCGCACCGAAAGCGACACGCCGGTGGCGCTGCCGCCGCATCTGGTGGCCAAGTGGAAGGCGGAAGGGCGCTACGAGCGCGAAGTCAAGGAGCTCGATGATTTCTTCGCCAGCACGGGCCTGCCGCGCGCGCCGCGCTTCTACCTGATGAAGTGGCATACCGACTGGATCCGCAAATACGGCGTCGACGGCTTCCGTGGCGACACCGTCAAGCACGTGCGGCCAGGCGTTTGGAAGGAACTGCAGCCGCTGGCGGCGGCGGCCTACGAGGATTGGAAAAAAGCCCACCCGGCCGAGCGCCTGGGCGACCAGAAATTCTTCACCACCGCCGAAGTCTATGGCTATAACATCGCCAGTGGCCGCAAGTTCGACCTGGGCGGCGGCGCGCTGGTGGACTACTACGACAATGGCTTTAACAGCCTGATCAACTTTGGCCTGGTGCACGACGCGAAGAAGGATTACGAGACCGTGTTCAGCGCCTATTCGGGACAGTTGAATGGTCCCTTGAAGGGCTACTCGGTGTTGAATTATTTATCTTCGCACGATGACAGCAATCCTTTCGATCCGGCGCGCAGCAAGCCTTTCGAAAGCGCCAACAAGCTGCTGCTCGCACCCGGCACCGCGCAGATCTACTACGGCGATGAAACCGCGCGCCGGCTCGACATCAATGAAGCGGTGGGCGACGCCAAGCTGCGTTCCTTCATGAACTGGGACGACTTGAACAGTAATGCCCAGCGCGATGGCTACAAGGTGGCCGATGTGCTGGCTCACTGGAGCAAGCTGGGTCAGTTCCGCCATGCCCACGTATCGGTCGGCGCCGGCGTGCACCAGCAACTGCAGGCCAAGCCGTATGTCTTCAAGCGTACTTACGAAGGCCAGGGCATCAGCGACAAGGTGGTGGTCGCGCTGGAGCAGCCTACCGACAAGATCAGTTACGTCAGCGTGCAGGGTGTGTTCGCCGATGGCGTGAAGGTGAAGGACTACTATTCCGGCAAGCGGGCGGTGGTGAAGGGCGGCAAGGTCAGTTTTGGTGCTAAAAACGCCATTGTGCTGATCGGACTTGACTGATTGACGTAGTGGTGGCGGCACAATCTATCGAGCTCGCCCGATAGATTGTGCCGCATCGTTTTCCCGGTGCTTATATATCGTTGACCGAATATGCCGCCTGCACCGTATGGCCCTCACCCAATCCCAGATCCGCCTTGCCGCCATTGCTGTTGATGGTGCTGAACAGCGCTTGCGCGGCGGCGCTGGCCTTGCTGCTATCGCAGGTGACGGCGCCGGAGATGCCGCCGCTGGTGCAGAGTTTCTGGCTCGGCATGCTTTCGTACAGGATGTTGGCGTTTGAGTCCGAGCACTTGCTGGAGGTGCTGCGGGTGTAGACGAAGTGCTGGTCGATGATGAAAATCTGGCGCGAGGTGCTGCAGATGTCGCCATCCCACAGTTTGATGAAGGACGTCAGCGGCACCGCGACGGTGACGGTCAGCGTCGATGGCGGGCTATTGAGCTTGCCGTCGTTGGCGACCAGGGTGGCGGTGTAGGTGCCGGCGATGTCGGCGATGAAGTTCGGATGCTGGACCTTGGGATTGAGCAGGCTGGCGTAGCTGTTGGCCGGCTTGGTCAGCGTCCAGACGAAGGTCAGCATATCGTTTTCGGGATCGGTGCCGGCGCCGTCCAGCGAGACCTTGGCGCCCGCCTCCACCTGCTGCGCCGCGCCCGCGATGGCGGTCGGTGCGGTGTTGACCGGCGGGCTGTAATCGCCGCCGCCACCGCAAGCGGTCAGTGCCAGGAAAAGGGTAGTCAGGGCGATGCGGGCGGCGGTCGGGGTCATGGCTGTCCTATTGGTCGGGACCAAATAGTGTAACTGACAGTTGCAATCCGAACCACATCAAGATTGTCATTAATTTCACAAATACAACAGCGTTGTGGGTGGGGAGCGCCAAGTTGGCGTGCCGCCGACTGCGGTTTAAACCCGCGGCAAAAAGCCGGGGACTTCCTTGGAACCCAGGGCAAAGAGCCGGGGACTTCCTTAGAACCCAAGGCAAAGAGCCGGGGTCAGACCCCAGGGTCCGGGGAGGGGCTTCGCCCCGCCTGTCCCGATGGGACAGGCCCCCAGGGTTACGCCGTGGGTTTTTTTATTCGACAAACACCACCGCGCTGCGCGCTGGGACGGTGAAGCTGCCGCTGGCCGCTTCGTAGCGGGCAGTGGCCTTTACGCGCTGGTCCGCGGCACCGTCCGTCACGTGCACCGGATGCAGGCGGTAGTGCCGGTTCTTCTCGGCCGGGATGCTCAGGCGCTGGCCCTGCTTGTCCACATTGATCAGGTAGGTGATCGATTTGAAGTTCGCTCCCGGATAGCCGGCGCCGTCAATGTGGGCGACGATCATGGTCGGCACCTGCTGCGGCCCGGTGTTGTGGAAGCGCAGGCGCTGCCTGACGTCGGCCGCGCTGCGCAGGCGGAACAGGGTGCTGCTGGAGCGGATCGCCAGCAGGTCGCGGAAGGCGTCGCGCGCGAAGGCGATATCGGCCGGCGCCGGCTTGAGCGTGGGATTGGCCAGCAGCGGCTTGATGATTTCGTAATCCTTGCCGTTGTCGGCGAACGGCGGCGCGCCGGTGCCGAAGTAGTTGTCCTGGTAGCTCCAGTCCAGGCGGTTGAACCAGTCGCCCGATTCGAAGCTGTTGCGGTCGAGCGACTTGGATCGCAGGATGTCCTGGCCCGCGTGGAAGTAGGCCACGCCCTGGCTGAAGGTGTTGATGGCCGCGCCCAGCGTCTGCACCTGCGCGCGTTCGGCGCCGCTGGTGGCCAGCGGCAGCTTGAAGACGTTACTGTCGTACAGGGTCTGGTTGTCGTGGTTCTCGACGTAGTTGACGGTTTCGCCAGGCTCGCTGGCGTAGCCGGCCGGCTGGCCGGCATAGTCGATATCCTGCAATGCGCGCTGCTCGCCCTTCCAGGTTGGCAGGCGGTAGCTGCGCAGCGAGCCAGCCAGGCCCACGCGCACCATGTCGGCGGCGCGCAGCAGTTCTTCCGGCGCGCGCTGGCCCGCCTGCGCATTCGGGTCGTAGACCAGGCCATTGATATAGCCCTGGCGCGCGATCAGGTTGACGCCGGAGTCGCCAGCGCCGCCGCCGCGCACGGCGTCGCGGCCACGGTCGCTGAAGGTGCCGATGCCGCTGCCATTGAGCGATAGCTGCGAAGCCTGCACGAAGCGCACACCATTGGCCACCTCGCCGAAGTTCCAGCCTTCGCCGATCAGGTTGATATGGCGGCCGTTCTCCTTGTTCACGCGGGCCTGCAGCTGCTCCATGGCGGCGCGCGGCTGGTGGCCCATCAGGTCGAAGCGGAAGGAGTCGATCTTGTAGTGTTTGGCCCATAGCGCGACCGAGTCGATCATCAGGCGCGCCATCATGGTGTTTTCGGTGGCGGTGTTGTAGCAGCAGGTGGAGCGCTCGATCACGCCGGCCGCGTTCAGGCGGTGGTAGTAGCCGGGCACGATGCGGTCGAGGATGGATTTTTCGTCCTGGCCGGAGACATAGCTATGGTTGTAGACCACGTCCATGCCCACGCGCAGTCCGGTCTGGTGCAGCGCCTGCACCATCTGGCGGAACTCGACGATGCGGCGCGCGCCGTCGGCCGGATCGCTGGCGTAGCTGCCTTCCGGCGCGCTGTAATGCACCGGGTCGTAGCCCCAGTTGTAGCAGTCGGTGGCCTGGGTGGCGGCGACCAGCGCCTGCATTTCCTCGCCTTCGCGCGCGCCCTTGGTGGTGGGCGAGACGCAGCCTTTTTCGGGCACGCTGCCGATGTCGAACACCGGCAGCAGGTGGATGTCGGTCATGCCGGCGCGGCTTAGCGCGGCCAGGTGGCGCATGCCGTCCGAGTCCTTGTCGCCAAAGGCGGCGTACTTGCCGCGATGTGCCGCCGGCACGCTCTTGTCGTTGATCGAGAAGTCGCGCACATGCAGCTCATACACCGTCATGTCGGTTTGGGCGGCCACTTTTTTCGGCAGCGGCGTGCGCTCCCAGCCGGCCGGCTTGAGCGCGGCGGCATCCAGGTCGGCGATGTAGCTGCGCTTGCCGTCGGTGGTCAGGCTGACGGAGTAGGGATCGGTGACGAGGTTGCGCACCATGCCGGTGCCCGGCACGAACACTTCCACCAGGTAGTTGTAGTACTTGCCGCTCAGGCGGGTGCGTTTGGCGGCGGACCAGACGCCGCTGCGCCTATCGTCCTGCATGGTGTCGATGGCGCTGGCCTTGCTGGAGCCGGTGTCGTAGGTGCAGACGGAGACTTGCCGGGCGGTCGGTGCCCACAGCTTGAATTCGGTGCCGTCCCTGGCCAGCGTGGCGCCCAGATTGGGCGCCGTGGCGGCCGATGCGTACAGGTCGTCCAGCGCGCCGGCCAGTTGCAGCGAGGTGGCATCGATCACGCTGCCGTCCGCCGCCTCCTGCACCAGCAGCACTTGCTGGCGCAGCAGGGCGCCGGGCTGGAGGGCGGCGCTGGCGGCCAGCGCGGCGGAAGGCAGGGCCAGGGTGGGGCCGGTGCCGATGTATTTGAAGCGGGTGGCGACGGCGGACGGGATGCTGCCGTTGAAGGTGCTCAGCGTCAGCGCGCCGTCGGCGCCGCTCACTTTGGCGCCGGGCGCCGCTTGCAGCTGGCCGCTGGCCGAGTGATAGAGCTTGAAGGTGCTGCTGGTGCTGGCCTCGGCGCCGGGCCAGGCGATCAGCTGGCGATTCAGCCAGAGTGCGCGCGCATCGCTGACGGGGGTGCTGCGCGGCTCGCTGAGCACAGTGGCGAAGGGGCCGTCGCAGGCGTCGAGTGAAGGGGCTGCGGCGCTGGCCGCGCCGCAGGCCAGTAGCAGGGAGGCCCCCAGCGTGGCGCCCATCGAAAGTTCCGCCGCGCGCGCGATCAGCGCCTTCCTGTTTCCAGCCATGGTATCCGTCTCCGCCTCGTTATTTGGTAGTGTAGTTACAAATATCGGTAACTAGCCCGTCTTTATGCGAGCTATGGTAATCCAATTTCTGTAGTTTTCATACTAAATCGAGGCGGTGGCGGGTAGGTGCGGCCTTAAATCAGTTGCTGGTGCGGTAGTTGTCCACCATTTTGTAGCGCAGCGCATACCAGCCGAACACGCTCGCCGCCAGCAGTGCGAAGGCGGCGAAGAAGTACATCTGGAAGGCGATCACGCTAAACCCGGTCGTGCCGATGTAGGCGTTGACGGCATCGTTCTTGACGCCGGCGTTGACGATCAGTACCCACAGGCTGCCCACGGTGACGGCCAGATACCACAGGCTCATGATGGTGCCCTTCATCGAGGCGGGTGCCTGGCTGTAGGCGAATTCGAGCCCTGTGGCCGAGACCAGTACTTCGCCGAAGGTGAGCAGGGCGTAAGGCAGGATCTGCCAGGCGATCGACATGGTATTGCCCTGGTCCATCGCCACTTGAATCGTGCCGATAACGATCCAGGCCACGCCGGTGAAGGCGATTCCCAGCGTCATGCGGCGCAGCGCGGTCGGTTCCCAGCCCAGGCGGCGCAGCAGCGGGAACAGCAGCAGGTTATTCACCGGGATCAGCAGCATCACCAGCAGGGGGTTGAGTGCCTGCATCTGCGCCGGCAGGAACCAGCTTGGCTTGCTCATGTCGTTGGCCTGCACGATCCAGGTGGAGGCCTTCTGGTCGAATAGCGACCAGAATGGCGTGACCAGCGCGAATACGACCAGAATGCGCAACACCGCGCGCACGCCTTCGACCGCCTCGTCGGGATGGGTGCCGCGCGCGCGTTCCAGTTGCATCGATGTGCCCAGGCCGCCGAAGGCGATCAGCAGCACCAGGGCGGTACAGGCGGCGATCACGAAGCCCCACGAAGGCGTCATGCACAGCGAGGCGAGGGCGCCGGCGCCACCCAGGCCGGCGATCATCAGGCCGGGACGCCCCTTGCCGGGCGCGGTTGCCAGCAGCGCGCTGCGCGCCACGCGCATGAAGGAGTGCGGATTCGATGGCGCTGGCGGCACGTGGATGTATTTCTTGTTGCCGACCCAGAATACCAGGGTGGCGATGGCCATCAGGATGCCGGGAATGCCGAAGGCGACGGCGGGGCCGTAGTCGCGCAGGAAGATCGGCATCAGCAGCGAGGCGAAGAAGGAGCCGAAGTTAATGATCCAGTAGAAGGCGTCGAACACCAGCTTGGCCTTGTTCTTGTTGCTGCGGTCGAACTGGTCGCCTACGAAGGAGGCCACCAGCGGCTTGATGCCGCCCGAGCCGAAGGCGATCAGGAACAGGCCGAAGTAGAAGCCTTTCAGATTGTCTTCGAAGATGGCGAGGCAGGCGTGGCCGGCCACGTAGATCAAACTCATCCAGAAGATGGTGTTGTACTTGCCGAAGAAGCGGTCGGCCAGCCAGCCGCCCAGCAGCGGGAAGAAATACACGCCGATGACGAAGGTGTGGAATACGTGCTTGGCTTCGCTTGCGCGGTCGGCCATGGGGATGAACAGCAGCAGGGTGCTGATCAGGAAAGGCGTGAGGATGTTGCGCATGCCATAGAAGCTGAAGCGTTCGCAGCCTTCATTGGCAATGATGTACGGAATCTGTTTGGGCATCGGCCCGTTGCCTAGTGGTAGTTCGGCTTGCGACATATTGTCTCCCATTGTGTGGTCGTGCCGCGATGCTATGCGCAAGCGGCAAGGCTTGGCAAGCAATCGCTGGACGCCCCGCCGGGGCCCTGTAGGCGGCTTGCTACAGTTTTTATTTTGAATTTATGTAGTTTGACTACCATTTGAAAAGTGGATGTGCGTTTTAAATTGAGTTAACTTATTGATTTAAAACAAAAATAACTGAAAATTGCTATATGTGTCGCAGATTGAAATATTCATATTCATCATGTATATTGTCTACAAATCTGAATTATCAGTACTTTTTGACACTTTCCGGCCATCACAGGAACTTCCATGAGCATCCAACCGTCCACGCCAAGCAACCAGACCGCGCCTTGGTGGCGCGAAGCGATCATCTATCAGGTGTATCCGCGCAGCTTCCTCGATACCAATGGCGATGGCGTGGGCGATCTGCCGGGCATTACCGCCAAGCTCGACTACATCGCCGGCCTGGGCGTGGACATCGTCTGGATCTCGCCCTTCTTCAAGTCGCCGATGAAGGACTTCGGCTACGACATTTCCGATTACTGCGACGTCGATCCCCTGTTCGGTACGCTGGCAGACTTCGATGCGCTGATCACCCGCGCGCACAGCCTGGGCCTGAAGATCATGATCGACCAGGTGATGGCGCACACGGCCGAAGACCACGCCTGGTTCAAGGAGAGCCGCTCCAGCCGCGACAATCCCAAGGCCGACTGGTATGTCTGGTCCGACCCTCTGCCGGACGGCAATCCGCCGAATAACTGGATGTCGGTGTTCGGTGGTTCGGCCTGGCAGTGGGACAGCCGCCGCCGCCAGTACTATATGCACAACTTCCTCGTCAACCAGCCGCAAGTAAACTTCCACCATCCGGAAGTGCAGCAAGCCCACCTGGATAGCCTGCGCTTCTGGCTGGCGCGCGGCGTCGACGGCGTGCGCATGGATGCCTGCAATTTCCACTTCCACGACCCTGAGCTGCGCAGCAATCCGCCGGCCGTCAACCGCGACACGGCCACCGTGTCCGACGTTAACCCCTACGGCATGCAAGCCCACATCTACGACAAGAGCCGTCCGGAGAATCTGGCCTTCCTGCAGAAGCTGCGCGCGCTGCTCAATGAATACAACGCGATCTCCATCGGCGAAGTCGGCGCCGACGATTCGCTGGGCGTCATGGCCGAGTACACCGCCGATGGCGACAAGCTGCACATGGCCTACAGCTTCAACCTGCTGGTGCCGCAGTTGTCCGCACCTTACATCCGCACCCAGGTCGAGCAGTTCGAGGCGCGCGTCAAGGGTGGCTGGGCTTCCTGGTCGGTAGGCAATCACGATGCCCAGCGCGTCGCCTCGCGCTGGGGCGGTCCGGATGTGCCGGTGGCCTTCGCCAAGATGATCCTGGCGATGCAGCTCTCGCTCAAGGGCACGCCCTGCCTGTATCAGGGCGACGAGCTGGCCTTCGGCGAAGCCGATGTGCCCTTCGAACTGCTGCAAGATCCGTATGGCATTACCTTCTGGCCCGAGTTCAAGGGCCGCGACGGTTGCCGCACGCCGATCGCCTGGGATGCCAAGGCCGCCAACGCCGGCTTCAGCAGCGGCAAGCCCTGGCTGCCGGTGGCCGAGCCGCATCTGGCGCGCGCCGCTTCGCTGCAGGAAAACGATCCCGATTCGGCGCTGTCCTTCGCCCGCAAGATCATCGCCTGGCGCCGCGGCCTGCCGCAGCTGACCCGCGGCGACATCGTCTTCTTCGACGCGCCCGAGCCGGTGCTGGCGCTGCGCCGCGATCTGGCCGGCGAACGTGGTATCGTCGCGGTGTTCAATCTCGGTAAGGAGCCGGTCAGCTTTGCGCTGCCAGCGGCCGTGGGCGCGGAGAAAATGCAGGGCTACGATCTGCCGGGCGAGGCCGTCGACGGCCAGATCACCCTGCCGGCCTTCGGCGCCTGGTTTGGTCTGGCAAAATAAAGCGCCACAGGCCCCTGCGATAACGGTTTGCGATAACTGTTTACAGGGGCTTGCTTCTTTCCGTCGCATATTTCAGGTATCCTTGCCGCCTTTGGGGCAGCACTGTATGCCTGACAAAACCCGCACCTGTTTTGACTGAATCGACGATGAAATCTGCTGAAGTAGACCAAAAACTGAACCGCACCGCCTTTGCCGACGGGCCGCGCCTGCTGGCCGACATCGGCGCCACGCATGCCCGCTTCGCGCTGCAGACGGCGCCGGGCGAGTTCCGCGCCGTGCGGGTGCTCAAGTGCGACGACTACAGCGGCATCGTGCCGCTGCTGCGTTCCTATCTGGCCGACCATGCAGACATCACGCTGAACCACGCCGCGCTGGCGGTGGCCAATCCGGTCAGCGGCGACCAGGTGCGCATGACCAACCGCGACTGGGAATTCTCCACCGACGAAGTGCGCCGCGCCCTGGGCCTGCACACGCTGCTGGTGGTGAATGACTTTACCGCGCTGGCGATGTCGCTGCCGGGCCTGAAGCCGGCCGACCTGATGCAGGTGGGCGGCGGCGCCCCGGCCAGCAATTCCGTCATCGGCGTGCTGGGACCGGGTACCGGTCTCGGTGTGTCGGGCGTGATTCCCACCGTCGACGGCTTCGTCACCCTCGGTTCGGAAGGCGGCCACACCAACTTCGCCCCGGCCGACGAACGCGAATATGCGATCTTGCAGTACGCCTGGCAGACCTGGTCGCACGTGTCGACCGAGCGCCTGATTTCCGGCCCCGGCATGGAGATCATCTACCGCGCCATCGCCAAGCGCAATGGCCGCCAGGTGCGCGACCTCAGCTCGCAGGAGATCATCTCCGGCGCGCTGACCGATAAAGATCCGCTGTGCGTGGAAGTGCTGGAATGCTTCTGCGCCATGCTGGGCGGCGCCAGCGCCAATCTGGCCGTGACGCTGGGCGCCTTCGGCGGTGTGTTCATCGGCGGCGGTATCGTGCCGCGCATGGGCGAGTGGTTCGCCAGCTCGCCGTTCCGCGCGCGCTTTGAAGCCAAGGGCCGCTTCACCAGCTACCTGTCCGAAATTCCGACCTACGTCATCACCACGCCGAACCCGGCCTTCTATGGCGTGGCGACGATCCTGTCCGAGCACCTGCGCGGACGCAGCGGCGCCAATACGCTGATGGAGCGGGTGCAGCATCTGCAGCACGAGCTGACCCCGGCCGAACAGCGCGTGGCCAGCCTGGTGCTGGAGCAGCCGCGCCTGGTGCTGAACGAGCCGATCGCCGACATCGCGCGCCTGGCCGAAGTGAGCCAGCCGACCGTGATCCGCTTCTGCCGTTCGCTCGGCTTCCTTGGCCTGGCCGACTTCAAGCTGAAGTTCGCCAGCAGCCTGACCGGCGCGATTCCGGTGCGTCACAGCCAGGTGCGCGTCAGCGACAGCACCCATGACCTGAGCGCCAAGGTGATCGACAATACCGTGTCGGCGATCCTGAAGTTCCGCGACCAGCTCGACGTGCGTTCGCTCGACCGCGCCATCGCCCTGGTGGCCAAGGCCAAGCGGGTGGAGTTCTACGCGCTGGGCAATTCGCGCGTGGTGGCGCTCGATGGCCAGCACAAGTTCTTCCGCTTCCGCATTCCGACCGCGCTGTATGGCGATGCGCATCTGTTCACGTTGTCGGCCGAGCTGCTCAATGCCGGCGATGTGGTGATTGCGATTTCCAATTCGGGCAAGCTGCCGGAGCTGCTAGACGCCGTCGATGCGGCGCGCGCGGCCGGTGCCGACGTCATCGCCATCACCACCAGCAATTCGCCGCTGGCCAAGAAGGCCACGGTTTGCCTGACGGTCGACCACAGCGAAGACAGCACCACCTTCCTGTCGATGATCTCGCGCATCCTGCAACTGCTGCTGATCGACATCCTGTCGGTGGGTATTTCGCTCGATGCGCAAAATGCCGGACTGGTGATCGAACGCAAGGGCGGCAGCGAATCCGAAAGCCGCCGTCTGCTGATCTCCCACCTCGACAGCTAAGACCTGTCTGTGCCGGAAGGGTGGGCTTGCGCCCATCCTTCCGCGCGCCTGTTTTTCCTCTCCATTCTCCGCCTGCGCTCGCACTAAATTAAGCGGGCCGTTACCGGTTTTTAAACCCACGGCGCAACCCTGGGGTCTGACCCGACGGGTCAGACCCCGGCTCTTTGCCGTGGGTTTAAAAAACGTCCCCGGCTCTTTGCCTTCGGTTCAAAAAACGTCCCTGGCTCTTTGCCTTCGGTCCAAAACACGCCCCCGGTGCGCTGGCAGCTCAGCCCCTGGCTTTTTGCCGTGGGGGCATCTCGCCCTAAAAAACTGCTTGAACTTTCTCAAAACTAGTTTAAGATATATCTTATTAAGTAATATCTTATATTGTTATATCTTAAGGAGTTTTGCCATGTTTAGATTTTTACATGATTCCCATCGCTTCCATTCGATGATGCACGGCCGCGGCCATGGCGGCGGCGAAGGCGGCCATGGCCGCGGTCGCGGTCCCAAAATGTTCGACGCCGGCGCGATGCGCTACGTGGTGCTGCAGCTGATCGCCGAAAAACCCCGTCACGGCTATGAAATCATCAAGGAGCTGGAGCAGCGCGCCGGCGGCAGCTACACCCCCAGCCCGGGCGCGATCTATCCGCTGCTGTCGATGATGCTCGACATGGGCCATGTCTCGGCCACGCCGGACGGCAACAAGAAACTGCACACGATCACGCCGGAAGGCCAGGCTTTCCTGGAAGAGAACCGCCAGTTCGTCGACGCCATCATGCAGCGCATGACGGAACCGTCGTCCGGTCGCGGCGATATACGCGGCGCCATGCACGAACTGAAAGGGGCGGTCATCACGCAGGCGCGCGAGAACAATCCCAGCGATGCCAGGCTGGCCGCCATCCAGGCCATCCTGCGCCGCGCCACCGACGACATCAACGGCCTCGATTAATCCCATCCGGCCATCGCAGGCCGGTTTCCCTATCCAAGAAAAACAATATCCATGCCCATACCCCTGACTCCCGCGCGCGAACGACTGCTGCTCTGGCTGCTCGCGCTGACCCAATTTACCGTCATCATGGACTTCATGGTGATGATGCCGCTGGCGCCGCAACTGATGCGCGCTTTTTCGATTGAACCGGCGGCCTTCTCCGGCGCGGTCTCGGCCTATGCCTGGTGCGCCGGCCTGTCCGGCCTGCTGGCCGCCACCTATATCGACCGCTTCGACCGCAAGCGCCTGCTGCTGGCGATGTTCCTGCTGTTCACGCTGTCGAACCTGGCCTGCGCGATGGCGCCGACCTTCCATGTGCTGGTGTTGTCGCGCGCCTTTGCCGGATTGACCGGCGGCGTGCTGGGCGCCATCGTCATGGCCATCATCGGCGACCTGATTCCGCCGCAGCGCCGTGGCGAAGCGACCGGCGTGGTGATGACCTCCTTTAGCCTGGCGGCGATCGCCGGCGTGCCGACCGGCGTGATGCTGGCCGCGCACTTTGGCTGGGCTTCGCCGTTCTATCTGCTGGTGGTGTTCTCGCTGCTGATCTGGCTGGTGGCGGCGCGTGTGCTGCCGACGCTGGACGGCCACCTGAGCCGCAAGACGCCATTGTCGGAAGTGCTGCCGAATCTGCTGGGCCTGTTCCGTGTACCGCGCCACTTGAATGCCTTTTTACTGTCGGGCGTCAACATGCTGACGGGGATGCTGATCATTCCCTTCATCTCGCCGATGCTGGTGAATAATCTGGGCGTGCAGCCGGTGCAGATCAGCTATGTGTATCTGGCCGGCGGCCTGGCTACCCTGTTCAGCGCTCGCCTGATCGGCCGCTGGGCCGACCGCGCCGGCAAGCATGTGGTGTACCGCAGCGTGGCGCTGTTCTCCATCCTGCCTATCCTGTTCATGACGCATATGCCGTTGCTGCCGCTGTGGGGGGTGATCCTGTTCTTCCCCATTTTCATGCCAGCCCTCTCGGGACGGAATATTCCGATGCAGGCCTTGATGACGACGGTTCCCGATCCATCCCGGCGCGGCGCCTTCCTTAGCGCGAACTCGGCGATTCAGCAGCTTGGTAGTGGCCTCGGCGCGATGCTGGGTGGACTGGCGGTGCATGTGGATGCCAGTGGCCGTCTGGTGGGCTATGGCAGCAATGGCTGGATCGCAGCCGTGTTGACCTTGCTGGCGGTGTGGTGGGTAGGGCGGGTGAATGGTGCGCCGGTGCAGACGCAGGCGCAGGCGCGTCCGGCGGCGTGAGCTGCTAGCGGGCCGCCGGCGGCAATTTAAAACCCACGGCATAACCCTGGGGTCTGACCCGGGGTCCGGGGAGGGGCTGCGCCCCGCCTGTCCCTTTGGGACAGGCCCCCGGCTCTTTGCCTTGGGTTTTAAAGAGGGCCCCGGCCCGCTACCCTCGCTCGGGCAGGTGTTTTAGTTGTTGGCGCCACTGCGCTGCAGCGGACGCTTGTCCTTGCGCCAGCGCTCCAGGCTCAGCACGCTGTCGCTGGCGGCATCGTCGACCAGGATTTCATCGTCGCTGCTCGAGAGCAGGAAACTTTCCCAGCGCAGCGCCGCTTCCGGGCTACTTTCGACAAAGCTGAACTGCCAGTAGCGCTTGCCATTCAACTGACGCGGCACCGGATCGTATTCGACCAGCGCGCCGTGGACGGTGCCGCCGGATTTCTTCTCCAGCAGGGCCGACCAGGCGCGCAATTCCGGCAGCGCCATCAAGGCGGCGCTGGCCTGCTCTTTATTGCGGGCAGCCGCTTTGCTGGTGGATGGGCTAGCCGACGCATCGGCTGGCTTGGCCACCGCTGCGGGCACGGCGACGTCGGCCGGCTTGGCCGGAACGCCGGCGCCTTCGGCCTGGACTTGGGCAATCCGCTGATCCGGCCCCTTGTGCCACAGGGAGTAGCAAAAGCTCAGGCCGGTGATGGTAACGGCAAGCGCGGCCGCCAGAACGGGTTTCTTCGACTTCGGTACAGGGTGCAACATGCCTCTAGCCTTTGGCCTTGAATGAGATAAACCATACTAAACCAAACAAATTGGCTCGGCAATCCTATCGGCCCCCGTGCACTAGAGCATGGCCTCGGACGCGAGGCGACCGTGCCTGGCGCGGCCGCGGCGGCGCACTGTAAACGGCCACCGGAGCGGCCGCGCCGGCCTCGCTTCAGCGCTGCTCGGGGGCTGCCGATGATTGCCGCGCCGGGCCGGATTTGAAGTAATTTCCTTCCGGCTGCTTTTGCAGCAGGCAGGACAGATTGTGTGCCAGCATGCCCGGTCCCACGCCCAGCAGACGGGCCAGCCACAGCAGCGGTTGCAGCTGGCGGGCCGGGATGCCCATGCGCTGGCGCGAGCGGGCGAAAAAGTTATCGGGCGCCGCCGTATCGAGGTTGCGGTAGTGCGGGCCGAAGCCGTGCCGGGCCGCCCAGGGCCACATGCCGCGCTGCAGCGATTTTCCCCATAGCCGGTCCAGCAAGCGCGGCAGATAATTGACCAGCCAGCGGCCCGAATGCGCTTCCTGCGGCCACAGGCGGTTGCTGGTGCCGGTCAGCAATATCATGCCGCCGGGTGCCAGTACCCGGTCCAGCTCGCGCTGCACCGCAGCAATCTCGTCCTCGTTTACGTACTCCAGCACGCTGTTACAGGCGATCAGGTCGAACTGCCGGTCGGCAAAAGGAAGCCGGCGCGAGTCCGCGACATGGGCGAATTCGATGTTATCTATATCGTAACGTTCGGCGTTCAGCCGGGCCAGGCTGACCCATTCTTCCGAGATGTCGGTGGCGTTCACCTTGGCGCCCAGATGCGAGAACAAAATCGCCGACGCACCCACATTGCAGCCGAATTCCAGGATGCGCATGCCTTCCAGGCGCAGCGGCATGACGTCCAGGATCAGACGCAGATGATCCCATTCGTAATCGACATAACCTCCCACCCAGGGGTCGCGCGGCTTCAGGCCCAGCTTGCTTGCCTGCAGTTCGAAGGCCTGTTGTTTATTTGCTGAATGGACGACGGGACGGGCGAGATGGGCGGTGTTCATGGCGGCTCCATTGCATAGGTGGAAGAGGTGAAAACTGTGGTCAACTATATAAGTCCTGCGCCGAAGGGCGCTTGTGACGGCGCAAGCAAAGCAAAACCGATGAATTTGCTACTCAATTTGGTTATCGGTTTCAGATAAATTTTCATTGGATTGTTATCAATTGCTTACGTAACATCGCAAAACGATGTATGTCACAAGGAAAATAGATGGAATTTGCTCGCGAATTTACCCAATACCCCAGCCTGGCGCAGGCCAGGGTCTTCATTACCGGCGGCGGTTCCGGCATCGGCGCCGACATCGTGCGGGCCTTTGCGCGCCAGGGGGCGCATGTGGCCTTCGCCGACCGCGACCTGGCGGCCTCGCGCGCCTTGCTCGCTGCGCTCGAAGGCCAGGTCGCGCATCAGCCGCTGTTTGTGCCCTGCGATCTGTCGGATGTGGAGGCGCTGCGCGACGCCATCGCCGGCGCGGCGGCGCGGCTGGGCGATTTTACGGTGCTGGTGAATAACGCCGCCAATGACGAACGCCACGATTTTCTGGACGTGACGCCGGAATACTTCGACGGCAAGCTGGCGATCAACCTGAAAGCGCATTTCTTCGCGGCGCAGGCGGTCATGCCGGGCATGCTGCACGCGGGCGGCGGCGCCATCATCAACCTCGGGTCCACCGGCTGGAAGAACAAGGTGGCCGGCTATCCGGTCTACGCCACCTGCAAATCGGCCACCACGGGCCTGACGCGCAGCCTGGCGCGCGAATTCGGCAAGCACAAGATCCGCGTAAACACGCTCACGCCGGGCTGGGTGATGACGCCGCGCCAGCTGGAGAAATGGGTCGATGCCGATGGCGAGCGTGCGATGGCGGAAAACCACTGCCTGCCGGGACGCATCGTCGGCGAGGACATCGCCAACATGGCGCTGTTCCTGGCATCGCAGGATAGCCGTATGATCACGGCTCAGGAATTTATCGTTGACGCGGGATGGACGTGATGAAAACAAGCGAAGCACAATGCATCTGGAACGTGGGCGCGGAGCTGGGCGAGGCGCCGCTATGGATGGTGGAGCAGCAGCGCCTGTACTTTGTGAACCTGAAGGGCAATACCCTGCACGCGCTCGATGCCGACGGCAGCCAGCGCAGCTGGGCCATGCCCGATTACATCTGCTGGCTGATCGCGCGCCGCGACGGCGACGGCTTCATGGCGGGCCTGCGCGACGGCATCGCGCGCCTGTGGCTGGAGCCGGGAGTGCGCATCGAGTATCTGCACCGGCCTTTCGCCGAAGGCAGCGGCCTGCGCCTGAACGACGCCAAGGCCGATGCGGCTGGCCGCATCTGGGCCGGCTCGATGCACAACACCGATTACAGCCAGGCTGCGGGAAGGCTGTTCCGTCTGGACCATGACTTGTCCTTGCAGCTGATGGAGCAGGGCTATCACATCTGCAATGGCCCGGCCTTCAGCCGCGACGGCGCCACCATGTATCACACCGACAGCTTCGAAGGGCGCACCTATGCTTATCCACTGGCGGCCGATGGCGCATTGGACGAGGCGCGCTTGTGGCGCGAGTTTGATGGCGATGTGGAAGGCTGGCCCGATGGCATGAATGTCGACAGCGAAGGCTGCCTGTGGATCGCGCAATGGGGCGGTGGCCGCGTGTGCCGTTATACGGCGCAGGGCGAGCTGCTGCAGACGGTTACGCTGCCGGTGCGCAATCCGGCTTCGTGCACTTTCGGCGGGACGGATCTGAAGACGCTGTATATCACCACCGCGCGGGAAGACAATACGCCGGAGCAGCTGGCGGCGCATCCATTGAGTGGCGCGCTGTTCGCGGTGCAGGTCGAGGTGGCGGGCGTACCCGCCGCGCG